>CAZUJM010000243.1:0-9363 GCA_964620405.1 uncultured Pirellulaceae bacterium | reverse complement strand
CAGACCCTGCGCCCCAGACTTTGCAACCCAAACCGTGCCAAAGTTCCAACGCCACCCGGGTCGAGAGGAAGCTCATCGGCTTCCGGCGCCCGGCCGCAACGAGGACCTTCGCAGCCTCAGCAGCGGACCCTCGATGCCAATCGAATGGGCGGCCGAATCGCACGGCGGCGCCTGCCCTGAATGTCTGGGCAAGCTCCCCGGTCGACCGCAGGGCACATCTTAACTCAGGCCCGCTAGCTGCGTCCAGCGTCTTTCTCGTCCGCGACCGAGGATAAACCCAAGCGTTTCAGGGAGATAACACGTTGGGGCAACCAGGGAAGCAAGGCGTATCAGGGGGAAGGTTCCGAGGAAGGTCCGCGAGTTAGGCCTCAAGGTCCGCACGATCGACTGCCCGCCCGCGGAAGCATGCCGGCGGCGACGAATTGGGGAACCCGATTCCAGCGATCGGCCGCCTTCGCCTATTCGCCAGCCGCCATGCCATCGGCAGTCAGGAAGGGCTCATCCAATTCCGACTCGCCGGGCTCCGTTTCGATGACCCGCATCCGTCGCCAGGGCCCCCAGACGAACCGCGCCCAGTAGACCACTCCCAGGGTGCAGATCCATGCGGTCAGCACAACCCAGAACGAAAACAGACGCCAGCCCCAGAAATGCAGGCCGAACCAGCTAAGGACTGCGGGCAGGGGAGCGATCAGCAGGGTCGCTCGCAGCACAAACCGGGTATCGCCCGCTCCCTTCAGCGCGCTGACGAAGACGATGTGCGTGGCGTCGAACAGGCAGTAGAGGGCGATGAACCGCAGCAGCACACCGCTGGTGGCGCGTAGCGACTCGAACGAGTCGCCCGCACCCGCTGCGTGCGCGGCCAGCATCAGGTCGGGCAGGCCCAGGTAGAGGAGGCCCATGAAGCCCGTGTAGCCCAGGGCCAGCGCCAGCGCCGTCCAGGTCGCCCGCTCGGCATAGTCCGGCCGATCGGCGCCCAATTGCTGCCCCACCAACGTGCTCACGGCGATTCCCATTCCCAGCAGGGGCACGAAAGCCAGCGAGTTCACGCTGAACGCCACGTTGGTCGCCGCCAGTTCGGTCGCCCCCAGCGACCCCAGCAGGAAGAGGAACAGCGTGAAGGAGATGTTTTCCAGCAGCTGCTGAACACCGCTCGGCCCGCCATAGCGCAGCAGTCGGCGCATCAGCGGCCAGTCGAACCGGAAACCGCTCCAGAACTGATAGGGCCGCTGAAACTCGTCGATTCGCAGCATCATCAGATAGCAGACCACCTTCAGCCACTGACAGAGCACGGTGGACAGCCCCGCGCCGAAAATGCCCCACTCCGGAAATCCAGCCTTGCCGAAGATCAGCAGGTAGTTCACGCCGATGTGGAACAGAGCCGCGAACAGGTCAACCAGCAGGACCACGCGCGTGTGGCCCAGTCCCGTGAAGAACGAAGCCAGCGCCGTCGCCATCACCGCGCCGCCTCCGCCAAACGCCAGCACTCGAAAGTATTCGATCTCCTCCCGCGCAATCGCCGGCTCGTGTCCGACCATCCGGAACAGCGCAGGAGCCAGCGGCCAGGTCGCGAGAAAGAGGGGAATCGAGGCCAGCCCCAGCAGGAAGCCCTGCCAGACCACGCGTGCCACCCCCGCCGGCCGGTTCGCTCCGTGGTACTGCGACACGAACGTATTCACATACCCGGCGATTCCCATGGGGCAGCAGAGCATCGTGAAGTGCAACATGCCCGCCGGCAAGGCGGCGGCGAAGGCGTCCGTGGAATAGGAGACAAGGAACACGCGGTCGAGAAAATGCATAAGCGTCCAGGACGCCGTGGACAACACCAGCGGCCAAGCCAGACGCACCACCTCGCGTCCCCCGCACGGCTGCCCCCACCAACTCGCCCACGTCAGCCTCTCCCGCAACACAACTCCACCCAGTCCCTTTCCACGCACCAGCTCATCCGTCTTCACGACCACTGCCTTCGCCATTGCCATCACCGAGCATCACCGCCCATCGAGCCATCGCACGGGCATTAACCTTCCCGGCCGACAACCGCCCGGAACTCCCGCGTTGCGGCTATTTTCGCAGGATCGGCCGCGTCGGGTAGGCTTTTCCCCCAACGGCGCGATCGGGTGCGGCCAAGGCCATGGCACCCGGGGACCATCCTACACGGCGGCCAGCTCGATGGTGACGGGGCGCCCCCGTCACCCTTCCGCCGATCCGCGCGAGCCGACAACGATCGCGGGACCGCGCTCCCACCCAGCCAACGGCCTGTCCCAGCTAGGTACATCGAGGACGCGCGGGTATGCTGTGCTGAGCCGCGAACCCCGCCCAAGAATCCAGCACGGCACGAGAATCCAGCGTGGCGCAGTGCCGGAGTGGATGGCCGACCGGTGCTTGCGGCACCTCCGCGGAGTCCGCGTCAGGGTCCGCGTGCGTTGACGGAACAGGATTGTAAGCCAGGCGTCCCCGACATGCCATTGAACAAGCTGCGAATTGTCCTCTGCTATCCCGTAGAACCGCGTCATGTCGCCGAGATCCAGGCGGCGGCTCCCGACTGCGAGATTGTCGATGCGGGACAGTCAGGCATCGCGCGCGAGATCTTGGATGCCGATCTTTTCTGCGGACACGCCAAGGTGCCGGTGCCCTGGGATGAAGTGGTGAAGGCCGGCCGACTGCGTTGGATCCAGTCTTCGGCCGCCGGACTCGATCACTGCCTTGTCCCCGAAGTCATCGCCTCGGACATCGTGGTCAGCAGCGCCTCAGGACTCTTCGCGGACCAGGTCGCCGAACAGACGCTCACGCTGCTGCTGGGGCTCATTCGCCGCGTACCGGATTTCTTCCGCGGACAGCAGGCGCGACGTTTTGAGCGTCTGCCGACGGACGACCTGCATGGCAAGACCGTGGGCATCGTCGGTTTCGGAGGCAACGGTCGGCGCCTGGCCGAAGTGCTGTCGACCTTTCGAGTCCGGATGCTGGCCACGGATCTGTTTCCCATCCAGAAACCCGACTACGTCGAACAGCTGTGGCCCGCCTCGCGGCTAGACGACCTGCTGGCCGAGTCCGATATTGTGATCCTTTGCCTGCCGCTGAACGACGACACCTTCCACCTGATCGACGCCGAGAAATTCGCCCGCATGAAGCCCGGCAGCTACTTCGTCAACGTCGCCCGCGGACAGGTGGTGCGCGAAGCGGACCTGGTGCAGGCGCTGGAGTCGGGCCACCTCGTGGCCGCCGGACTGGATGTGACCGAGGTGGAACCGTTACCCGCCACCAGTCCGCTCTGGGATTTCCCCCAGGTGCTGATCACACCGCACATCGGAGCCCAAGCCTGGGACCGAGTCGACGTGACAACCACCTTCTTCTGTGAAAACCTGGCGCGTTACCGAGCTGGGGAGCCCCTCTGGAATCAGGTGGACAAGCGTCTGGGATTCCCGCGTCCCGAGGATCATGCCGGGCTCAAACCGAAATCCCCAACGGTCGGCTAGGGAATCCTCAGCCGAGCAAGTCGAGGGCGGGCAGCACCAGGCAAGGAGAATCGGCCCGAAAGCTCCTGGCTCAATCTGGCTCAAGCGGTCTGGGCCAAGCGGACTGGGCCAAGCGAATCAGGCTGATCGTATTTCGGGGCTGGCACCGCGCGTTGCCGCCCGAGCGAGTGGCGTTCTCGCAGCACGCTCAAGGCTCGCAGGCGACCGATCCCACTCACCTCACCCAATTGACGCAGCCTACACCAATCGATGCGATCGACTGGACCGCGCTGAAGGGGTGGCTTAAGATGGCGCCACTTCAAGGCACAACCGCCCAGGCACTTTCGTATGACCACAACCCTTCAGGATATTGCCCCGACGATGGCGCTGGACGGCGTGGAAGCTCCCATGGCAGCCGTCACGGGAGACAAGGAGCTGCTGGAGAGGTATGACCATCTCACCCAGCAGCATCGCCTGAGTTGGACGACGCACCACCACCTGATCCGGCGGCTCGGCAAGGGAGGGCAGGGCGTTGTGTATCTGAGCGAGCGGCGCGGCGCGGACGACTTCACCCTGCCGGTGGCCGTCAAGTTCTTCACGCCAGCCCGCTACGAGACGGCGCGGGCGTACGACGAGGCCATGTGCCGGATGGCGCGAATCGGTGCCCGTGTCGCCCAGATCCAACAGGACAACCTGCTGGATGTGCACAACTTCGTCGATCGCAGCCGGATCCGCATGATGGTGATGGAGTGGGTCGATGGGTACGACCTGCGGCAGTTGCTCAGCAACCAACTGCTGGATGACGTCCGCAAGCGAGTGCCGGCGGAGCGATGGGAGCAGATCGCGCAGGTTACCATGGCGCCCGGCCCCGTCCAGGCGCGTGTAAAACCCGGCGTCGCCGTGGCGATCGTCCGCGAATGCCTGGCCGCGCTCGCCGCCCTGCATCGCGAAGGCATCGTGCATGCCGATATCAAGCCCGCGAATGTGATGCTCAAGTGTACGGGCAATGCCAAGATCGTCGATATCGGCTCGGCCTTCCACGTCGATGAACCGCCGCCGGTCCGCACCTGCACGCCCACCTACGCGGCTCCCGAAGTCCTGCAGGGCAGCGAGTGCACGCCGCGGAGCGACCTGGCGAGTCTCGGATACGTGCTGATCGAGATGCTGGCTGGACAACCGGTCTTCGCGCCGAAGATGGACTACTCCGAACTGCTGGCCGCGAAGCTGGAACTGCCGCACGTCCTGCCGTCGCTGCTGCCGGCGGAGATCTCCTGCAACCAACTGCTGATGAATTTCTGCCGCGGCCTGATCGCTCCCGACCCGATGCGTCGCTTCCCGAGCGCCGAAGAAGCGAGCATGCGGCAGGAGGGAGCCGCCGCGTTCCTGAGACAGCTGATCGTGATGGATCTGGCGACCGAGTACGACAACGAGATCCGCATGCTGCTGAGCGAGATCAAGCAGCTGCTGCTGCCGCTCTAGACGCCACGACCACTGCAGCTTGAGCGCACCATCGCCCGCTGAGTTGTGCGGGCAGTCGTCGGCGTCCACCACGGACCGGCCGGGGGCGATGCAGTATCCTGCGGCTTCGACACTCGATCCGAACGAGTGGCTTGGACAGGGTGTGCTCGCACCGCGGCTCACAGTGCCCGCAGTTCGCGCCCCGCAGTTCACCGTGCCGATCTAGTATCGCGGCGGAGACTGCCAGCCGGGGGAGGTTCCGGAGGCGGGTACGACCTGACTACCCGGCGCAGGGGCTCGCCAGTCGAGTTGGGCGCCGGAGTTGGACGGAGGCGGCGCGGGGGCGGCCGTGTTGTTGACCGGATCGGTCGACTGATAGCGGGCCGTCGGAACCGCGGGCAGGGCACTCATCTGCGCCGCTGCTCCATTCGGCGCACCGGCGTTTGGTGCCGCAGCCATGGGTCGCTGGTAGTAGGGATCGGTGCGCCCCGCAGTTCCCGTGGGCGGCGGCGGCAGTTGAGGGCTGGCCGCAGGCACAAAGGGGTTCAGCTGCGGCGACGGTCCCTGGCATCCCAGTGACAACAGCATTCCCAGTCCACAGATCAGTCCCCAAACTCGCATGCGTCGACTCCCTTCGTGACCCCCAAAGTGCCGCGAAGGGTAACGTCCCGCCTGCGATTGTCCAAGCCCGGTTCCAGAGCCCGATCGCCGAACCCGTCCGCTAGCTGCCTCGACAGCCGCAAGCTTCAGCCACTAGGGCCGCGTGCGGACGAGAAACCGGCCACCACGGGCAGGCCGCTCCACGGTGCCTTCTGCGCCGCCACGCGGGCCGCCCGATGCGGCGCGAGCTTCCGCGCGCACAAACGGGTTGTCGATCGCCAGTGGCTGCTGCGTCGCGCGCGAAGCCTGCCGGGGACGATCCAGCCGGGCAGGCGACTCCACATGGGGATTCACGATCACCTCCGGCTCGCGAACCACCTCGGGCGTCACCATCGACGCGGGATAAGCGTACGGGCTGTAGCCGTAGGTCCGTGGCACGGGCACGCTATAATAGACCGGCGGATGCAGGGCGAAGTACGGTGGAGTCGGTACTTGGCCGAGCGAGTAGGGAGAGCCTCCCGTCGTCGGCCAGAGAGGGCCGGGCAGGGCAGGCGTAGAAAACGGCAGCTCCTGCGCGACCATGGTCGAAGCCATCATCCACGAGAACGACGCCACCAGGGCGGCATGGGTGAGTCTTCGAAACCGACCCGAAAGCGTTGCATGCATCGCGACATCCTCCCTTGGAGCGGGCCCACGGTGACGGCCATCCCATCGGGGGAGCCCAGGGTCCACGGTAGTCACGCTGGCAGGGCAACGCAAGCCAGCGAGGCCAACGCGGCCCCCAACCGACCGCAGCGGACTTTGCTTGCCCCCGTCTTCCGCACTATTTCCGGTGAATCCACGCCATGAACCTCGCGACGCGTTTCAAATCCGAAGCTCGTCGGCTGGGGTTTTCCTTGGCGGGCATCTGCCCGGCCGTGACCCCCACAGGCATCCACCACTTCCAGGAGTGGCTCCGCCGTGGCTACCACGGGGAGATGCGATACCTTTCGGAACGAGCGGACGCTTACGCGCATCCTTCCTCGATCCTGGACGGAGTCCGCAGCCTGCTGATGCTCGGCATGCGTTATCCGGGCGATCCATCAGGAGCGGCTCCGCGCGCGGAAGTCCGTGTCGCCCGCTACGCCCAAGGTCCCATCGACTACCACGACCTGATCCACGGTCGGCTGAAGCAGTTGGTGGCGTGGCTGCGCACCGAATCACCCGGCTGCGCGGCGCGCGGCGTCGTCGATACGGCGCCACTGCTGGAACGCGAGTTCGCGCAGCTCGCAGGGCTTGGCTGGATCGGCAAGAACACGCTGCTGCTCCATCGCGAACACGGCAGCTGGTTCTTCCTGGCGGCGATCCTCACCGACCTGGAACTCGAACCGGACGACCCGTTCACCGCCGACCACTGCGGCTCGTGCACCGCCTGCCTGGAAGCCTGTCCGACGCAGGCGTTTCCCCAGCCACGCGTGCTCGACGCCACGCGCTGCATCAGCTACCTGACGATCGAACTGCGCGACGAGATCCCGGCCGCGCTGCGACCGATGGTCGGCGACTGGGTTTTCGGCTGCGACATCTGCCAGAGTGTATGCCCTTGGAATCGACGGGTTCCGGAAAGCGTTGAACCTTCGTTCGAGCCCAGCGATCGCTGGTCACATTTACGCCTGGAGAACTTGTTCGAGCTGACCGACGAGACGTTTCGGGAGCTTTTTCGCAAAACGCCCCTGTGGCGGGCGAAGCGGCGTGGCCTGCTGCGGAACGCGGCGATCGCCCTGGGCAATCGGCTTTCCACCGCCACGGCCGTTCCGCCTTCCCGCGAGGGCAGCCCAGCATCCGGCGAGGATGCGTTCCAACCGGCCATCACCGCGCTCTGCCGGGGGCTCCGCGATGTCGAGCCCTTGGTGCAGTCGGCGAGTGCCTGGGCGCTGGAGCAGTTGCGGACGCCGGCAGCCGAAACGGCGTTGCGGCGTTGGCACGAGGAGCAGGCTGCGGAGAAATCCTGAAGCACGGGCCGCGGCGAACTTCCCGGGCTCAAGCGGCAGGCGAGTATCCGTCGTACCAGCGGCGCAGGACGACATCCCAGTCCTCCAGCGATCCCACGCGGACGAACTCCTCGCGCACGGTTTCGCCTTCGGGATGCAGCGCCGCGTACTTGATGCCGAACTTCCGCATGAGCGGTCCGCAGCGGGGTCCGTAGAGTTCCTCGGCGAGGCGATAGTGTTCGCGCATGCAGGCGGCCTGTTCGGCGACCGAAGGCGGAGGCGGCAGCGGCAGTCCGGCGGCCAGGGCGCGAGCCTGCTGAAAGATCCAGGGGTTGCCGATCGACCCCCGCGCGGCGGTCACGCCATCAACGCCAGTCTGTTGGAGCATGTCGAGGCAGTCCTGCGCCGTGAACAGGTCGCCGCTGCCCAGGATGACCCGGTCGCCCACGTGCTGCTTGACCTCGCGGAGAAAATCCCAGCGGCTCGGCCCCTCATAACGCTGCACGACGGTGCGACCATGCACGGTCACCGCCGCCGCTCCCAAGGCGAACGCGCCGTCGAGGATCTCAAAAAAATGATCGCGGCTCTGGGGCGTATCATCCATGCCACGCCGCATCTTCAGCGTCACGGGGATCTCGGCCGGCACCGCCGCCCGCGTCCGCTCCACGATCTCCAGCGCCACCCGAGGCTGGCTCAGGTGGTATCCTCCGCGGCAGCGGCCGAGCACCTTCTTGACAGGGCAGCCGAAGTTGATGTCGATCACATCAAAGCCGGCCTGTACCAGGCGTTTTGCCCCGGCCGCGAACTGCTCCGGCTCCGACCCCATCAACTGGCCGCCGACGGGCCGTTCCTCGTCGTAGATGCAGAGGAAGTGGCGATTGCGTTGGCGATCCTTGACCGCCACGAGGAACTGGTCGAGCATCACTTCGCAGACGCCATACGACGCGCCATGGCGGCGGGCGATGAGACGCATCGGCGCGTCGCTGTATCCCGAGAGGGCGGCCTGCACGACGGGGAAGCCGATCTTCACACGGCCGATCTGGAGGTCGCGCAGCGGCGGCGGCGAGCCGACCGATTCGCTTCCCGATGGCGGTCGTTCCTGAATCACGATCGGTCCTCCCCCTGACAAGTTCTTGTCACACGCAGCTCCAACTCAAGGCGACACCCAGTCCGCTGCAGTGCCTGATCCGCGTCCGAGGCTGCGTCCGACGCGCCGGCGTTCAATGCAGGACGGGACACACGTCAAACCATTCGCGGCCCTGCTGGCGGATCCATTCCGTCGCCGACTCCGGCCCCCACAACCCCGGCTCGTAGAAATCCAGCGGTGGCGCCGCCGGGCTCCGCCACGCTTCCAGGATCGGGTCCACGATCCCCCAGGCCGCCTCGACCTCATCGCTGCGTGCGAACAGGCTGGCATCGCCGGTCGCGGCGTCCAGCAGCAGTCGCTGGTAGGCGTCGGGCAGCTTTCCGGAGTAGTCCTTGTCGAAGCGATAGTCGAGATCGGTGGTGCGGAGCCGCATTCCGGCGTCGGGCACCTTGGACTGCAGCTGCAGCTGAATACCCTCGGCGGGCTGCACCTGGATGATCAGCCGGTTCGCGTCGAACAGGACGCGTTTGTCGCCGGCGAAGAGGCTGTGGGGCGGTTGCCGGAACTGCACGACGATCTGCGTGGTCCGGCACGACATGGCCTTGCCACTCCGCAGAAAGAAGGGCACGCCCTGCCACCGCCAGTTGTCGACATACAGCTTGAGGGCCGCGAACGTGGCCGTCTCGCTGTCCGCCGGCACGCCCGGTTCCTGCCGGTAGCTGTGGTACTGGCCGCGAAGCGTGTTGGTGGCGAAGTCGGCGCCGGCCATCGGCCGCACGGCCTGCAGCACCTTGACCTTCTC
>CAZUJM010000242.1:0-9369 GCA_964620405.1 uncultured Pirellulaceae bacterium | reverse complement strand
TTCGCCAATCGATTCCCCGGGGATCCGAGTCGCCACGGACGCTCCCACGGAACGAATCTTGGACCGGTCAGGTCGCCCGCGGGCCCCCCTCCTGATCCTCCGCGTCTTGATCCCCCGAGCTCTCGTCCTCTTCGAACTCCTCGTCCAACGCGTCATCGAACTCGTCGTCATAATCGTCGACGTGCTCGTCGTCCGCAGCCTCCTCCGCATCTGCCTCCGGGGATTTCGGCAGGACTTCGCGGAGAATCCCCGCGACCTCGAAGGACTTCTTGATTCCCTGGTCCAGTTCGAACTGGATCCGGGGCGTGTAGCGGGTGTCGATGCGATCGTTGATTCGTTTCTGGAGGTAGCCGGCCGAGCAGCGCAGACCGTGCATGCACAGCTCCTGCTCCTTGGCGGACCCCATCACGGATACATAGACCTTCGCGCTCCGCATGTCGCCGGACAGTTCGACACCCGTCACGGTGACGTTCTGGACGCGGGGATCGCGCAATTCGGTCAGAATCGCCATGCTGACAACTTCTCGGATGGCCGAAGCGGCCTTCAACGTACGGCGGGAACTCATGCGGGTCGTTTCTCGGCGGGGGACTGGAGAAGGAGAAAGAGCATCGACAGCGCGAGCCCGGGCCGGGATGGCCGCGAGCCCGCAGTCCGCCACTCATTACAGCGTCCGCGCGACCTCCTCGATCTTGAAGGCTTCCAGGATGTCGCCTTCCTTGAGGTCGTTGAAACCGGACAGCTTGATACCGCACTCGAATCCCTCGCGGACTTCGCGTGCGTCATCCTTCTCGCGTTTCAGGGAGTCCAGCGGATACTCGCCAATACCGCGTCCGTTGCGGTTCACGCGGATGCGGCAGTTCCGCTCGATGGTTCCCGCCAAGACACGGCAGCCCGCGACGGTACCCAGGCGGCTGATGACGAACGTGCGCTGCACCAGGGCCCGGCCCAGCTCCATGACGCGAGATTCCGGCTTCAGCTTGCCTTCGAGCGTCGCCCGCAGGTCTTCGGTCACCTTGTAGATGATGTCGTAGCGACGAATCTCGACGCCCCGTTCATCGGCCAGCGAGCGAGCCGCTTCATCTGGGATCACATTGAAGCCGATGATCACGGCATCGGACGCATCGGCCAGCGTGACGTCGGCGGACGTGATCCCGCCGACGGACGCCTGCAAGACGCGCACGGCCACCTCGTCGTGCGCCAGCTTGTCCATCTCCTTCAGGATCGCCTCGATCGACCCGCGCACATCGGCGCGGATGATGAGGTTCAGCATCTGCACTTCCTGCTTCTGCCCCAGGCGACCTTCCTCCATGCGTCGCTGGAACTCCTCGAAGGAGACGCGAACGGTTCGCCCCGACAGCGACTTGGAACGCGACTGCATCTGCCGTTGTTCGGCGATGGTACGCGCTTCGGCGACGTCCTGCATTTCGTAGAACGCCTGGCCGGCTTCGGGAGCGATATCCAGGCCCGTGACGTTGACGGGTGTCGAGGGCCCGACGGAGGCCAGCTTCTTGCGGGGATTGAGCGTGTCGTACATGGCCTTGATGCGTCCATGGGCTCCGCCGCACACGATCAGGTCGCCGACCGACAGCGTCCCGTTCTGGACAATCAGCTTGGCCATGACGCCTTGGTTGCCCTGCTGCTCCGCCTCGAGGCACGTTCCCATGGCGGGACGCTTCGGGTTGGCCCGGTACTCGTGCAGGTCCGCCGTCAACAGCAGCGTTTCCAGCAGCGCGTCGATGCCGTCCCCGGTGAGCGCGCTAGTCTTGACGACTTCCACGTCGCCACCCCACTCGGCCGGCAACAGGTCGTTGGCGGCCAGCTGCTGGAGCACCCGATTCGCATCGGCGCCCGGCAGGTCGCTCTTGTTGAGCGCCACGACAATCGGCACTCCCGCCGCCTTGGCATGGCTGATGGCTTCCTCCGTCTGCGGCATCACGCCGTCATCCGCGGCCACCACCAGGACGGCGATGTCCGTCACATGCGCACCGCGGGCCCGCATCTCCGTGAACGCCTCGTGACCCGGCGTATCCACGAAGGCGATTTCGCGGTCGCCCTTCGTGATCTTGTAAGCGCGGATGTGCTGCGTGATGCCACCCGCCTCGCCCGACACGACGTTAATGCCGATGATGCGATCCAGCAGCGAAGTCTTTCCATGGTCGACGTGTCCCAGGAACGTCACCACGGGCGGCCGAGTCGACATGTCTTCTTCGCGGTCCTCGATCGCCTCATAGCGGCCGATCAACTGGTCCTCCAGGGAGGCCGCCTGGCGGAACTCCACCTCCATGCCCAGTTCCGCGGCCACCATTTCGGCCAGTTCGGGAGAGATTTCATGGTTGATCGAGGCCATGGTTCCCATCTGCAGCAGCACACGCTGGATGGCAGCCGTCGGTACCCCGGTCGCTTCCGAGAGGGAGCGAACCGTGCAGGGGAGTTCCACCGAGACACTTCCTTTCCGCGGCGCGGCTGTGTTATTGCCCAGGCGGGTCAGCCTGCGTCGCTTGCGGCGGACCTCGACCTCTTCCTCCTCCGGCGATGAGACCGTAGTGGTCTTCCGTCGTTTCTGCTGGCGAGCCGTGCGGCTGCCGGCCATCGCCGCGAGCTTCTTGTCACGCTCCCCGTCTTCGCCTTCCACCACAACGCCCGGCGTTTCCTTCTGCCGACGGCGTTCCCGCGCGGCCTTGGCGGCCAAGGCCTCCTCGTCCAGGGGCGGTACGATCGGCGGGCGTGCAGCGGGTGCACGCGGCGGTCCGCCAGGACGCTGCTCCCGCTTCTTGTCCTGCTGCTTCGTAAACTGCTCCAGCGGCCCACGACTTCCCGATCGAGCATTGCGGATCGCGTCCGCAGGCAACGTCATGATCGGCTTCTGAGGCGCCGGCTCCGTCGAACGCACCGGCGGCGGCGTCTGGCCGGACTGCGGAATCGCAGCGACCCGCACCACCGTTTCCCGCCGCTGCGGCGGGCGCGAAGCCTCCCGGCTCTCGCGTTTGATATCCAGCGGCGGTTTGCCACTGCGGGGCGTCAGCATCCGCGGCTTACCCGCAGTGCCTCCGGGAGCGATGTAGCTATCGCGTGTGAAGGCGGCCAGCGGCGCGGCCGCGCCGGTCCCGGCGGACGACGGTGTGCTTGGGGGAACCGGTGCCGGACCTGTTCCTGCCGCGGGAGGCCCCGCGACCTTGGTCGGCGTCGAAACCACTGGCGTCTCCGGCGTTCCGCTTGTCTCGGCGGCAGGAGCCATCGGCGGGGCCACGGGCGTCTCCACCACAGGCGTCTCCACCGTCGGCGGCAACTCCCGCGTATCCTCCACCTCGACAGCCTCGGGGGCCACAGAATCCGCTGCCGTCGAGCCGACGCGTGACGTCAGTCCGCCCGGCGAGGCCGCGGCCGCAGGGTTGCGAATCAGAGGCGGCTTCGTTCCCGGCGGCTTGGCCGGAGCCGAAGGCCGCATCATGGGAGGCCGCGACATGGGAGCCTTGGTCAGGCCCGATCGAACCGGTTCGAGTGGCGAAGCCGCCGACGGCCCGCTCTCCGGTTTGCTCCCCACCTTCAAATAGGTCTTCACCCGCTCCAGTTCTTCATCGGTCAAACTGGCCAGTGCCGACCCCTTGCCGGTGATCCCCGCTTTCGCGCAGAGTTCCACCAGCTCCTTGCTGTCGATCTTCAAGTCTTTTGCTAACGAGTAAATCCGAATGGGCACGTCTGCCCTCCTTCAATGCTTATCGCGACCGCCTCTCGCCCGTTCAGGCCTGCGCATCGGGCGCGGTCGTCTCGCTGTTGCTCTCAAACCATGATCGGTTCTCCCCACCGGAACGGGCCTACTTCGCCCTTCTCGCCAGCGGCCAACCCATCCATCCCCAAACGGCCTTCGCCCGGGACTCCCATCCGGCGAACCCATCCGCCGGATGCATCTTTCCAACTACGCTTCTCTTCACTCTCCTCCGTGCAGCCGACCTAACCACCAACGTTACTCCCGGTCTTTTCAACCAAGCTATCCGTTGTCGTCGCGGTCGAACCCCACGGGTCACACGATTCGATCAGTTATCTCCGGCAATCACCTACGGGACTAATCTCCAGCATCACTCGAGCCACCAGCCGACGCTTCAGCGTCATTCCCGGCAGCGTCCCAGTCTCCCACCCCCGCACAACAGTCCTCCGCGAATTCCGCGAACCTACTCAGCATCTGGGAACGGCCGACTTTTCTCCAAATCAAAACTGCTTGCTCGAAGACAGACGACAGTCAGAGCTCGAACGTCTCCCACATTCGTCGATCCACCCCAACCCGATTCCATTTCGATTTCGATTCGGCTCGATTTCGATTCGGCTCGATTTCGATTCGGCTCGATTTCGATTCGGCTCGATTTCGATTCGGCTCGATCCAATTCGATTCAATTCAGCACCAGCATCTCCATGACCTGGCGAACCCGCCTCGCGGCAAAATCCACCGCACAGGACTCCGGAGAAGCGAACCGCCCGCAGAGCACCGCCTTCGGGACGACCGCCAAGCTCGCGGCCTGGCCGGCCTTTCCCGCTGCCAGAGGCACTTCGCGGCGGGCCACCACCCGCAGTCCGATCGAGCACCGCGCGGTCGCGTTGACGAAACCGGCACCACTGCAGCAGCGGAGTCCGATCCGCCGCCTCAAGCCAAGGAGAGTCGCCACCTGCCTCGGCCAGCCTGAACCAGAAATGCAAAGCCGAACAGCCGGGTCCCTCCAAACGGCATCAACCCCGCCACCGGGTTAACCGTTTGTGTCGTCCAGTTTATCAGGCGAGCCGCCGTCTTCCACTCCCTCTTCAGCGTTTTCGGGAGCCCCGCCTTCTGGTGCGGGGGGAGGCGGCGTCTTGACAGCCCCGTCGGCACCAGACGCTTCCAGTTCCGCCGTCGCCTTCTCAATTCGATCCTGTTCCCGCTGACGTCGGCGTTCCGCTGCCGCCGCCTGCTCGGCCTCCTCGGCCTTGGCCTCCGCCTGCTCAATGACCGCTTCCACCGTGTCCTCGTCGAGCCCCCCCATCTCCATGAGATCGTCAGGCTCGATCACGGACAGGTCATCGTACGAGAGGAACCCCTCGCCCACGAGTCGCTCCGCCAGCTCCTCCGTCACGCCTTCGATCGACGAGTACCCGGCCACGGCACTCTCGATCTGCTCCTGCAACTCATCCTGGGTCATGATCTCGATGTCCCACCCGCAGAGCTTGCTGGCGAGGCGGACATTCTGCCCGCGCCGACCGATCGCGAGGGACAGCTGGTCTTCCCGGACCAGCACGATGGCACGGCCCATCATCTTGCAGAGGATCACTTCATCCACGGCCGCGGGCTGCAGGGCATTGGGGATCAACACCTGCATGTCATCGTTCCAGCGGACAATGTCGATCCGCTCGCCCGACAGTTCATCCACGATATTCTTGATGCGGTTGCCACGCACGCCGACGCAGGCCCCCACGCAGTCCACGCGCTGGTCCGCGCTGCTCACCGCCACCTTGCTCCGATAACCCGGCTCCCGCGCCATCGCCCGCACTTCGATCACGCCGTCGGCGATCTCGGGGATTTCCTGCTCGAACAACCGCTGCACCAACTGCGGCCGAGTCCGACTCAGGACCACCTTCACGCGACTGCCTTCCTTGCGAACATCGAACACCGTGGCCCGCACGCGTTCGTTCACATGATGCGACTCGCCAGGAATCTGCTCGCCCCGGGGCAGGATCGCCTCGACGTTCCCCAAGGAGACCGTCGTCATCTTGCCCTCGCTCCGCTGGACCACTCCAGAGATCATCTGCCCCATCTGCTGGAAGTACTCGTCGTACAACGCGTCGCGCTCCGCCTCGCGAATCTTCTGGATGATCACCTGCTTGGCCGTCTGGGCGCCGATGCGGCCCGTCGTTTCCTCCGGCTCCAGCTCCCGCCCGTCGCAGGTCCCATGAATGGAACCGTCCTGCCGGTCGATCCGGATCTCGATCGCAGCCTCCTCGCCGTAGTTCCTGCGAGCAGCCGACACCAGCGCCGACTCGATCGCCTGGAAGACGATCTCCTTGTCGATATTCTTGTCACGATGAATCGCGTCCACGATTCGCAGTATTTCGCTTGGGTTCATGACACCTGGCGGCCGTTTGGCTCGTCTCTTGGAGCGTCCCCCCGCCACAGCAGGGAGATCGCCTGTTTACCGGCTGAACAACGCTTGGTGGACTGTTCGCGTCCCGCTGAGCGAAAAGCCTTCTACACCATAGCTTTACTTACATGCTGAATCCCGACAGCATAATGGCGTGCCCCACCAGTGTCAACCATGAAGTACAGCGGCCGCGGCCAACGATGCTTCAAAGGTCGAACATCGACAAGTCCGTTCGGAGGTGCAAACGGCTCCGGGGAACCTCCCTCTCGGCGAGCCCACACCGCCCGCCGCGATCGTCAGCGGGCCACGCAGCGGTGCGGGCCTCGCTGCAAGGCGCGGCACGGCAAGGCCCCGCTCACGGACTCGACAGGCCCGAAGCGGCCCAAGCCCGGGCGCAGGAAAAACGCCTCGGGACGCGACGAGCAGCCCTGGGGCTAGGCGGGCTCAAGACGAGGGCGACAACGGCCGGCAGCCGCGTCCGCCCAATCAGGCGGCGAAGCGGCGAACCACCACGGCGCTTGCCTGCCCCTGCGGCGTCACATTGACGCTTAGCACCGAGTCGCCGCTGGGCACGTTGGCATCGACGACCACCGCCAGCGGACACTCCGGGTCGGGCTCCTCATAGTTCAACGTCGGGAACAGATGCCCATGCTCCAGCGCCAACAGGCTGGTCAGCAGCTCCACCATGCCACCGGCCGCCCCCAGGTTCCCGAAGTAACTCTTCGCGGCGACCACCGGCACGCGACGATCGCCGAACACGCCGGCCATCGCCTGGGCCTCCTCGACATCCGCATGCCGGGTGGAGAGCCCATGGGCGTGCACATGGCCCACCTGATCCGGGGAAAGCTCCGCGGAACGCAACGCCGCCCGCATGGCATTTTCCATGGACCGCTCGCGACGAGCGACGGCGTTCGGAGCCAGCACGGCCGACGCACCCTGGCCCACCAGCTCTCCCAGGATCTTCGCCCCCCGCGCCCGCGCGAATTCCAACTCTTCCAGCACCAACGTCGCCGCCCCTTCCCCCACCACCATGCCATGGCGGCGTCGATCGAAGGGCCTCGAGAACGACACGGGATCCCCGTCGCCCTGTGCGAGTTCCTCCTGCATCGCCGTATGGATCGTTCGCAGCGGATGGACGCGGCCTCCCGTCGCCCCCGTCAGCACCACCTCCGCCGACCCGCGCACGATCGTCGAGTAGGCTTCGGCCAATGCCAGATTCGAGGAGGCCTCACGGACCGTCAGGCTGTTGTTGGGCCCACGCAGGTCGTTGTAGATCGCCACATGGCAGGCAGGCATGTTCGGCAAATACTTGAGCAGCCAGAGCGGCGTGACTTGCGGCATTCCCTGCTCGGCCCAGCGAGGCCATTGAAAACGACCCGCCTCGTCCAGACAGGCCTTCACACCCGCCGCGAACTCCTCGGGCAACGTCATGATATAGTCCGACCCGAACGTCACGCCGATTCGCTCCGGGGCAAACGCGGAGGGGTCCAGCGAGGCATCGACCAGCGCCAACTGCGTGGCGGCGACCCCCAACTGGATCTCGCGGCACATGACCTTCAGCCCCTTGCGAATCGTCTTCTTCAACTCCGCGGAAAGAGGCCCGAAGTTGTCGATATGCCCCGTGAAGTCCCGCACTTCCGCGCCCGCCTTGGCCGGCAGCGAGTCCGTGGGAAAGGACTCGATCAGCCCCACACCACTTCGGCGAGCCACCAGCGAATCCCAGACGGCCTGCAGCGAACTGCCGATCGGACTGATCACACCACAACCGGTTATCACAACGCGACGCTTCATCCTCGGCTCTACCTCTTCTTCCATCCCCGGAAACAATCGCCTCGCACCCGACGCACCCACCTCCACCCGACCGATCCACTCCCACCAACCCGCGCAAATTCTAATAGCCAGTCGAAAACGCGTCGAGGGAACCCCGCCGCCGACTCAGTAGCGACCGTGATAGTTCAACCGACTGACCCGCTGGGGACTGAGCGGTGCGGCGGTGGCGTCGACATTGCCCACACGATGACAGTCCATGACCAAGACCACATCCGCACGCGGCGCCTCGGCGGGAATCACCCGGTCAAAAATCGTCGCGTTACCAGGCAGGCCCGGCATGGCCACCACCCCGCGACTCACCAGCAGCACCCGATCCAGCGGCCAGCGAAAACGCTCATTCAAACGCCAACTGGCCACCTGCGGCACCTCGGTCTGCACGCGCCCCGTCGGCACGCCTGGCTGGACAGGCAGGTCCAGCGTGAGCGGCGAAAACTTCTCAATCTGATCCGCCTGGCAGTTCACCATCACCTCGACACTCTGGGCGTCCGACGCGACCAAAGGACTGATCCGCAGCGAGTAGCCTTCTCGAATCTGCCCCATCTGGATCTGGTATCCGGGATACCGGCCGGGGGTCAAGCTAACTCCCTGGGGATACGAACGCGGCAGCCAGCGGGCAATCTCATGCGACTGTCCATGCACAATCTCCACGCTCGCCGAATTGTGCTCCTGGAAGTCGACCCGTTGGCGCAGTTGAGATACAAGCACGGCGAGGTTTTCCCGTGACATCAACCAAGCCTCGACGCCGGGCGTCTCCACGCGAACCGGTTCCAGCATCGGCAAGGCCGCCGCCCGCCAGTTGACACTTTCCACCGTCACCAGCCTCGCGGAGACGGCATACCCGGGCAGGTCCGGATGAACGTACCGATCGACCACGCCCGCGACAATCGCCTGGACTTCCGGGACATGGTACACACGCAACTTGTCCTGCTCGACACTCAACAATCCCGCAGTGCTGCCGAACCAGCGATCTGTCCCGGTCTCGCGGAGAATCCAGTCGACGAGCGGCTGCTGCGGATTTTCAAGCCCCTGCACGCGCCGTAGATAGGGTCGCAGATCGTACTCCCGCCAGACCTGCCCGCCCTGGGGCATGCGACTTTCCTGCGAACGCACGTACTGTCCGGGCGTTCCCGAGTTGGCCTGACCTGCGCTCGTGCCGCCTGTGGCGACGGGCGATTGAGTCGGCGGCAATCCCACGCCACCGCCAGAAGCCGGGCCGCCCCCGGAAGTCGCAGCCGATGTATCTGAGGCATCCGACTCCTCACCGGCCACCAATCCGACTTCCGCGTCCGCCCCTTCGGCGGATCCGAAGCCGGATTCGGAACCGGGATCCGCCGGCGCGGCCCGCCACTCACCGGCGGCCTCCGTCGGCTGCTCCACAGCACCCGCGAACCCGCCCGCCACCTGCGCCCGCAAGAGGCTGGAGTCCGCGGCCCATCCAAGG
>CAZUJM010000241.1:0-9466 GCA_964620405.1 uncultured Pirellulaceae bacterium | reverse complement strand
CCAGCTCACAACTCGCCAGCTCACAACTCGCCAGCTCACAACTCGCCAGCTCACAACTCGCCAGCTCACAGCCGCTTCTGGTCCATCACTGCTGCGATTGCTGTTTGAGCGACGGGCGCCTTGGATTAGGATGCTTCCAGAGCCAGGTCGGCACGAAGGACGAGGCGACCGGAGGCTTGTGGGACACGCACAAGGATGTGGGCCGTGTGGATCCAAGACCTCTTTCTGGACGGTTATCTTGAAGGTGGGGACGGAGCGGAGGACCTGGCGCTGCACGGTCTGGCCGAAGCGGCCAACGTAGTGCGCGTCGAATCCCCGCAGGCGGCCGACCTGCTAGGCGTCTCGATCGGCGCGTTGCTGGGCAACGAGGGACTGCCGCGTGGCATTCGCCGGCTGGTGACGCGGCCGCGGGGCGGTTCGTTAATTGCCCGCCATCAAACGCAGTCGTTCGACCTCTGCCGCCTGCGCCAGCCGGACGCCACGCTCGGCCCGCGGCAACTTCTGGCGGATGCGGGCGACGCGGCCGCGGTGGAGACGGCGATTCCATCGGTACTGCGGGCGCGTGACGCGTTTGGCGAAGCGTCCTGGTGGTCGCTGTTCACCGACTTGATGCCCCCTGCCAATCGGATCTCGGAGTGGCGGCGTCGCGGCTGGTGGCAACGGCTGGCGGTGATCGCGGGCGACCAGCGTCTGCCGCCCCGGGCGGATTCGGAGCGACCCGCCGAGGAAGCGACCGACATCAGGGTCCCCGCATCGATGGTGTCGCCGCGTCTGTCCGCCGCCTGCCTCGTGCCTCATGAACGCGGCATCCTGACCCGCGTCTCGGTGCTGGACGCGAACAACCGCCCCACCACCTCGGTCGACCACGCCGGTCGCTCGCATCTCCCGGAACTCGAAGAAGCGGCCGATCGCCAATGGTGGCACCAACACCTGGCGGAGTACTCGCTCTGGCGCGACGCGCAGGAGGCGGCTTGGGCGGCGAACAGGGCCGCGAACCGTTCCGGGGAGACTTCCTCGGCCGTCGTTCCGTTGGCCTCCTTCCCCAGCCTCAGCGACCTGAAGCTCCGTGAAAGCTGGCTCCACGCTCGACAGCGGGCCGAACAACTCGCGCAGGCCCTCGCACACCGGGAGGCGGAGGCCGCGCGCGTGCAGGCGGAGCTCCTCGCGCGGCGACAAGCCCTGCCGCTAAAGACCCTCTCCGATCGCTGCCTGGCCTTGGAGAACCAGCGACCGCCGGAGTTCACGGCATCGCAGGAGGATTTCGCGCGTCTGAAGCGGATCGAGCGTCGGCTTCAGGAGGCCCGCACGAAGCTCCGCGAACTTCGCCGCCTTGCGGCCAGCGCGGTGCGGCTGAACTCCAGCACTCCAACGGCCAAGCCGCTCGCCCAACCGATCCCCCTGGATCCCGCCGCCACCGAACTGGACGCGCTGCTGGCCGATTGGCCCGCCTGCGAAGCGGCCCTTTCCTCGTCGGCCGCGGCATCCGTCGCGGCATCCATGCACGACGACGACGCCTTCCGCCGCCTGCTGCTGGAGTCCGAGGCGTCAGTGGCATCGCTGGTCGCGGCCGTCCGCGCGGCATCGCATCGCCTGCGCGCCACGCGACACCACCTGGCGAACCTGCAATTCGTTCGCCAACATCTGGAAACGTTCCCACCCACCATCAAACTGCATGGCGACGACGAGTCGACCGCTTCCACCGTTACCGGACCTGCCCGCGATGCGCAGTCGAGGAAGAAGAAGAGCCGGCGGCCGGGCCAGGACACAGCGCCCGCGCGTGAGGCAGCGGCGACAGAGGGAAGCGGCACTGCCGCGGCCCCCGCCATGCCGGACGCCGCGACCTTGGACGAGCGTCGCGACAGCCTGCATCGGCAGATCCGGCAACTGCGTGACGAGACGCAGCAGCTGCTGGCTCGACAGATGCTCTCGCGACACGCGTTGCTCGGCATCGGCCTGCTGTTCTCCGCCGGCATCGCCATTCTGCTGGCCGCTATCTTCCTGGACCTCGACGGCGCGGAAATGCTGACGGGCATCATCGGCCTCACCTGCCTGATGGCCGCCGGACTGCTCAAGGCCAGCTTCGAGCGAGCCCCCAGCGAACAGTTGCGTCGCCAGCGCCTGCGAATCGTCGAACTGCTCAGGGAACTCGACCAGCTGCCCATTCCATGGGAGGACTATCTCCAGCAGTCCGCGTCGTCAGGTTTGACCGAATGCTCGCAGTCCACGGACATGGCTGCCGCCGCGCGGGAAGACGGCGACGAGCGGGCCGATACGAGTCCGTTCCCCGCCGCTCAAGAGCACGACGCTCCCGTGCATGACGCCGAACTGCACGCCGCCGAACGGGCCTGCGAGGACGCGTGGCGAGACTGGCACCTGCTGCTGGCAGAAAATCAGTTTCCGCTGGAGACGCGTCCCACGGAGGTCGTGCGCGCGGTCCGTCAGCAGTATCGGCTCACACGCAACGAACTGCATCGGCAGGCACGGGATCGGGGAACGGAGACGCTGCCGGCGATCGTCGAGGATTGGAGTGCTCGAGCGGCCGACTGGTGCCGAGTCCACCTGCCTTCCACGGCGTGGTCAGCGGCTGGCGAAGAACTGACGCTGCATGATTGGCACGCGCTGTTGAGCGACGAGTCGGCTCGCCGCGGTGCCGCGCGATGGACCGCCCGCGTTGCGGACGCTTCCGTGTCCGAATCCGCGCAGGACTGGACCGAGTCAGTGTCTCTCCCGGTAGGTGATACGGTGGGTGACACGATAGACAACGCGGAGACGGCCGAGATCGTCGAACTCCAGCTACAGGTGCGTCAACTGAAGCGGCGGCGTCAGAAACTGCTCGACGCGGCGGGCGTGCAGCAGGTCGAACAGTACGAAGCGGCGATCCTGGAGGCCGAACGTTGGCGACAGACCGAAGAACAGGCTCGACGCGGCCGCGCGGAGCTGGAAACGCAACTGGCTGCCTGCGGTGACGCGGAACCTCGCGTGCGTGAGTGGTTGGAGACCGGCGTCGACCTGGAGAGAGAAGCCCGCGCGGCCGAGACACTGTGGGAACGGCTGCGTGGCGAGCAGGAAACGGACCAGCGCGCGCACGACGAAGCGACGCGTCTGGTGCGCGAGGCCTTGCAGCAGCGTCCCGCGGACGGCCAGTTCACGGCAGACCGCGAACTGGCCTCCAGCCTCCCACGGACGCCTGGCGTTTCCGAAACCGTCTGCACGCTGTTGGGCTTGGTGCTGGAGGACGTTCGCGCGCGACGAACGACGGCGCGACGGGAACAACGGATCGTGGCCCACGCGGCCATCCGTGCCACCGTCCCCCCGCTGGCGTCCCATGGATTCCTGCTCGCGCACGGCGCCGCCTCCGACGTTCCGCCGCTGCTGCTTCCCACCGCCACCCTGCCCGCGACCGCAACTCCCGCACGGACAGCGCAGACCGCGACCACGTCGATGGTGACGCGCCGCGAGATTCCCCTGCGGCCATTGCTCCGTGCCACCGCCTGGCTGCGCGGCCTGCTCCAGCAGCCCGACCTGCAGCTGCAGGTCCACGCCAGCGATGAGAGTGGCCTGGCCCGTATCGCCTGGGTCGATCGCGTGCACGGACGCCGACTACTGACCGAACTGGAGCCAGCGATGCAGGAGTTGACCACGGTCTGCCTGCAACTGGCGTTGGCGGAGGAGCTGCGTGGGGAAGCCGGCCAGCCGGCCTGGATCCTCACCGACCGCAGCTTCGACCTGCCCGGGTCGCTCGGTGAGCGTCTTGCCGAGCGACTGCGGGAACTGGCCAGCGACGGCCAGCAGGTGATCGTCGTCACGCATCGCGCGCAGGTGACCGCCTGGTGCGAAGAGCAAGGCTTCCACAAGGTCGATCCGCTGCGCACCGCGACGCAGGCACCGTGGATGGGAACAGAGCCTTTGAGGGGCACGGTGGACGAGGTGGCAGAGCCGGCCTTGCCGATCGCCACCCAGGTTTCCGTCGCCCGACACCAGACCGTCACGGCAACGCTTCCCGACGCGCCGGCGTTCTCGCTGGCGGGCGGCGCGATCCCGTTGCCTCGCGTGGAAGCCGCGGCACGGCGGAGCCTTCCGTCGCGTTCCGCGTTCCTGGCCGGCGAATCGTTACGAGCCTTGGCGGCCCAAGTCGCCAGTGAACAAACGGTGAAGCCAACGGTGGAGCCTACGCACACCCCGACGAGTGACGAGCGCGAGGCGTGGCGGAACTGGAACGAGGTGCCGCGTGGGACGACCGATCGGGTGGCATCTGCCCTGACCACCGTGGTGGAGCCGCAGGCGGTTCGGGCGGAAGCCGATTATCCGATCGTCGAAGTGACCTGGGACCGGGCGGAGTGATTGCCGGCTGTGCTGCTTGCCGGCTGTGCTGCTTGCCGGCTGTGCTGCTTGCCGGCCGTGCTGCTTGCCGGCCGTGCTGCCTGACGGCTGTGCTGCTTGCCGGCCGTCTTGCGAGAGAAGTCCGCCGCGCGTGAGGGCAAACCGCTCGGTTCTCCACGCGGGCCCCGGTGCAGGGGCCGCCGAAACGCGGCCTTTCCTGCACGACGAAGCGGCGGGGCCACCGTGCGTGTCCGTCGAAGTCCTTGAGGTTGCCTGCGGAGTTCGACACGCGCCCGCGGACCGTCATCTACCAGCGATAATGGTGGTGATGATGATGGGCCGGATAGGCGTAGTAGCGAGGCGGGCCCCAGTAGGGACGAGGCGCGACATAGTGGTACTCTTCGACGACCACCGGAGCGGGCGCGGGAGTGACGTAGACGGGCTGAGCGGCCAGGGCGGCCGGTCCCGGACTGTCTTGCATGGCCGCGATCACCGACTCGGGCACGCCCTGCTTGTGCAGCGCGATCACGTCCTGCACCTCCAGCTCGCCCTGCACGCCGCGCTGGCGAATCTGGTTGATCATCACCTCTTCGCTGACACCACTTTGCGACATGCGGATCACGTCGTAGGGCGAAACCGCTCGCTGGTAGTGCCGCAACTGCTGCTGCTGGACGTACTGGGTCGAAGCAGCTCGGCGGGCGGCCTTGTTGTCCATTGTGTTCCCGACCGCCGCGCCCGTCACCAAGCCGACCGCTCCACCGATCAACGCTCCAGCCGCCGTCTCGCCGTTGTGCTTGCCGATGCCGGCGCCCGCCAACGCTCCCGTTACTCCTCCCACCACCGCGCCACGATCAGCGTAGTACTGAGCGTGACTTGCTTTCGGACACACCACACAGACCAAGCTGATGAGCAGGACCCATCGAGCGGACATGTTCGGCACTCCATTGCGCACAGGGTAACTCGTTACGGTGCCGAGGCGGACTACGCCCGGGCGGGCGAAGGATAGTTGTCCGCGAAACGCCGCACAAGCCAACCCCTGATCGAAATCGACCGCCGAGGACTCCCGAATTCAGCAAACCCGGTTTGCCCCGGCAACGGCTTTGCCCTTGGCGTGCTGGGACAGCGGAGCCCTCTTGCTGGGACAGCACGACAATGATGGCGGACCCTTTCCCAAGTCAGTTGCCCGCGTCGACGGCACGCGTGGGGGAGGTGGGCCGCGGACAACCATCGCGGAGCCGCCTTGGGTTCAGAAAGCCAAACAGTCCCCTGCAGACCGCGGGAACCCACCGGGGCGTTGGTGAATATTTCGTGGAGAGTTCCGGAGCCTTGGTTTAATATGAACCGGTTGGGGAGCACGGCGGGGACGCGCCGGGAACGTGCAGAAAACGAGCAGCAATCCGGGGACAGCAGGCCCGACGCCTCCCCGCCCTGGGAATGCCTCGACGGGGGAGCTCCTGATCGGCAACGAGGGCGAGACCGTGTCGGTCGCCTGGCCGGCTTGCTCACAGGGTCCCGTCGGTATCGGGAATCACTTCGATCGAGGAATGAGGAATGCGGGACATGAACATCCAGCATGGCGAACGTCGGGTGACTGGCAGGAAGACGGCCACGGGTCGCGGGCGCGGCCAGCGTCGAGCCGCGTGGATGGAAGCGTTGGAGCCGCGGTGCGTACTGGCGAACACGGCTCCGGTGGCGGAGCCCGACAGCTACTTCATCGCGGGTGGAGTCCTGGAGGTGCCGGCGGAGCGGGGCGTGTTGGTCAATGACACCGACGCGGAAAGCTCGCCGTTGACGGCCCTGCTCGTGGATGGCTCGACCCAGGGTGGCACGGCGGAGCTGCGTCCGGACGGATCGTTCCGCTTCACGCCCACCGCGGGCTTCGCGGGCTGGGCCCAGTTCTCCTACCGTGCGTCGGACGGCGCCGACCTGAGCGAACCGGCGTTGGCCCGGATCGCGGTCGGGATGTCTCCGGTGAAGATCCACGAGATCATGGCGGCGAACGTCACGGGTCCCAAGACGCGCGTGCGCGCCAGCAGCACGGCCACCTATACGGGCGTGACGCAGAGCCCCGACTGGATCGAACTGCACAACAGCAGCGACGCGCCCTTCCACCTCGGCGGTTATGCGTTGACGGACAATCCGGACGAGGCGGCGAAGTGGGCGTTTCCGATGGGCACGCAGGTACCGGCGGGCGGCTACCTGATTGTGTACGCCGATCGGCTGAACATCACCGATCCGCAACTGGACGAGACCGGTCGCCTGCACACCAACTTCAACCTGAGCGTCTCTGGGGAGTACCTGGCATTGGTCGCCCCCAACGGCCAGCCCATGGACTCGCTGGGCGACGGTTATCCGGAGCAGCGGCCGGACGTATCGTACGGTCGAGCGAGCGACGGCGTGCTGGGTTACCTGCTGGCGCCCACGCTGGGCGAGGCGAATTCGGGGCGTTACGCGGGGATGGTCGCGGACACGAAGTTCGACCGCGACCGCGGCTACTACCAGCAGCCCATCAACGTCGCGATCACCGTGCCGACGGAAGGCGCGGTCATCCGGTACACGCTCGATGGCAGTGCGCCCACCGCCACCAACGGGCAGGTGTATGCGGGTCCGATTCCGGTGCAGACGACGACGGTCATCAAGGCGGTGGCCTTCAAGGACGGCTTCCTGCCCTCCACCATCGATTCGCACACCTACGTCTTCGCGACGGATGTGCTGAAGCAGACGGGCGCCGGGCTGAACGCGGTCAACTGGGGACACAAGGGTCCGGACTGGGCGATGGATCCGCTGGTGGTGAACCATGAAAACCCGGAGGTGCGTCCGGAGCTGACCGACTTCACGCGCATCCCCACGGTCTCGGTGTCGATGAACTTCGAGGAGATGTTCGGCGCGAAGGGAATCTACATCGCGGGCGAGGACATCCAGAAGCAGATCTCGTTCGAGTATTTCGATCCGTCCCGCCCGGACAACGGCGCGCAGACGAACTCGACGATCCAGATCGTGGGAGGTTCGAGTCCCCAGCGGTGGAAGACGGACAAGCTGTCGATGCGGGTGAGCTTCACGGAGGACGTGGGCGAGTCGGAGCTGGTCTATCCGGTGTTCGGTTCCGGCGCGGCCCTGGCCTTCGACACGCTGACGCTCGACGCGCGGCTGAACAACGTCTGGACCTACGGCGGTGGCAGCGGCAGCGACTCCCAGCGAGCGATCGCCGACTACCTGCGTGACGAATACGCGGCCGACCTGCAGCGTTCCCTGGGCGGCGTCTCCACCCACTCGCAGCACATCCACCTCTACATCAACGGCATCTACTGGGGCCTGCACGCGCTGCATGAACGGCCCGACGAGAACTTCGCCGAAACCTACATGGGCGGGATCGCCGAGCAGTGGGACATCATCAAGCATAACGTCAACGGCTTGGTCAACGGCACGAACGCCAGTTACAGGCTGCTGGCCACGACGCTTGGCACCACCGGCAACCTGACCGACGAGAAGTACCTCGCCGCCACGCAGCTGCTGGACATGGATGATTTCATCGAGTACATGCTGGTCAACTACTATGGCGGCAACAGCGACTGGGACCACCAGAACTGGTACGCCTCGCACAGCCCGCTGGACGGCCAATGGCGGTTCCACAGCTGGGACGCCGAGAAGGTGCTGCAGGGCGTCAACGACGACGTGACGGGGCTGAGCAACGCATCGTCGCCCACGGCCTTCCACCGCCGCTTGATGACGCATCCGGAATACAAGCTGCGTTTCGCCGACCTGGTGCAGAAGCACATGTACAACGGCGGCGCGCTGACGCCGGCCAAGGCCGGGGCGCTCTACCAGGGACGCGCGGACATGATCAACCAGGCGATCCGCCTGGAGTCGGCGCGGTGGGGAGACAACCAGATCGACGTCGGCACCAAGACGCGGTACACGCGGCTGAACTGGCTGAACAACATCAACGGCCTGCTCACCAACTACTTCCCGAAGCGTACCGACATCGTGATCAACCAGTTCGTCAAGCGGACCTGGTTCGCCACCGGACAGGCACCGGCCTTCCAGGTGAATGGCAGCGACCAGTTCGGCGGCACGGTGGCGACGGGAAGCAAGCTGACGATGGCGGCACCCGAAGGCACGATCTACTTCACCACCGACGGCTCCGACCCGCGCGTGCCGGGCGGCGAGGTGGCACCGGGCGCCCGGGCCTACGGCGGCGAGGTCACGCTGGAGGCCAGCACGCGCGTGCAGGCGCGTTTGAAGCGGGCCGACGGCAGCTGGGGACCACTCAGCGATGCCCTCTTCACCACCAGCGTGCCCGCGACCAGCGACAACCTCCGCGTCAGCGAGATCCAGTACCATCCGGCGGACCCGAGCGACGCCGAACGCGCGGCGGGATTCACGGACGATGGAGCGTTCGAGTACCTCGAGTTGGTGAACATCGGGACGGCGCCGATCGACCTGCGCGATGTGCGGCTGGAACAGGCGACCCTGGGCGCCGGAGTGGAGGGCGTGCGGTTCGCCTTCATCGACGGCCGTATCCAGGAACTGGCTCCGGGCGGGCGAGTCATCGTCGTCAATGACGAGGCGGGCTTCGAGGCGCGTTACGGCAAGAACCGGCCGATAGCTGGCGTCTGGGATGGAGGCCTCAGCAACGGTGGCGAGCGAGTGATCCTCAAGGCCGGCAGCGCCACGCTCGCCGACTTCGTCTACAGCGACCAGTGGGTGCCCGGCACCGACGGCCGCGGCCCCTCGCTGCAGGCCGCGCAGGAAGCGGGCACGCTCGCCAACTGGCAACTGGCCCTGGGCTGGCGCGCCAGCCGCAGCGTGATGGGCTCACCCGGACTCGCCGATGGCCAGGGCCCCGGCGACGCGAACGGCGACGGCCTCTTCGACTCGCTCGACCTCGTCCTCGTCTTCCAGGCAGGCAAGTACGAGGATGCCGTGCCAAACAATGCGACGTGGGCCGAAGGCGACTGGAACGGCGACGGCGACTTCAACAGCGGCGACCTGATCGTGGCCTTCCAGGCCGGCACCTACACTACCGCTGCGTCACCAGCCGCTACGGAAGCGGCCATTGCCGACGACCAGGATTGGCTCGCCGATTTCGCCGCCTGGCAGGACGGGCGTTCGGAGGGAGACGACGCGGAATCAGACTGGCTTGCCT
>CAZUJM010000240.1:0-9488 GCA_964620405.1 uncultured Pirellulaceae bacterium | reverse complement strand
TGCTTCATGATCGTGCGTCCAGGATTCGGCGTTCGATTACGGGACCGGCCGGTTCCTAGCCGCGTTTCCAACGTCCCGAAAGCATCAAGGTCAGGCCGCCCAGCACGATGGAGCTTCCCAGTAGAACAGCGACTTCGGTCACTAGGTCTGCCGGTGGGGACTGAAACCAAAACACCTTTTGGTATCCATCCAAGGCCCACGCGTTGAAGGTCCATCGACCGATCTCCTTCATGCGATCGCTCATGGCAAAGCGGGGGATCATGCTGCCACCAATGGCCGACATGCTGAGGATGATGACTACAGAAACCGCGTTGAGTTGTGCTCGCGACTTGCAAAGCGTGGCCAGCAGCATCGCGAAACTTGCTGTCGCCGCCGCCGTGCTGAAAGTCATGATGCAGAATCCGGCGATATGCTCCGCAAGCTGAATGTGAAAGACAAGTTCCGCCCAGACGAACATCACGGTGATTTGCAAGCATCCCAGCAGCAGGATCCCCAACCACTTGCCGGCTACAACGTGAATCAAGTCCGCTTGGCTGACCAAGATGCGATCGAGCGTGCCCGATTCCGCTTCTTCGAGCAGGGCAGCTGCGTTGCCTGTGGAGGAGAACAGCAGAAATAGAACCGCGACCCCGGCCGCATACATGGCGATCCGAGGGTTCTCCTGGGTTTCCGCCTGGGGGGTGACGACACGGATGCTGATCACATCAGGAGCTTCCTGACTTGGCTTCTCCGCTCGAGTTGTTTTCAAGGATTCTTCGGGCGGTACGCTCGATACTGGACGCATGCTGGCCGATTCCTTGCGAACGCTTGAGTTGCCAAGGTTCGCGTAAACACCGTCAAGGTTGGTCGCTGGCCATTCGCTTGTGAATACCTGGGAGGGCTCCTTCACCGGCTCAAGGTACTGTAGACGGCGAGTTGACGTGAGCGGACTGGAGGACTCTCCCTGCGGCCGACGATTCGCGCCCGCAGGCTTGCCCTTCCTGCCTTCACGAAGGTCGCCATGTCCATTCGAGTTGTGGGGCGGCGGATTCAGGTTGGCAAGCTGCGCAGCCACCGATGCTGCTTGTTCCTGGGCAAAAAAACCCTTCAATGCCGACGTGACCATGGCCACTGCCATCGGGTTCTGGCCGTCCGTCACCAGCGTCACGGCGCAAGGCCCAGACTCCTGCAAGTCGCCCAATCGCGGAGGAAGGCCCTTCGGCAGCCAGAGGATCAGATCGTATCGTCCGGATCGCTGGGCCTCCCTGATCGCCGCATCGATCCTGGCGTCGTCGATGTGCCTTTCGTCGGCGGTTCTATCCTCCGTGTGGCGTTCGAGTTCTCCTCGCGAGGGTTCTTCAACCAGTGAAGTGAGTTGCAGCGTCGAATTGGTCGCGAGAAAGTCCCGCAGTGCGACACTCAACGTTGTTTCGCGAGCCGAGACCCAGGCCACTCGCAGTTTTTTGTCATTGCCGGTCGCGATTCCTTTGCTGAAGATCACGGCAAAGATACTGAAGAACACCACGGGAATCACAAAAACCAGCAACAGCTCAAGCGGGTTGTTGCGCAGGCGCAGGAACAGGATACGAAGAATCGTCAGGGTCATTCCCTCAGACTCCTTCCCGTTAACTCCAGAAAGACGTCCTGCAGCCCGTAACTGCGGACATCGATCCGGCTGGGTTCCTGGTCGATCTGCTTCAACACGGACAGGATCTGGGGCAACTCCTTCAGGGATGCGAGGGAACAGGTTGCCGAGGTCCGTGATTCGTCGAAGGCGAACGAGGGGAGGGGCCTTGGGCAGGGACGATCGAACTGCAATATCACTCGATGTGGCTGTCCCACGGTCTTGCTGACAAGATCGCTCAACGTGCCGTCGGCGACGATCGTCCCATGATCCATCACTACGATCCGGTCACAGCGAGTTTCCACCTCTTCGAGTTGATGAGTCGTCAGTAGGACTGCCGCCCATTCGGACGTCAGCTGCTGCAGCATCTCGTAGATTCGTTCACGACTTTGAGGGTCAACACCAACCGTGGGCTCGTCGAGAAGCAGGATGTCCGGATCGTGCAGGACGCTGCAGGCGATGTTGAGGCGTCGTTGCATGCCTCCCGAGAGAGTCTTCGTCAGGGAGCACCTTCGATCCTTCAACGCAGCCCATTCCAAGACTTCGTCAATCCGACGCTTCAGGACTCGGCCTTTGACCCCTTCGAGTCGACCGAAGACTTCCAGGTTTTGCTGCACCGTCAGGTCGGAATAGATCGCGAGATTCTGGGGCACGAGGCCAAGCCGGATGGGTTCGGCGTTTTTCGCGTCCACCGGGTCCTCGGGATCAAACGGGTGTCGGACAATCCGCCCGGAGTCCGGCTTCAATAGGCCGCTGATGCAGCGAATCATGGTGGTCTTGCCAGCCCCGTTCGGGCCGAAAAAGCCCAGCAGCTCGCCGGGACGAAGTTCCAGGGAGATTCCTTTCAACGCTTCACGTCCGCGATACGTCTTGCGAACGTTCTCAAGCGTCAAGACGGGAGACACCTTCCGGGCCGGCGAATCCATCATGATGCCGCCATCTCATAATGCCGCTGACGCCACTGTACCCCCTTGCCTTGGGTTCTGCGCACCAATGCCATCCACTGGATCACCAGGAAGAGGACTATCGAGATGGGGTTCAGCACGCAGGCCAGCCATGCGTGGTCGAATTTCAGGCAACACCAGACGCGAGGCAGGTAGCTCAAGACGCAGGCTGTAATGATCGGAAATGCCCAGTCCCAGTGGATGAACCCCAGCGATAACGCGACGGCCAAAAGCGGCGGGCCCACGAAGGCCAGCATCATGATCGCCGTGATTACCGGTAGCCGGGGAAGCTGCGCGAAGCCTTCCGTTGCGTTCTTCATCAGTCCCGACCATGTCTCCGAGAATGACGCATACATGCGGCATTGCGCCACGTCGGATGCATCGAAAAGGTCTGTCGACAGGCCCGCGATGCGGTACGCTTGCGGCAACATGAGCCCATCGTGCAACGACTGGCGAATGGCACCGTGCCCCCCGCATCGTTCGTATGCTTTTTTCGTCGTCAGGAAGAACTGGCCGCAGCCAGCAGCCGCGCCGGTCATTCGGGTCCATCGCATCAAGGCGAATGGCAGGAAGCAGAGCAGGATTACGTGGATCAGTGGAATCAGCATCTGCTCGCCCAGGGTGACCACCCGCTGTCGGGGAAAACCGCTTAGCAGGTCCGCGCACACTCGACGACGTTGCGTGATCGCTCGACGCAGCGCATCCTTGGAGAGCGTCACGTCCGCATCGAGAAATACGAGTTCCTCGTGCCTTGCCTGCTGGGCCAACTGGTGACAGGCAAACTGCTTGCCACTCCATCCCGCCGGAACTGGCCTGCCTCTCAGTAGGCGTACGCCTCGAAACTGCTTCGAGAACTCCTCGACAATCTTGTCGGTTCCGTCCTGGCTTTCGTCGTCCAGCACGCAAAGGTCGCAGTCCACACCTTCACTGGCCAGCACCGAATCCAACAGCGCACCAATTCGCGACGCTTCGTTGCGGGCGGGAACCAGGACGGAGATGCTCAGTGTTTCAGCCGAGTGGCCTGGCGACGAGGAAGCCCGGGACGGCGTCGCCCTGCGAAAAAAAAACAGGTTCACGAGAAACATCACGGAAACCAACCCGCACACGGAAAGCGTGGACCAGACGCAGATTGATGTGACCATTGCTGTCATGTCTCTTCTCCCTTGACTGCCCCGCCTGCAAGCAACGAGTGTCCGGCATGTCGTCCATGGAAACGTTGGCCCCGAAGACCGGCAATCGCTCGACGCCAGAGATCGTAAAGCCCTCCGACGCCAGCACGGCCCATGGCCAGCGTCGTGAAGCGTGACGGATCACGGGCGATCGCCTGCTCAGCCAACGCTCCCTGCGTGTTCGCCAACGCCGTTTCAAGGACCCTTGTTCGTGCGTCGCGATCGAGTGGCAGGGCGGCGCAATCAACGGGATCACCGAAACGCACAAGCAGTTCGGGCGTGCGTTCGTTCCAGAAGGTGTACTCGATCGCCATCGGCAGTGCCGTTCCGTGGAAGTCTGAATCCACGAGGTGGCTGAGACCGCTCTTGAAACGAGCAGGGTGTCGAACGTCGTGGAATGTCCCGGCGGGTGTCAGCCAGAGGACGGTCTGCGAGTTCTTCATCAAAGCTCGGCTGGCCCGCAGGAACTCTTTGGCCCCCCTTGCCGAGTCGCGTTCAATCGGAAAGAAGCCCAACCGCTCAAGAATCGGATAGTTTCTCAGGGCGTCCGCATCCATCGGAGCCGCGAATTGACGTCCCTTGAAGAGCAGGTCGGTCATCAACACGCCGACCATGGGATCCCACCAACCAGGATGATTGATGAAACAGAGAAGGGGCGAGTCGGGAAGCGCGCCGAGATGCTTCAGCCCGGCGACCCGCACGGCGTTGAAATGTCTTCGCACAAAACGACGGACATATCTGCGAAATCCCCAGTTCAGGATCCTGGACAGAAGACGAGACATGTCGGTTCCGCGGGAGGAAAAGGTTCCTGGCTGCCGTGCGAGGGGTGTGCCATACGCTCGTCGCTCCGACGACGAGGGCACGGTGCCAATTCAGGCGACTTTTCGAAGGGGCGCTTTGTCGCCTCGTGCTCGCGGGGCGCGCAGGTCCTGGTCAACCGTGTCGGCTGCGATCCAGCCCGACATGATCACCATCGGCATGCCGGGACCGGGATGCGCGGAACCGCCGGCTAAATACAGACCCTTCATTTCAGACACGCGATTCGCTGGCTTGAAGGCGCCCAGGAATCGGCCGTGGCTCGCCAGGCCATAGATCGCCCCGTCAAGCACATGGTAACGGCGACGGATGTCCTCGGGGGTCAGGCTGTGTTCGACCTCGATGCGGTCCTCGATGTCTTCCATGCCGGCCGTGGTCTTCAACTTGTTGATGATGACCTGTCGATACGCCGGAAACATCCTGTTCCAGTCATGGTGGCGACGAAGGTAAGGAGTGTGGACAAGCACATAAAGCGATTCGCCCTCGCCAGGTGCGACCCGGTCTCCCGACAGCGATGGAGCGCACACGTAGCACGTCGGATCGGCCGCCGGCTCTCCCTTCCCGTAGATCTCACTGAATTCCACATGCGGATCACGGCTGAATACGAAATTGTGATGCAGGATGTGGTCGTATTTTTTGCGAAGGCCCAGATACAAGACGACCCCCGAGCAAGCCGCCTCGAACTTACGCTTCGACAGGAACTTGTCGGCCACCTTCTTCGGAAGTAGTTCCTCGCAGGTTCGCACGCAGTCGGAATTCGAGACGACGACTTCCGCTTTCAGTTCCTCGCCATTATCCAGGGTCACTCCGGCCACGCGACCAGCTTGCGAATCAATCGACTTGACTTGGTGTCCCGTGATGTATTGCACGCCCAGTTCGTGGCCAAGTCGAACAAGGGCTTCCGGGACGGCTCGAGTCCCGCCCATGGGGTACCAGATTCCTTCGTCCGTCTGCATGTGGGCGATTCCACACAGGACCGCTGGCGATGCCTCCGGTGACGACCCGACGTATTGCGTAAAGTGGTCGATCATCTGGGCGATTCGAGCGTCCGGGACGTGGGCTCGAACGAGTCCCGCCACGGTGCGGCCGAATCGCAGGCTCAGCACATCACGCAGGACGTTCAGGGAAAAGGACTCCTTCACGTTCATCGTGTCGGCGATACCGCCCACGCTCTTCCAGAAGAAAAACTTCTGCGAGACCTCGTCCAGCTTCTTCGAGATCGCCATGAATCGTTCATAGCCCTGGCCGGTGGCTTCCGATCCAGTGAAATCCCGCAGGCGACTCTTCATTTCCGGCAGCGATTCCACAAGGTCAAATCGTGTTCCGTCTTCGAAGAAGCACCGCCACTGCGGATCGAGGCGGACCATGTCCAGGTAGTCGCCCAGTTTACGCCCGGCTTCACTGAAGACGCGCCGTAGGGTTGAAGGCAGGGTCAGGATTGTCGGCCCCATGTCGAAGCGATAGCCCCGGTCTTCCAGCAGAGCCGCCTTTCCTCCGAGCCATTCGTTCTTTTCAACGACAGTGACCCGATATCCCCGGGCGGCAAGAGTACATGCTGAAGCGAGACCGGCCAGTCCGCTACCAATGACGATGACGTCTGATTGAGCGTTCATGATGACATTCCTTCGTGAGATTCCGAGTCACTTGTCCGTCGGCAGGGCGATGGGGGCCTGTCGCACTGGCGACCGGCATTCCCTGGCTGTCATTCGCGTCGGCGACGTCGCCGCAACTTGATTTGCTCCATCGTCGCCCTGGTCATTCCGGGAATCGCCAGCAGGGACTGCAGCGGGTGTGCGGCATGCTCCAAGCGAATGACTTGTTCCATGACAGCTGAATCGGCTGGAGTAGGCGCGTGCAGATGTGGTTTGAACCAGCGGCGAGTCGTGACAATGGCCTTGGGTTGGGTCATCTCCAGTAGGCCCGCTGCTCCGCGTGTCGTCCCGTGTCCGCTCATCCACCGGCCACCAAACGGCACTCGCGGATCCGCCGTCGGCACGATCATGTCATTGATTACGACGCACCCTGCGGGGATCATGCGAGCAAACTGCTGGCAGCGTGCTGGCGAGCCGAAAACTGCAGCGCTCAAGGCATACGGGCACCGCGAGTTCTCGCGCAAGGCATGCTCCCAGCCCTCGACACGAATGAATGATAGGACCGGAGCGAAGATGTCGGACTGCGCAATCGACATGTCGGCCGACACGTGATCGAGGATGGCAATTCCCGAAAGCTCGGATGGCCGCGTGTGAGACAGAGAGCCGAAGACCAGTTTGGCGCCGTTGGCGAGAGCTTCGCGAATCTTCGTCGCTGCGAACGCTTCTGAAGGCGTTGAGTCGGTTCGCCGCTGGTCTCGGACGGCTCCCCTGTCCCTAAGCTTCACGGGAAGGCGTCGCAGGATCTCGTTGGCGTGCTGGGGAGTTGCGAAGACGCGACGGGGCGCCATGCAGGTGCGGCTGTCGTTCAGCGTCAATCCAAATGCCAAGCAGTCGCAGACCAAGTCCAAGTCCGCGTCCTCAAGGATAAAGACCGCGTCGCAGCCGGAAAGCTCCATGACCGAGGGTGTCAACGAGTCGGCGAGGACACGACTGACCGACCTGCCTGTGCTGGCGGAACCGGTGAGAAACACCTTGTCAACGCCGCTGCGAATCGCCTCTTCCGCCGCTTCTGGGGATTCCGGAAGCACTTGGATTACGCTTTCGGGGAGTCCTGCATGTACCGCCATCGAGACCAGCATCTGCATGGCCGGGGAGCAGTTTGCAGCTGGCTTGACCAGTACTGCATTTCCGGCCGCGACTGCCTGCAAGCATTGAATGCCGGGAAGCATCAGCGGATAGTTCGACGGACCGATGATCAACACCACCCCAAGCGGCTCTGGCCGTAAAGCGACGGAATTCCCCCAAAGCCACTTCGGGCGTCCGCGCTGGGAGATGGTCTGTTCACGCAGGATTCGAGGTGCCTCGGTCTCCAAGAATCTACATGCATCCAAGAGCGGAAGCACTTCGGCGGCAAGCGTCTCGGCAAGGTTTTCGCGAGCAACCGTTCCTGCCACCTCGCGAGGATCGGCGGCAATTCGTAGACGCAGTTTCCTCAGGATTTTCAGTCGACCCGCCAGGGGCACGTCGGCCCATCCGGCTTGGGCTTCGGCAGCGGCAAGGCACCGCGAACTCACAAGGCCGGCATCGCCGTGATCATTCGCGGCATGGAGGGACACATCGCCGCCACTCTCCACCGCACGATGTCGCACGCGAAGGTCCGCAGACGCTGGGGTCGCATTCGGAATCGAGGCCCCAATCATGCCGCCCTCCGACGCTCGGGCGTTGCCACCGGAATCGAGGCCGGCGTCGAAGGTGTCTCTGGAAACTGCAGTCGCAACGCATCGCACATCAAGCGGGCCGAAATGCGAGCCGACTCGTAGATCACCGGCAGGCCACTTCCTGGATGCGTACCCCCGCCCACGAGGTAGACCTGCTGGAGGTCGCGGAAATGATTTTGCGGGCGAGCATGAAGCATCTGGCCAAGATTGTGGGCCAGGTTAAATGTGGCTCCGCGGAAGATCTGGTAGGTGTTCTGCCAATCGTCCGGCGTCACGACTTTTTCGAAGCGAATGCGACTTTCGATGTCGTGCAGGCCAAGCTTTTTCATCTGCTGCAGCACACGATCTCGAAACATGGACGACTGCGATTTCCAGTCGACGTGCGGACTTTGATTTGTGACGGGAGCCAGCACATAAAGGGTGCTCATGCCCGGGGGGGCCAGGGAGTTGTCCGTCACGCAAGCATTCTGGACGTAGATCGATGGATCCTCAGATAGGATCTTGAGGCGATCGATCTCGTCCAGATTGCGCTCGTAGTCTTTCGCGATGTAGATCGTATGGTGAGGCAGGTGGTCGTAGCGTCCTTCAATGCCTAGGTACAGCATGAACGTGGAGCAGGAGTACTTGCTTCGATCCAGCTTCTTGTTGTTCCAAGATTTGCGCAGGCGATCGGGGACCAGCGTCTTCATCGTCTGCGCGAAATCCGCGTTGATGACCAGTGAGTCAAACCTATGATCGCCGGTGCGAGTCTTCAGGCCAACAGCCTTGCGACCCTCGAAGTGTAACTGCTCTACAGGTTCGCCCAGGCGAATGTCTACGCCCAGGTCACGAGCGATCTCGGCCATCTTCTCGCCAACAGCTGCACACCCTCCATGAGGATGGAAGATACCGTACTCGTATTCCAAGAATGCAAGGATTGTGAACAGGCTCGGGCACTGGAACGGGGACATGCCCAAATACTTGGATTGAAAGGAGAACGCCGTGACCAGTCGTGGGTCACTGAAGAACCTGCCCAGATCGCTGGCGACCGTTCGCCACGGGCGAACCCACGGAACGGCCTTGAGTACCTTGGGTCGCAGCAGGTCCAGCATGCTGCCGAAGGGAGATTCGAGGATCGGGCGAAACCGCTCCAGCTTCACCCGGTTCTCGCTCATGAACCGCTCGAAGGAATCGGCATCCTGGGGCGCTATGCGGGCGATTTCCGCTCGCATTCGCTCCAGGTCTGCAGTTGCATCGATCCGTCCGCCAGCACCAAACTCCAGTCGATACTGTGGATCGAGCCGAGTCATCGGAACCTCAAGCCAGAGGTTCCGACCGACGGTCCGGAAAATCTCTTCGAGCACTCGCGGGTACAGAAAGAAGGTCGGTCCGGTGTCAAAACGAAAACCGTCGGCCTCAATCGCCGCAGATCGACCACCCACGCGATCTGCACGCTCGAATACGGTTACGTCCGCTCCAGCCTGGGCCATCAGCAGGGCATTCGCCAAGCCGCCAGGCCCTGCGCCGATAATGCAGACCTTCTTCCTGTTCGCTGGCATCCTTGCCATGGCGATTCCTGTCACGCTGGATGATGGTACAGAATCAATGAGTCATGGGTACTCGGCAAGTGTGGCACCACACGAGTTCGAACTGTCGCCTCCGCGACG
>CAZUJM010000239.1:0-9496 GCA_964620405.1 uncultured Pirellulaceae bacterium | reverse complement strand
CCGCGACGATACTCCACGCGAAACGCCCTCCGTGTACGACCGTCGACTTCGATCGACTCCTCCTCGACCACCTCCGCCTCCATCGTCCTCAACGGACTCATGGGAAAGAACGCCAGGTACGAATCCCAGGTCCAGTGGTCGCCAACGGCCAGCCCACGCATCTGCGGACTGGGCATGAAGGCGTCGGTGAGTGTGCGGTCGGGTGGCATCGGAAGCCGCGTCTCGAAGACCGGTGTGCCGCGCTCGCCTCTTTCCGGTTCCTCCCCGACCAGGTCGCCGATCAGAAGGTAGGCCTTCAGTCGCAGCGTCTCGTCCATCACCGCGCCCTGCAGATGAATGCACTCGCCCCAGTCGTCTTCCAAGACTTGGCAGTTGAAACCGTGGAACTGGCCGAACTCATCGAACCTTAGAACGCTCTCCACGGTCATCGACAGGGGATCGGCCAGGTCAGCGCCGCCCTGGCCAACACCGCGAAGCAGCATCGCGCCGAGGCCTCCGAGCCCTTGCTGGGCCAACTGCTCCACCGATAGTCGCTCAATGCGTACCGTGCTCGCGATCTCGCCGAATCCATCTTCGCGTCGCTGCACGCGATGCTCGGCCCAGCCGATGGGACGCCCGTCCAGGAACAGACGCCAACGGATCGGCTCCAAACGTCGCGACTCCGTCGGGAGCACCTCCTGTTGTGGAGGCGGTGGCTGGTTCTCGGCGATGGTGCCCAGATGGGTGCGAGCGAACCAAGTCATCGACCCGGCCCAGAACACCAGCACCACCCAGGTTGTCATGCGGGGAGCTGACATGGAGAGATCGCAGGGGTTGTAGGATCGGATCGACGCCCGTCAGTGGAGAGAAGGCCCGCAGTTTCGCGGCGCGCGTGCCATACGTTGCGATCATTGGGCAGGCATCGGCCAGTCGTCAAGCCCGGCGGTTTCGGAATTCGAGGAACGCGGCCCGCGTCTTTTGTTGCGCGGCGGCGAAAAGCGTTTGAGCATCCTGTGGGGCTCTGCTATTTTACGGCTCCGGGGATGATTCGCTTTGCGTGTCGAATAGCCCAGGAGCCCAGTGATGCCACGGATTGCACACTACTTCCAAGACTGCCCGATCTGCGGACGCACTCTGCGGATTCGGGTTGAGTACTTGGGACGCAAGTTGGTCTGCCAGAGCTGCCGGGGTCACTTTGTTGCCGCGGAGCGTTCTCAGCCTGCTCCGGTGCGAGCCTTCGGTTCGCACTGCCATCTGCTGGACCGTGCGAATCAACTGCTCGACGCCATGCAGTCGAGTTCCTCGCAGTAGACGCTGCGCTGGCCTGTCGCGTTGCCGATGAGCGGGCCGGTGACAAGGCGTCCCCAGGATTCATTCTCTGAGGTCGCCCGTTGGCGGGCCGGGTGCCATGCGGTGAACGCAATGCCCTAGGCTTTTTCTCGCGACGGTCCCGATGCCGCTCGCACGCATCGGAAAACGGCCCTCGTACAGCTCTTGCGAGGGCGCGAAGTACCCACCATGAGACAGCCAACCGCTGCGCCGCGGCCGGTTGTTTCACTCTCTGAACTTCTGGCCCCGCCGCATCCCGCGATCAAGCAAAAACTACTTGCCTAAGCACTCGAAGTCCCCTATCTTGTCTCCCTGGCGGGTTGCTACGGTCACTCCCGGGCCTCGCTGCTCCAAGAGTCCTCTTCTCGGTTCCCCTTGTTTTTTTCTATTCGGAGACGTGCTTCATGATGCGCAATCTTTTTGCCATGGCACTGGTCCTCTTCGGTTCGGCGGTTGCGTCGGCCGAATCGGTGACCGTTGCCAACTACAGTTTCGAGGATCCGGCCCTGGACGTGGGTGGCTGGACCAACACGCTGCCCAACTGGGACGGCCCGGCGAACGCCGGCGACTCTTTCATCGAATACATCGCCGGCTTTAAGTCCGACGGTGTGAACCACCTGGGCATGGCGGCGGGTGCCGAAGTTTCCCAGAACACGGGCGTGGCGGTGAAGCCGAACACGACCTACCAGCTGACGGTGGGCGTCGGTCGTCGGAACTCGGGTTTCACTCCCGCCAACAACGCCTCGCGTTTCGGCCTGTATGTGGCCAACGACGCCCAGGCGGGCGGCACGCTGCTGGGTGACGCGGTCTACAACGCGTCCGGCCTGGCCGATTCGACGTTCGTCGACCAGACGCTGACGGTCACCACGGGGGCCTCGGTTCCCGCCGGTAACCTCGTCATCTCGCTGCGTTCGACGGGTGGCGGTCGCGCCCACTACGACAATATCCGCCTGACCGCGGTGCCGGAACCGTCGAGCCTGGTGCTCGCCGTCCTCGGCCTGCTCGGCCTGGCCCGGATGCGTCGTCGCTAAGCCGTCCGTGGGCTTCCGTAGTTCACGGCGTTGCATATGTTCACACAATGGATCGGTCCCTTGGGGCCGATCCATTTTTTTTTGACGGGAAACGGGCTTCGCCAATCATAATCAGGCGTAGCGGAGTCCTCAGTTCCTGGGCGCGTCCCGCGTTCTTGGCCAGGTTCGCCGCATCGTTGCATGATGGACTCGATGGTACTCGCGAAGGAGTGGTCCTCTGGCTTGCCGGTATTCCGATGGCTTTCGATCCTGTCGCTGGTTCGCGCCGCTTGGATGACTTGAGGGCTACACGCCCACGGCTGGCCGTCGCGCTGTGGGTCCTGATCGTGGCCGCCGGCTGCGGTCGCTCCTCGACCGACAACCACAGCACCCCCTCTCTCCTCAACAAGTCACCCGCTAACGCAGCGCCGACAACCTCCGGACAGCCCTCCGCCACGACGACGCCGACCACCGTCGCGACCTCCACCCCCGATTCGACACCCGCGAATCCTGCCGAACTCCTTCCGACGTTGGCCTGCGGAACGGCTGCGCCGACCGCCGGCGATGCGGCGGCGGAGGGCTGGGGTGCCGAAGCGTTCAGTGAACGAGCGCTCCAGCAGTTGCAGCAGTTCGGCCGCACCTTGGAGCAACGGGACGACTGGAGCGCCGCGGACTTCACCTCCGTTCTGCTGCCGACCGACCAGCTCACCATCGACCCGCTCCTGCCGCCACAACGAACGGTTGCCTTCGAGGATGGAGGAGTTCGAGTGGAACGCTGGCACGCGGAGTCGTCGCACGATCGGAAAACGGCTGCGACTGACGCCGACAAGAGCCCGGCGGGCGGCCCGGGGAAGGGCCTAGCCGAACTGGCTCGCACCTTCGCGGGCCTCGGCCACCGCAAGACGAAGTTCAAGGTGTTCCGTGTCGAGTCGACCGACGCGGGCATGCAGACGCGCCAGTATGCCCACTTGAGCGGCTCCGGCAACGCGCAGGCGGCCGAGTACAACGCCACCTGGATCATCGACTGGGAGAACGGTGCGCCGGACTCGCCGCCTCGCATCAAATCGTTGCGTGTCGAAGCGGCTGAGTTGGTGACGGTTCCCCGACGTGACACGCCGTGGCTGGTGGACTGCACCGAATCGCTGCTGCCCGACGCGCCGACACTGCGGACCTGCCTGGACCGCGGCATCGACTATTGGGAGGCACGGCTCGATGCTTCCTGCGGCGTCTACAACTTCGGCTACCACGGCCTGGCCGTCGCCGACGTGAACGGCGACGGGCTGGAGGATGTCTATGTCTGCCAAACGGGCGGACTGCCCAACCATTTGCTGGTGCGGCGGCCTGACGGCACGGTGCGCGACGAGGCGGCCGAGGCGGGCGTCGACTACCTCGACAATACCCGCAGCGCCCTGCTGGTCGACCTCGACAACGACGAGGACGCCGATCTCGTGCTGGCCACGGCGACGGGCTTGCTATTCATGGAAAACAACGGCCGCGGTCGGTTCGCCGAGCGAGCTCGCATCGCCGCTGTTCGCGAAGGCTTTTCTCTCGCCGCTGCCGACTACGACGGCGACAGCTGGCTCGACGTGTACGTCTGCGTCTACTACGGCCAGTCGGACGCCGCGTCCGACCTGCCCTTGCCGCTGCCTTACTTCGACGCCACCAACGGTGGCCGCAACCACCTGATCCGCAACCTGGGACAATGGAAGTTCGAGGATGCGACGAAGGCCACCGGACTGGACCAGGAGAACTCCCGCTTCAGCTTCGCGGCCACCTGGGAGGACTACGATCGCGACGGCGACCTCGACCTGCTGGTGGTGAACGACTTCGGCCAGAACCAACTCTACCGCAACGACAAGGGTCGCTTCCGGAACGTGGCTCGCGAAGCCGGGCTGGTCGACGGCGCGTTCGGCATGTCGGCGACCTGGAGCGACTTCGACCGCGACGGCCTGCAGGACATCTATGTCTCGAACATGTTCTCGGCGGCCGGCAGCCGCGTGACGTTCGACCCGCGGTTCAAGCCGGATGAGACGGCGGAAACCCGCGCGCGGTTCCAGCACCTGGCCCGCGGCAACAGCCTGTTCCGCAACCGGGGCGACGGCACCTTCGAGGACGTGAGCGTGGCGATGGGCGTCACGATGGGCCGCTGGAGCTGGGGATCGCTGTTCGCGGACATCAACAACGACGGCTGGGATGACCTGCTGGTGGCGAACGGATTTATCACGGGCCGCCAGCCGGACGACTTGTGAAGCCTGCTATGGCGACAGGTCGTGTCGCAATCTCCCGTCGATTCGCGTGACTTCGATGTGGCCCGCCAGGCCGACTCGGGCTATCGCCGCAGCCTCGCGCAGGTCAACAGCCTGCTGCGCCACGGTGGATCGCTGAGCGGCCATGAGGCGAACTGCGTGTTTCTCAACACGCGCACGGGTCCGTTCGCCACCGCCTCGGCTGTCACGGGATTCCAGTTCACCGACGACGCCCGCGGCCTCGCGCTGGCCGACTGGGACTTTGACGGAGACCTGGATATCTGGGCCACCAACCGCACCGCTCCCCGCCTGCGTTTCCTCCGGAATGACAACCCCGTGTCACACCACTACCTCGCGCTGCGGCTGCGGGGAACGCGTGTCAACCGGGATGCGATCGGCAGCGAGGTGCGCGTCGAACTGGAGTCGGCCCCGGAGCGACCGCTCCTTCGCTCGCGCCGCGCCGGAGAAGGGTTCCTCGCCCAGTCCAGCGCCTGGCTGCACTTCGGCCTGGGCGACGAGGCCCGTATCCGCCGCGTCGTCGTCCGGTGGCCCGATGGACAAGAGCAGGTATTCGACTCCCTGCCTGCCGATGCGCATTACGAACTGCGACAGGGCGAAGCACAGCCTGCCAAGTGGCAACCGCCGGGCGATCGCTCCGAGCCGCTGGCGATCCAGCCCGGCGAACTGTCGCCGCAGGAGAACAGCGGGCAGGCCGCCCTCGGATTGACCCAACGCATTCCCGTGCCGCCCCTGAGCTGGCAAACGCTCGGACCCGCGACGGACGGCTCGACATCCGGTGTCCCCGTCGGCGGCGCGCAGGCGATCGCGCGGCGCCCGCTGCTGGTCAACCTTTGGGCCACCTGGTGCGGCCCGTGCCTTACGGAACTCGGCGAATGGTCCAAGCATGCGGAAGAACTCCGCACGGCCGGACTGGATGTCGTCGCCCTCTGCGTCGACGGAGTCGACGGCAGCGGTGAGGCGGCCACGGCCGACCCGGGGGAGATTCTGCGGCAACTGCACTTCCCCTTCGCCGCCGGCCGCGCCACGCCGGAGCTGCTCACGCAACTCCGCATGCTGCACGACCTCTCCTTCTCCACGGTCGTGCCGATGCCCGTGCCGACCAGTTTCCTGCTCGACGCCTAAGGACGCATCGCCTTCCTGTACCGCGGCCCCGTGGAGGTCGAACGACTCGTCCGGGACACGGCGAGCCTGTCGCTGGAAGGCAACGCCTGGGAGTCGGCCGTGTTGCCCTTTGCCGGTCGCTGGAATTCGCGGATGGCTCCCCTCAGCCTGCTCGCCATTCCACGCAGTCTGCTGGAACAACAGCGCGGCGCCGATGCGGCTGCCTATGTGGCCGCGAATCGTGCGCTGCTGTCCACCAGTCGCGACTGGCCCAAGCTGCTGGTCTGGATGGGCGACCTGGCCCTGGCCTCCGGCCGTATGCCCGAGGCTTTTCGACACTACGAGGAGGCTCTGCAGGCCAACCCCAGCGAAGTGCCGGCGCTCAATAACTATGCCTGGCAACTGGCCACGCACGGCAACGCGGCGACACGAGACGGTGACAAGGCCGTGCGACTGGCCGAACAGGCCACGCGTCTGACGCGCGGGATGGACGCCGGAGTGCTCGACACGCTCGCGGCCAGCTACGCGGAAGCAGGCCAGTGGACGCAGGCCACACGCGCCGCCGAACGAGCCATCCAGGTCGCGACCAAGCAGCAGCAAGCGGAACTGGCTCGCCGCATCGAACGACGCCTGAAGCAGTACCGACTACGGCAGCCCTGTCGAGCAGGCTGACGCGCAGTCGTCACACTCGGGCTGTAGTCGGCACACGCCGTGTGCCGAACTGGATTGCCGCTTGGCGATCCCTCGCCCCAATCGCGTGGCGGAAGCCGCGCGAACAACCCCGCCACGCGACATCACCCGCGTTCTATCCGCACCGCACCCAGGCGCTCCCCCGATCGGCACACGGCGTGTGCCGACTACGGAATGCCGGCGTACTCGAATCAGCGTCTGCGATCGACTAGGGCAGAGGTACCGTTTGCAGTTGCAGCGGTGCGCCTTCCTTCTGCTGCAGCACGACCAACTGCACTTCGCCCAGGCGGTCCATCTGCACGACGTTCTGCAGGTCGTTCACCGTCTCGTACGTCTGTCCGGCCGTGCCGCCACCGGACACGGGCTCGGTGAGCCCTTGCTCTCGCTCGATGTCGTTCGTGCTGATCTTCATCATGCCACGGGCGGAGTTGGACATCAGCAGGAAGGTCTCACCATCCTGCCGATAGACGATCATGTCCAGCGGACGGTTGCGATTGCCCAGTTCGGCCACCGTCGTGCCCGTGACCTTGTCGCTGGTCTGGATACCCTCCAGCGGGAACCGCACCAGCGGCGTGCAGGTGAAGCCGGCCAGCAGGTTGGGCTTGCCGTCGATCACCAACGGAACGAACGTGCGGATGGCGGCGTTATCCTCCGAGCGTCCGTGGGCCGCGTGGTAGATCTCGATTCCCGCCAGGTGGCTCTCGTCCCCAAACGGGAAAGGCAGGGAGCGGACGGCGGACGGCATTTCGCCCTTGGTCATGCCCGAAACCATCACGCGGCCATCGACGAAGGCGAGGTCCGTGATCGACTCATCGCGAAGATTCCGCTGGCGATTGCCGCTGCCGGTGATCTGGTCGTCCGGCGCGTCGGGAAGTTCGGCCTTCGAGAACAGCACCTGCTCGAGGCTCACCGGACTGAGCTTGCCCGAGGCGTCGATCCGCACCAGGGCCGGCTTGTTGTCGGTGCCAACGGACAGGGACAGGTAGACGTTGCCGCTGAGCGGATTGACGGCGAGGTCATTCACGCGGACAGTGCCCGGCTGCGTGCCGTAAACGGCCGCCAGCGCCGCGTCGAGGTTGTCGACGCTCACCTGTACCGACTTGGGGTCGCCCGTGACGTCTCCGGTGCCGATCGCAAACACGGTCGCGCCCTTCGTGTCCCCCACGAAAAGCACTCCCTGGGGCCCGAAGGCCAGCGGCCCCGCCGACTGCAGCGCCGGCGTGCCTTCCTCCAGTCGAAAGATGTTGGCCGCCGGAAGAGCTGCCTGCAGCGATGCCCAGAGAAGGCACGCCGCCCCGAATGTCTTGCCGCTGAGTCGCATCGTCTTTCATCTCCTTGGAGTTCATGGATCAGGGACATGGCTCGCCGTGAGGCCGTCCGCGTCCGTCATTATCGTGGTCGCCAACGCTCGAACAAGCCAGCGGTCGTCGCCGCGCGGCGAAAGAACGCGGATCGCAAGCGTCGCACACGTCCTCGCAGGTCCCTCGGCCGTCCGTTGCCTCGACTGGGCATCGCTCCACCGCCTCAGGCCAGCAGCGACCGCACCAGTTGGTAGCCGACCCAGAAGATCGCGGCATCCACCAGGAGATGGCTGAGCCACGGGCCGGTCAGCTTCCCGGACCGTTGATAGAGCCAGGCCCAGAGCAGTCCGCCCACGGCCACGCAGGCGGAGAAAAACCAGGTCGCGGGCGAGTTCCCGCCGAAGAAACGAGCCAGTACCAGCACGTGGTGCGCCATGAACCCCAGGCTGGAGATCACCGCTGCCCATCGCCAGTCGATGCGACTGCGAAGCTGCGCGAACACGAACCACCGCCAGTAATACTCTTCCAGCGCCGAGTGCACCGCCGCGTAGAAGACACCAAGTGCCAGATAGGCGCCCGTGGAACGAATGCCGAATCGGGCGACCTTCGCCCGCACCTGCTCGGCCGCCACCGCAAACCAGGCCGCATCGCGGAGCACCCACGCGTAGAGGGCCACCGTCGCGACCAAGACGAGCAGCCCGAGGACGATTCCGGTCAGGACGCCCGCATCGCGCGGGTGGGGCCATCGCCAGGCGCGACGCCAAGCCAGCCAGCCGGGAACGGCCAGCAGCGGCAACGCGAACTGCAGCGCTTTGCCGACGCCATAAGCCAACTGCTGCGCGGTCGCACCCTGCCGCTCCAGCAGCACGAAGTAGACCCAAGTGATCAGCGTGGGCAGCGTGACCGCCAGCAGCAGCACGGCCGGGGATACCTGGCGACTGCCCGTCGCGGGAAGCATGTGACGGGGTTCGGACATCGGCGGTCGCCTCCTCCTGAAAGCACTTCACTGCCCGCTGCTATCACCGCAGGCCGCTTCGGACACAACGCCTCTCCGCAACAGAACGCGCCGGTGCTTCTCGCGTTGGCAAACTGCGGTGACTCCAACGGCCAGACCGGCAATTCCAATCCTTTCGGGCGATCCCTGCCGATGAGTGCACCAGACCTGACCGATGCCACCGTCACCATCCTCCATCGAGACCGGCTCCGCCCATGACCGCATCCCGCCCGCTTGAGGTCCGTGAACTGGTCCAGCAGCAGTTCTCTGAGATGAACGCGAGCAGCGGAACGATCTGCGGAGAGGCAGTGCTGGTGCGAGGCGGCCAGTACTGTGGCCATCGCTTCCTGGGAACCGGCATCAGCGCCGTCTGGTTTCTCGAGGAGGACCAGATCAAATTCTACGATAACGCCGGCAGTGTCCTGAAGGTGATGAGCACCCTGCGGCCCAGTGTCTGCCTGCCCGACACCATCGCGCCCAGTGCGGCTCCACCGCTGCGACGCGCCGCCTGATGCGACGCCTCCCATCCACGCAGGGATGTCGGCCAATCCGCTCAGTCGGCCTTTTTCTTGGGCTTCGACGCAGGCTTGCTCTCCGAGGAGGAGGCCTTGGACGACGTGTCGCTGGAGGACTTGTCGGACCCGGATGAACTGCTGGACGATGAGCCGGAAGTCGAGTCCTTGTCGGCCTTCGCGCTCTTCTTGTACGAGTCGCTGCGGTAGTCGGTCTGATAGAAGCCCGAACCCTTGAACACGATGGCGGCTCCCGTGCCGAACAGCCGTCGCAGCTTTGCCTTCTTGCACGATGGACACTTCTTCAGCGGAT
>CAZUJM010000238.1:8651-9519 GCA_964620405.1 uncultured Pirellulaceae bacterium | reverse complement strand
GAATCGCTCGGATCGCGACGTTGGAGCTTCTCCAGCACATCCAGGCCTTCGATCACTCGACCGAACACAGTGTGCAGACCGTCGAGGTGCGGTGTGGGCAGGAACGTCAGGTAGAACTGCGATCCGCCCGTGTCGCGTTGGTCGCCCTTGGCCATGGCCAGCGTGCCGCGAAAATGATTGCGGTGGTTCTCCTGGTAGCTTTCGCAGAAGATGCGATACCCGGGGCCTCCCGTTCCATCCCCGCGCGGGCAGCCCGTCTGCGCCATGAACGCAGGCAGCACGCGGTGGAACAGCAGGTCCGTGTAGAATCCTTTCTCCACCAGGTGGATGAAGTTGCCGACCGTGTCGGGGGCCTCATTCTCAAAGAGTTCCACCACGATATCGCCCTTGCTGGTCACCAGCTTGACGCGCGGCAGGTCGTCCGCCGCCGCCTCCTGCTCGCGCAGCTTCTGCTCGCGCTCCCAGCCCTGCTTCACGTCCGACAGCATGGGCAGATAGTCGGCCCCCTTCGTCAGCACTCCCAGCGACTCGGCCTCCCTCAGGTTCTTCTCCGCCAAGTCGTACTGTCCAACGGCGTACGCGGCGGAGCCGGCGATGTCGTAGAGCGTCTTGTCGTCGGACCCCTGGTCGAGCATCGCCTGGGAGATCTGGAGGGCGGTCTCGAAGTGATCGTTTTTCAGTTCGTCGGCGGCCATATTGACGAGGAATCGCGTCAGGTCGCGGTCGGAGTTGGGAGCTTCCGCGTGGGCCTGGAGGCCCTTGTCGCGCAGCTCGGGCACCAGCTTGCCGGCCTCCTGCAGCTTGGCGAGGAACCGCTCGCGGATCGCGTCGGTGTCCTTCACTTCGGCGATGGCGAAGCGGCCGTGTT
>CAZUJM010000238.1:0-8641 GCA_964620405.1 uncultured Pirellulaceae bacterium | reverse complement strand
GTGTTCGTCGCGCAGGTCTTTCAGCAACTGCTTCCAGCGTCCGAACAGTTCGTCGAAGGCGACCCGGGCCGGGCCGGCGGGAGCGGCAGGAGCGCCCGTGTCCGCAGCACCCGCAGCCGCTGCCGCAGGCGCGGGCGGTGCAGCCGCTTCCTGGGCCTCCAGCAGGCCCAAGCCCATCCAACCGAGCTGCATTCCGCAGACCACGATCGCCACACGCATGTCATTGATTCGCTTCATGATCGTTCGTAAGCCCCACTGAAGACGGTGTACACGGCACGCCAAGGCGTCTTGCGAAATCGGAATATAGCCGATCGGCGTAAGGGTTCCCAAGCCGCCGAGCCTGCCCGAAGGCGGCCGGGTCGCGTACAATTGGGTCTTCAGCGCGACGCCCGTCGCCCGCCTTGTTCTGCTTGCCCTGGACCCACCCCCCGATGCCCGCTCGACGAAAAAACTCACCGCCGCGTTCCCAGGCTTCGGAAACGGACCGCTCGGTACGCGATTCCGGCGACCCCTCCTCCGTGCGGATCGTCGGCGGGACGCATCGCGGCCGCAAGCTCGAATACTCCGGCGACATTCGAGTCCGGCCCATGAAGGATCGCACGCGCGAAGCCGTCTTCAACCTGCTCGGCCCGGTCATCAAAGGCAGCTACGTCCTCGACCTCTTCTCCGGCACCGGCGTCGTCGGGCTGGAATCGATCAGTCGTGGAGCGTCCGGGGCCACGCTGCTCGAATGGCACGTGCCCACCTCCAAGCTGATCCGCTCCAACGCCGAACGACTGCAGATGCAGGATCGCGTGCGGATCGTGGCGGGCGATGCCTTTCACTGGGGCAAGCGTCCCGAGGAACTGATCCCGGCCGAAGCGCGCGAGTTTCCCTGGGTCATCTTCTGCTGCCCGCCCTACGCGTACTTCACGGAACGCCTGCCCGCAATCCGGGAACTGCTGGAGGTCCTGCGCGAGAAGGCACCGGTCGGCAGCCAACTGGTCGTCGAAGCCGAGGAACCGTTCGACTTCGAGACGCTTTGGGAGGGCAACTGGCGCGTCCGCAACTACATGCCGGCCATCGTCGGCATTCACGATCTGGGCCCTGACCAGCTCTAAGCGGCTTGAACCTGCAGCAAGCGTCGAACTGCCCGGCTTGACGCCTTCGGCGCCCGCCGCCATCGGCATCTCGGGGCCCCCACGGCTTGTCCAGGATTCCGGAGGTTTTCCAAGGCGTCCTGCTCTCCCAAGCAGAAATCTTCTCTACCCCTCCCGAAAACCTCAATCAGAATATTCCTTCCAAAACTACCACCCCGACTATTGATTGTCCGCAGCTAACTGATACGGTGATCCTGACTGTGCGAAACGGATCACGAGGTGTGCCCCGCAGCACGCTACTCCCGCAACCCGCTGCTGGGCACGTTCGATCAGACCTCACGCATCGCTTGAAAGGTTAAGCCTTCTCAAAAAGAAACTCACCCAGAGGACTCAACCGTGCGAAAACATCGCTGGTATCTGATCGGAGCCATCGCGGCGGGGTTCGTTCTCCCGCGAGGAGCCGACGCCTCCATCACCGTCACATTGGCAAACCAAACGTTTACCGGATTTAACTTCTCCCAATTCGTCGACTACACGCAGGGAAGTATCCAGGGAACGTTGACGAGCGTATCCATCAACGTGACCTTGAATGCCTCAGTGGCATACACCTACGCCGACGACTTGGCGGTCTATGTCGATATCGAGCCGCTCTCCACGACCGGCTTCCTGCAGATAGGCGGCTTCAGCAACATGAGCCCGACCTATAGGTACACTTGGCCCAATGGCAGCAGTAACGCGATCGGCACAACCTCCGTCGGCACCGTCACCCTGACCACGCCGCTCACTTTCACTGGCAATAAGGCCGTGGACGGCACCATCTGGATCGGCAACGGTTACGGGGCTGCCGGAACCAGCGGCACCTGGACCGGCACCGTCACGCTCAACGGCGTCAACTTCGTTCCGCTTGGGCCACCACCGCCACCACCGCCACCGCCGCCACCGCCGCCACCGCCGCCGGGCACGGTCCCTGAACCGGCCAGCGCGTTGGCGTTCGCGCTAGGGCCGCTGGCCTTTGTCCTGCATCGGCTTCGTCGACGCCGGACGGCCTCGTAGTCACTGGCGATCGCCTGGCACGCTCGGCTGTGGGAAGCTGTGCGGCGCACCGATCTCCCGATAGAATCAGGGCCACCGCGGGAACGAACCTGCGGTGGCCTTTTCTTCTGCGCACTCTCAACCAAGAAGGTGCCTTCCTCGCGCCCGATTGATGGGATGTCCGAGCCCAAGGCTGGCGACCCAGGAACGGGAGCTCCTCTTCATCACGATGGCCCTGCCACCTCCCGCCGATCCGCGTCGCCGACTGCTTCAGCAGGCCTCCATCACCTTCCGCGAAGGTCGCGTCGAAGAAGCCTTTGCGCTCGCCGGTCGTTATCTGGCGGACGCGGCCGACGACGATTTCGCAGGACATGTGGCCTTGGGCCAGATGCTGCTGCGTGCCAGGCGACTCGATGAACTGCAGGACCTGCTGGACCTCTCCGATTCCTTTCGCGATTCGGCCGAAGGCCGGATCCTCCTGGCCAGTTTGCGGAACGAACAGGGATCGTCGAGCGAAGCGGAGTCGCTGCTGCGGTGCCTGCTGGAGGAGACGCTGGAGCGTCGGCTATCGCGGATCGTCCATTTCCAGCTCTGTCACCTGCTGGATCGCCAAGGGCGTCACGCGGAAGCATGGAAGCAGGCCACGGAAGCCCATCGCAGCTCCACGCGCGACTTCCCTGTGGACCTGCTGGTCGCTTCGCTGCGGATCACGGCCGAGGCATCGCTGGCCGAACTGGCGAAGCTGCCGAAGGCCGACCAGCGGGTCGCGCGGCTGGCCTGTGTCCTGGGCATGCCTCGCAGCGGCACATCGCTGCTGGAACATATGCTCGACGGCCACGCGGGCATCCGCGCCCTGCACGAACTGCCCTTCGCCGGCCAGATGGCGGACACGATTGCCCGGGAGGGTGGAGGCTGGCCTGGCGGCGCGCTGGCCGTCTCGCGCCGGACGCTCAATCAGTTGCAGGCCACTTACCTGCAGGGCACGCGTGAGCGTTTCCAGGTGCCGGACGACGCGTGGATGCTGGACAAGACCGTTTTCCCGATGATGCAGCCCCTGTTCCTTGCGACGACGCTGCCGGGAGCCAAGGTCCTGCACATCCAGCGTTCCGCGCGGGACAACGCCATCTCCCTGTTCCTGAACAACATGGATCCCTCGTGGGGATGGACGGGAACCCTGGAATCCATCCACCGGGTCCTCGAAGCCGAGCGTCTCTACCTGCCCGTGATCCTGCGTAAACTGCAGTTGGACGTCCTGCCGATCCGCTACGAAGAACTGATCCGCGACCCGCGCGGCATCCTCGAGGGGGCGTTGACATTTTTGGACCTGCCTTTCGAGGAAGCCTGCCTGCATCCGGAAAACAACCAGCGCCTGGTGCATACGCTCAGCGAGCAACAGGTCCACCAGCCGGTGCGCGATGCGAGCGTCGGTCGCTGGCAGCGATACGCGGAGCACTTCGACCGTCGCTGGGATGCCTTGGACCATGGCTGAGCATCCCTGCGTCCATTCGCGTCACACTCCCCTTCCTGCCCGGCGCGTGGGAACGCCCATGACCTGCGCCAGTCGCAACCCGGCCGCGGGACAGAAGGTCCTGCGTTGCCAAGCAAACGCTGCTACTCCCTTATTTGACGGTGCTGGGCCTGCCGTTGCTGGGCATCCTCGGGCTCTGCATGCTGGTCTTGCTCGGATGCGGAACCGCCGCGTCGATCGCGGACCGGGCGGCGACAGACGGCTGGTTCACCGCCGCCAGCCCGGTGGCTTCGATCGGCTTCCAGCATCGCAGCGGCCCGCCCGGCCGTTACTTCTATCCGCGCACCATCGGCTCCGGCGCCGCCCTGCTCGACTGCAACAACGATGGACGCCTAGACAACGAGGGACGCCTGGACCTTTTCCTCACGACCAACGCAGGTCCCGATGCGGACTCGTACAACGGTCTTTACGAGCAGCAGTCGGATGGCACGTTCGTGGATGTGGCGCAGCAAGCGGGGCGCCGGCTGGCCGGCTATTTCCAGGCGATCGGCGCGGCCGATGTCAACCACGACGGCTGGATCGACCTCTGCCTCGCCGGACTGAACGAGACATCGGTCTACATCAACCGCGAGGGCCGTTTCGAGCGACTGCCGGACGAACATGGAGTGATCAACCCGAACTGGGGCACCGGCGTGGCCTTCGCCGAACCTAACCGTGATGGCCTGCTGGACCTGGTCGTCGCGAACTATGTCGAGTACGCGACGGACGGCGAGTGCGCATCGCTGGCGGGCGGCAAGGAGTTCTGCGGCCCGCACCACTTTCCGGCAACCAATGGGTGCGTTTCCGATTGCGGGACGCGGAGCGGAATCGCGACGATCTCCACGGCGCGACCCGCGCGATACGGCGGTGAGTCTCTTCCTGGCGTACTTCCATCCGGGGTTTTACGACTGGACCGCGGGCATGGACAGCCTCTTCGATGTCCTCCGGGCGGAACGCCTGCTGATGCCGGAGGTCTGGCGGCGCTGCGACCTCCCCGCGCGGACCATCCGTTACGAAGACCTCGTATCGAACCCCGAAGGCGTCGCGCGCGAATGCCTCGAGCTGCTGGACTTGCCGATGGACCCGCAGGTACTTTCACCCGAAGCCAACCCGCGTGCGATCAGGACGCTGAGCCATGCCCAGGTTCGCGCCCCGCTCCACGCCCGTTCGATCGGCCGCTGGCAGCACGACGAGTGGCTGTTCGACGCGCGCTGGCAGGCCCTTGATCAAGGAGCCTGCCAGCCTGGATTCTCACACGCTGGCCATGGTGGCCAGCGGTTCAAACGTGAACTCGCCGTCGACGCAGTCGATCTTAATGCCGCTGCCCGGCTGGTATTCGCCGCGGAGGATCTCGGTGGCCAGCGGATTCTGCAGCCGCTGCTGGATCACCCGCTTCAGCGGACGTGCTCCATAGGCGGGATCGTAGCCGTCGAAGGCGATCTGGTTGCGGGCGGCTTCGGTCACGACCAGTTGCAGGTCGTTCTCGGCCAGTTGCTTCTCCAGGCGAGCCACCTGGATGTCGACGATGCGACGGATCTGCGACCGCTGCAGCGGGTGGAAGACGATCGTCTCGTCGATGCGGTTGATGAACTCCGGCGCGAAATGCCCCTTGAGGCTGTCATGGACCGCATCGCGGATCTCTTCCTCCGAGCCGCCCTGCTCCGTGATCTGCTGGATTGCCTGGCTGCCGAGGTTGCTGGTCATGACCACGATCGTGTTCGTGAAGTCCACGGTGTGGCCATGATTGTCGGTCAAGCGGCCGTCATCGAGCAGCTGCAGCAGGATGTTGAATACATCGCGATGGGCCTTCTCGATCTCGTCGAGCAGGATCACACAGTAAGGACGACGTCGCACGGCTTCGGTCAGCTTGCCGCCTTCCTCGTAGCCGACATATCCCGGAGGCGCACCGATCAGCCGGCTGACCGTGTGGCGCTCCATGAACTCGCTCATGTCCAGGCGGACCATGGCGTTCTCGTCGTCGAACAGCACTTCGGCGAGCGCCTTGCAGAGTTCCGTCTTGCCGACGCCGGTGGGGCCGAGGAACAGGAACGAACCGATGGGCCGGTTGGGATCCTGCAGTCCGCTGCGGCTGCGGCGCACGGCATTCGACACGGCTTCGACCGCCTCGTCCTGGCCGATGACGCGCAGATGCAGGCGTTCCTCCATGACCAGCAGCTTGGCCTTCTCGGTCTCCAGCATGCGGGCGACGGGCACGCCTGTCCAGGAGCTGACGATTTCAGCAATCTCGTCCTCGGTGACGTGCTGCCGCAGCAGTCGCCGTGTGTGTTTCGCGCGATCGACCTCCTCGGCCGCCTCCGACTCCGATTCCTCCATGCGAGCCCGCAGCCGGCGTCGTTTCACATCCAGCTCGTACAGCTGTTGGTACTCCGACTCCTGCACCGGCTGGCCGCTCGACTGCTTCTCCTTGATCGTCGCGTCCAGCTGGCGGAACTCATGCTCGACAGCCTCCATCTCCTGGCGCACCTTCTGGACGTCGCCCATGCCGAGCTTCTCCGCCTCCCACTGTTCGCGGAGGCTGGCGAGCTTGTGGCGCAGCGTGGCCATCTCCTCCTCGACATCGGCAAGCCGTTCGCGGGCGGTGGCTTCTTCCTCGCCGGCCAGCTGACGCGCGGCCAGTTCGAGCTGCGTGAGCTTGCGTTGCAGTTCGTCGATCTCCGTCGGCACGCTTTCCAGTTCCATGGCCAGTCGGCTGGCGGCCTCGTCGACGAGGTCGATGGCCTTGTCGGGCAGGAAGCGATCGGTGATGTAGCGATGGGAGAGGTTCGCGGCGGCGACGAGCGCGGAGTCCTTGATCTTGACGCCGTGATGGGCCTCATAGCGAGGCTTCAGGCCGCGCAGGATCGCGATCGTGTCCTCGACGGAGGGTTCGCCGACGAGCACAGGCTGGAACCGGCGTTCCAGCGCGGCGTCCTTTTCGATGTACTGCCGGTACTCGTCCAGCGTCGTGGCGCCAATGCACCGCAGTTCGCCTCGCGCGAGGGCCGGCTTGAGCAGGTTGGCGGCGTCGGAACCGCCTTCGGAGCGGCCCGCGCCGACCACCGTGTGCAGTTCGTCGATGAAGAGGATGACCGACCCGCTGGCCGACTCCACCTCCTTCAACACCGCCTTGAGGCGTTCCTCGAACTCGCCACGGAACTTGGTGCCCGCGATCAGCGCGCCCATGTCCAGCGAGACGACTCGCTTGTTCTTCAAGCTCTGCGGCACGTCGCCCTGCACGATGCGCAGCGCGAGGCCTTCGGCGATGGCCGTCTTGCCGACACCGGGTTCGCCGATGAGTACGGGGTTGTTCTTGGTGCGGCGGGAGAGCACTTGGATGACGCGGCGGATCTCGCTGTCGCGGCCGATCACCGGATCGAGTTTGCCGGCGTTGGCGCGCTCGACCAGGTCGATACCGTACTTCTGCAGCGCCTGGAACTTGGCCTCGGGGCTCTCGTCGGTGACTCGGGCCGAGCCGCGGATGGTGCGAAGGGCGTTCAGGATGTCGGTGTCACGCACGCCGCTCAGTTGCAGCAGTCCCTGCGCGGTCGACTTCACCTTGGTGAGGGCGAGCAGCAGGTGCTCGGTCGAGACGAACTCATCGCGCATCTGCGACGCCTCGGCCTGCGCGCCGACCAGCACTTGGTTGAGCGACTGGCCTACTGTGGGTCCGGCACCGCCGGAAACATGCGGCAGACGCGTCAGTTCCGATTCCACCGTGCCTTGCAACTGGCTGCGATTCACTCCGACCTTGCCGAGCAGCGGCTGGACGATGCCATCCGTTTCGGCCAGCAGTCCCGCCAGCAGGTGCAGCGCCTCGATCTGCGGATTCGCGTGGTCCAGCGCGATCTGCTGCGCTTGCTGGACCGCTTCTTGGGCCTTGATCGTGAACTTGTCGAATCGAACGCTCATGCTTGCCTCCTCCGGCCTCGCGGCGATCGTGCCGCGTTCGACCGACTTGTCTTGAGCCAACTTCCTGAGCTGCTTAACCTGAGCCGCCTGAGGGGAACCGCTTGGTCAAAGGCCGACTGGAACCTGTTTCTTGGTCGCGGAAGGCCGGGCATTTCACGAGTGGCATTGGGGCGCCTCCCGCTTCGAATGTCGCCACCGACCCGCCGGAATTCTACGGTCAACGACTCGTGTCGGGCGAATCGCGCCTCCGTATTTGCAAAGCACCCTGGCTGCGGGGCAGCCAGGGTGCCTGAAATGTCCAACGACACTGGTGCGTGGAACCCGCTCACGCGGCCCCGTGGCACCCGTCTCGCGATCAGTCCTTCACTTCGAACTCGGCGTCGATCGTGTTGTCATCCCCGGCCGCCGCGCCCTGGGGCTGCGAAGCACCTCCAGCCGCCGCTCCCCCTTGCGTGTTCTCGTACAGGGCCTTGCTGAACGCGTGCGATGCCTGCTCGAGGTCGCTGATGGCCGACTTGATGGCCGCCACATCCTCGCCCTTCGCGGCGTCCCGCGTCTTCTGGATCGCCCGCTCCAGCGGAGCCTTGTCCGAATCGGAGAGCTTCTCCTTCTGCTCCTTGATCATCTTCTCGACCTGGAAGCAGAGCTGATCGGCCTGGTTCCGCAGTTCGACCACCTCACGCTTCGCCTTGTCCTCGGCCGCATGCTCTTCCGCATCCTTCCGCATGCGGTTGATCTCTTCATCCGAGAGGCCAGACGACTGCTCGATGCGGACGGTCTGTTCCTTGCCGGAGCCCAGGTCCTTGGCGGACACGTTGAGGATGCCGTTCTGGTCGATGTCGAACTTGACTTCGATCTGCGGCACGCCGCGCGGCGCCGGCGGAATGCCGTCCAGGTTGAAGTGCCCCAGGAGCCGGTTGTCGGCCGCCATCGGACGCTCGCCCTGGAACACACGCACCGTCACCGCCGTCTGGTTGTCCTCGGCCGTGCTGAACGACTGTTTGCGTTCGGTCGGAATGGTCGTGTTGCGTTCCACCAGCTTGGTGAACACGCCGCCCATGGTCTCGATGCCCAGGGACAGCGGCGTCACGTCCAGCAGCAGCACGTCCTTTCG
>CAZUJM010000237.1:2371-9522 GCA_964620405.1 uncultured Pirellulaceae bacterium | reverse complement strand
GTGGCGGACACGGTGGTGGCGGACACGGTGGTGGCGGACACGGTGGTGGCGGACATGGTGGTGGCGGCGGTGGTGGCCATCATCATGGAGGTGCCTCGTTCGGCATCGGGTTCTATGGTGGCTATGGCGGGTTAGGCTATGGCGGTTTAGGCTATCCTGGGTTCGGGTATCCCGGCTTTGGTTACCCAAGCCTCCGTAACCCCGGCTTCGTCTATCCGGGATACGGCTACCTCGGGTACGGCTATCCGGGGGCTGGCCATCGTTACGGGGGATATGGCTATCCGGTCTACGGTGGCTACTACGGCAGACGCGCCGTCTATGCGTATCCGGTGGGGCCGCGCTACGGCTATCCTCGCCGCACCGTGGGACGTGTCTACATCGCGTCTCCCCAACGTGTCGATGTCGTCCCCCTACCGAGGGAACGAGCGTCCCGGGAGTACCAGTACCAGGGAATGGTGAACGAGCGGGGCGAGCCGATCGGTGAACTTCGGCCGGGCATGGTTTTGCCCGATGGTTCCGTGGTCGTCTCCGTCGGGGAGTAGCCTTCCCGCGCTGGCCGATAGCTCTCGTGCGGGTTGAAGGAAACGCCTGCGGCGCTCTCGAGTTGCGAGCGCAGGAGCCGCCTGCTGTGGAAGCGGGAGCCTCGATACGCTCGGCTTCCCGCTGTTTCGTGGAGAAGACCCGTCGGGCCGCTCGCGACCGACATGCGTCTCCCGCCGGATTGATGCGTGACGCAGCGTGGTCAATTGCTTTTCGTGCAGTCGCCTTCCTGCCTAGTGGACGATCGGGGAACTTCGAGGAGACCGTCATGCCGGACAGAAACGAAACGTCGCCCTCCGCGGATCCTTTCGACCTGAATCGTTTCCTGCTGGCTCAACGGGACGTCTACGACTACGCCCTGGCGGAGATCCGTAACGGGCGGAAACAGACGCACTGGATGTGGTTTATCTTCCCCCAATTCTGGGGACTGGGGGCTAGCGCGGTTTCCCAGCAGTACGCCATTCGAAGTCTTTCCGAGGCGAGGGCCTATCTGGAGCACCCGGTGCTGGGAACGCGTCTGCGGGAGTGCGCGGCGGCGCTGCTCGCCGTGGACCGAAAGTCGGCGTTTGAAATCCTGGGAACGCCGGACGACATGAAACTGCAATCGTGCGCGACGCTCTTTGCGAAGGTAGCGGAAGCGGAGTCTTGTTTTAAGCATCTGCTAAACAAGTACTATGCAGGCGTTGAGGATCCCCGCACGCTGGATCGAATTCGCTGAGGCCCCCCGGCGGCCGAGGGCCGCTTTGCGAGTCCCAGTGAGGGAATCGATTGCACGGCGACCGGGGCCATGATCGCCCCCGGTGCTTTCGCGGGTTCGTCTTTCAAAGCGGTCCGCGAGAATCTAGCATGGTGGGACTCGCTCGAATCGCGAGGCACTGGCAGCCTGGGACAGTCCGCTCCGGGTTGACCGTTCAGGAGCGGATTGCTTCCTGGTCCCCGTGGTGAGTCTCGATCCATGCGCGCCGAATTCCTCGAATGGTATCGTTTGCGTTCTCCACAAGCCTGGGAGAACGCCGAGGAGTTTTTCTCGCTCTATCCGGCGATCGACGAAGGGGAGCGACAGCAGTTGCTGTTGTGGGCTCAATCGGTCGTCTCTGGCGATTCGACCTCGCCGACCAACGGTATCGCGTCAGCGGCGACAGGCGTTCGACTACCGTCGCGGGTCGTCACGGTCGGTCCGGTCACGACGGATCCCGCGCCCGCTGAACTCGGGCAGGATACTCTTCCTGCGCAGCGGGCGAGTGACAGGAATCCGTCAGCGGCGGCAAGTTGTTCGTCTCTGCTTGAAGATTCCTCCGATGTCTGGCTGGCGGACGCCCGCGCCCGCGAAGCCACGGGTTCGGCCGCCGCTTCGGAGGCGCGGCAACCGCTGGACCGTGAAGGCGAAGAGTGGCTTGCCGGCCGCTATCGCGTGCTCCGCGAACTTGGTGCGGGAACGTTTGGTCGCGTGGTCCAGGCCATGGACACGCGACTCCAACGCGAAGTGGCGGTGAAGATACCGCGGCGAGATCGTTTCCGCGATGCCGTGCAGATGCAGCGTTACCTGGCCGAAGCGCGAACGGTCGCCACGTTGGACCATCCACGCATCGCGACGGTGTTCGACGTCGAGACGGATGGGGAAGACGAGATCCTGATTGTCTCGAAGTACATCGACGGCGAGAACCTCCAGCAGCGTCTCCTGCGTGGCAGGCCGTCCGAGGTGTTGGCCGCTACCTGGCTGCTGTCGATCGCCGAGGCGCTGGAGGCGGCCCACGCGCGTCGCGTGATTCACCGCGACATCAAGCCGGCGAACATCCTGATCGAGAATCGCACCGACCACGCCTACATCACCGACTTTGGCCTCGCGGTCCGCGAGGATGACGACGTGGCCGCTCGCGAACGCGCTGGCACATGGCCCTACATGAGTCCAGAGCAGGTCCAGGGCGAGGGACATCGCGTGGACCGCCGCAGCGATCTCTATGCGCTGGGAGTGATTTTCTACGAGAGCCTGACCGGGATGCGTCCGTTTCGCGGCACGAGCAAGGAAAAGTTGGCGTGGCAGATCGTCCGCGAGGAGCCGACGCCTCTACGGACGCTGCAGCCGACGATCCCCTCGGGATTGGAACGGATCTGTCTCAAGCTGCTGGCGAAGCGAGCCAACGATCGCTACGCCGACGCTGGCAGCCTTGTACAGGACCTCGCAGCCTGGCTGCAGTGGCAGTCGGTCAGTGAACTGGGCGAGAGTCTCGAGCAACCGGTGCCGCCTCGCGGACTGGAATCCTTCGATGCCCTGGATGCGAGCCAATTCCTTGAACTGTTGCCTGGGTTGCGAAACCGCCTGGGAGTGCCGGATGCCGTGGCCTTCTGGGTGCGGCACCTGGGCGAACGGCAAGGTAGCGACACCTTCCCCGTGGGCGTGCTTTTCGGGCCCAGTGGATCCGGCAAGTCCTCGTTCTTCAAGGCGGGCGTGATTCCGAAGGTGGACGCTGGCGTGGATGTGGTGTACGTCGAGGCGACGGCCCGCGATACCGAATCCCGCCTGCTGGCCGCCCTCGATTTGCGATTTCCAGACCATGAAAGCTCCGCTGGAGTGGCGACGCGCCTGAAGCAACTGCGGATGGCCGACGGTCCGAAGCTGGTGATCGTGCTGGATCAGTTCGAGCAGTGGCTGCACGGGCACGCGAGCGATACCGAAGGGCGATTGATCGCGGCGCTGCGCCAGTGCGATGGGGGTCGCGTGCAGGCCGTGCTGCTGGTGCGCGATGACTTTGCGGTCGCCTTGGCGCGTTTGATGCAGGAGCTGGAAATTCCGCTTGCCGAAGGCAAGAATTTCGTACTGCTGGATCTGTTCGACAAGCCGCACGCACGCAAGGTCTTGGGCCATTTCGGCCGGGGATTGGGGACGCTGCCCGCACGCTCGACCGACTGGAGTGAAACGCACCGCGCCTTCGTGCGCGAGGCGATCGAAGGCCTGGCGGAGAGCGGCCGTGTCGTGCCCGTGCGCCTCTCGCTGTTCGCGGAAATGATGAGGCATCGGGACTGGACGCCGCAGACCTTGCAGTCGCTGGGGGGGCTGGAGGGGTTGGGTGTCGCGTTCCTCCAGCAGAGTCTGGAGGGTGAGGAATCGACAGCGGCTGCGCGACGGATGTCCGTGTCGGCGCGAACGGTGTTGGCCTGTCTGTTGCCCGCCGAGGGAGTTGGCATCAAGGGCAGTGCCTGTTCCGTCAAGGACTTGGCGTTGTCGGCGGGGCTCGGGCCTGAAGAGCCGCGGTTCCACGATCTGATTCAGAGGCTGGATCGGGACCTGAAGCTGATCACGCCCGCCAGCGGCCCTGAGGACGGTGGATCGCAGGGGGCCTCCTGTTACCAGCTCACGCATGACTACCTCGTTCCGTCGCTGCGCACTTGGTTGCGGGAGAAGCAGCAGGAGACTCGCCAGGGTCGCGCCCTGATTGCCCTGCAGGAACACGCCGCCGTCTGGTCGCGCCGACGTGATCCGAAGCAGCTCCCGGGCCTTGGAACTTGGTTGCGTATCCTGTGGTTGACCTCCCCTGCGAAATGGACTGGAGGCCAGAACGCAATGATGCGGGCCGCCACGCGCCATCATGGGACCCGCATCACCGTCGTGCTCACCGTGCTGATGCTTAGCATCGGCCTGGTGCGCTGGACGCTCCAAAGGCAGCGGGATATCGCGTGGAACCAACAGCTGCAATTGGTGCTGGAGTCCCTCGACAGCGGTTCTGGCACCAGCGTCCCCACAATCCTCGGTGCGCTGGACTCCCTCGACGCGCCAAGAACGCTGCCAGTCATCAGGCAACGCTTCCAGCGGGAGGCCGACGAAACCCGCCGGATGCGCTTGGCGTTCGCGTTGGCACGAGCGGGTGAGTTTCAAACTGAATTCCTGATAGCGCGATTGGAACGCGTGGAGTTGGAGGATGGAGCCAACTACATCGAAGCCTTGAGCCGCGATCGCGAGGTAGCGCTGCGGATGCTGACGGAGCAGGCCGGGCAACTTGTGTGGAATGGGCGAACGCTGGACGGTGCTGCAGCATCGGTAGATCAAAGCAGTGAACGTTCGCCGACGGAAGCCTACCGGGCGAGACTCGCCACCGCCCTGCTGTGCCTGGGAGATGCGCGTGCCGCCGAACTGCTCTGCACGCCCGGCGAGGATCGCGACCAGGATGCGACCTTGGCTTTTGTGCATTTCCTCGCGCAGTGGCCCGGGGATGTCGAGTCGCTGCACCGGGTCCTGGCGAGCCAGGGCTCGGAGAACCTGCGGTACGGCGTCCTGCTGGGGCTGGGGCAGATCGAGCCGGCGAGAGTCCCGCTCGCAGCGCGCAGGCTGTGGCGCGAACTCGCGACACGCTGGTATTCGGAGTCTCCGCGCGCCGCGACTCATAGCGCTGCAGGCTGGTTGCTGCGGCGCTGGGGATTCGATACCCAGGATCCGCGGTGGTTTCGAAAACCGCACGCGAGCCGCGACTGGTATGTCAACTCAGCTGGCATGACCATGGTGCGGATCCCGCAACGCCCAGACGCGCCGGTCGTCGGTGGGACCTCCGTTCCCCTGACCTCTTCGTCCTCCGCAGACGAGTCGCTCTGGTTTTGTGACCGGGAAGTGTCCCAAGACGAACTCAACCATTTTCTCGTGCAGGGGCCGCTGAGTTTCGAGGAGGCCGCGCGGATGTATCGCGGCCGGGGCTTCGCAGTGCGGGGACGAGCCGCCGCGCAGAATATGACGGTCTACACGGCCATGCGTTTCTGCAACTGGCTCAGTGAGCGCGAAGGACTCTCTCCCTGCTATGTGCGTTCCTTCGAACCGCCGCGTTCGAAATCCGAGGGGCCGGGTGAGCCTGAACGTTGGCTGCTCGTGCGCGGGAACGGGTACCGGCTTCCCTCGCTGGCTGAATGGCAGCACGCATGCCGGCATGGTGCCTCGCGCGACATCATCCAGGGCAAGCACCCGGAACTGGTCGCCGGCTATGCCTGGTACGCCGCGCAGCACGCCGGCGTGTGCGGGTACCAGATGCCGAGCCCCTGGGGGCTCTTCGACATGCTGGGAAATACCTGGGAGATGACCCAGGATGAAGTGCCGGACGAACCGGGCCGGGTGATCGTGCTGGGCGGCTGCTGGTTCAATCGAGCCCCGGAACTCTACTCAGGCCTGATGTATTCCGTCGAACCGCGGACTTGGAGCCAGTTCGTCGGCTTTCGCGTCGTCCGCGGTCCGCTGGGCGCCGTGGATCGGCGTCTGCCGCAGGCCATCGAATGATCAACGCGGCCGGTGGTTGTTTCTCCATGGCGGACGATTGGGTTCAACCCACACACGCGTCGAAAAACGCCTCCAGCGTCCGAACCTCGGCGGGATCTTCGAAGAGCACCCTCGAGTTCGCCTCGATCTCTTGGCGTGCTGCGCGATTCGCCCCGTCGTCGGTGCCGAGCCGCACGGCCAACTGGACATAGGCCTGCGCATCCTCGGCGATGTAATGCGGCAGGTCCATCTTGCGATACAAGGCGGTCGTGATGCGACTCCGCAGGAAATCTCCGGGCAGCGTCACGAGCGGCGCGTTCATCGCGATCGCTTCATAGCTGCTGTTGCCTCCGCCGAAGTGGATCGGGTCGAGCACCACGTCCGCCACCTGGAAGAGCGCGAGGTAGTCGTCGTTGGGTTGCGGCGGCAGGAAGACCACGCGAGCGGCCGCATCGCCGAGCGTCCTGCGGAAGCGGGACTGCAGTCGCGCGGTCCAAGCGGGTGATTTCCCCTGCAGCAGCACCAGCGTGGCCTCCGGATCGGCCGCCAAGATCTCGGACAGGATCGCGTCATAGTCGGGGTGGAATTTGAACAGCGTTTGCGGACAGAGATAGAGATGGCCCTTCGGCGGCAGCCCGAAGTGTTCTCGCGTGCGCGGCGGACCTGTGCGACTGGGACGCTCATAGTAGACTCCCAGCAGCGGCGAACGCGCCAGGCGTTCCGTATAGTGCTCATCGGCCGTCGACACCTCCAGCAGGTCACTCGACAAAAAGAAGTCGATGGCGTCGCTGCCTGTCGTCTCGGGATGTCCCCAGGTAGCGCACTGCACGGGAGCCATCCGCGAAAAGGCCAGCGTGGAGCAGAGCGGATCCATGCCGACGTCGGCAAACAGCAGCAGGTCCAGGTCCAGACCGCGGATCTGGCGACGCGCGTCGGAAAGACTTCCGGATAGCACGTGGAAGCGGTCGGCAGCCACCTGGAACCTGCGGGCCATCGCGTCGGCGGGCGGTGTTGTGGTGATGACGGACACGTCGAAACGCGAGCGATCCAGACGTTCGACGCGGCCGATGTTCAGGCGTCCGATCGTGTGGTCGCGGAAGTAGGCCGACAGGAAACCGACCCGCAGCTTTCCTCCCGCACGACGCCGCTCCGCGATCGTCGCGATGGCCCGCGGGTCCGGCTCGGTTGGCCTCGAGTCGTCGCGGCAGATCCTCCCGCGCAACCGCATGACCTCGCGGTCGTTGCTCCCCTGGTAGGCCCAGTAAAATGCTGTCGGGATCAGCTGCTCGGTCAGGTCGATGGTCTCCCTCGCATCCACCATGCGCCGCAACGCCGCCAACTGGTCTTGTCGCCATGACTCCAAGTGCTCCACCGAGTCGTA
>CAZUJM010000237.1:0-2361 GCA_964620405.1 uncultured Pirellulaceae bacterium | reverse complement strand
AGGGGGCAATCGCGACCAGCCGCTCGTATTCCTCCCGCGCACGTTCCGGCTCGCCGAGGTTCACGTACAGCAGGCCCAGGTTTTGCCGAGCGGTGGTGTTGGAAGCATCGGCAGCGATCGCCGACCGGTAGGACTCCGCCGCATCCTCCAGTTGGTTTGCCTGCTGCTGAAGGTTGCCCAGGTGGAGCTGCATCAGGGAAGGGTTGGCCTGCAACGCCACCAGTTGTCGCAGGGCTTGGATCGCCTGCGGCAGGTCTCCCCGCCGTTCATGATGCGCCGCCTCCTGCCGCAACCGAAGTTCCACGGCCTCGGGGCCGGATGAAGTTCCCGTCAAGGTGGAGGACACCGGTGTGTCACTGGACGGAGACCGGTTCGCCGACGCATACCAGGGCAGCGCGGGAGTTGGCAACGGAGCGGCCGTGCCGGGGCCTGGTACCACCCAGACCTCGCGTTCCTGGCCGTCCATCGCGGAACCGGCAATCAAGGGATAGGCGGTGCCGGCAATCGCCTCGACGCCGAAGATCTCCTCGACCCCGGCATGGAACTGGAAGACCGCCACCGTGCGGCCTGCGACGAGGTCGACCACCGCAATGCCGCAGTGCAGCGGACCACCGTCACGCTCAATCGGCAAACCACCGAAGACAGCCGACTCGCGAATCCGCGAGAGTCCCACGAACGCGAAGGAGCCCGCGAACGCGAGGCCCCGCGTATAACCGGGCATGCGTTCCACCACCTCCAGTCGCCCCGTCTGGCGATCGACCAACGCCAACGCGCCGCGGCCGGAATCCAACACCCATAATCGACCGCCCCACAGACGGGGCGAATGCGGCATGGATAGCTGGCGCGCAACCACCGCGCCGCTGGCCACGTCCACGATGCAGCCACCCGCTGCCTTGCCCGGCCGCCAGCCCTCCCGGGTGTTCGTTTCACCCAAGGCCGTGACGTAGCGGGGCACGCCGTCCTCCATCGCCAACCCGTTCAGGTGGCAGCGATCCTCATCCGCCAAATCCGTGACGAAGAAGGGCCGCCAGCGCGGGACGAAGCTGTAGTTCTCGTGCAGCGTGCACAGGCAGGAAAACAACGTGTTGACGACCCAGAGTCCCTCACGGCCCCAGCCGAGGTCGTGACCGCGAATCGCGCCGGTGCAGAAACTGCCGCGAGGCACATAGCAGCCGCGGTAACTGCCCTGCGGCGCGATGCTCGCCCCCGTCTCGTGGGCAGCGCGGAAGTAGTGCACGTCGCGTCGCGTGCCAACGGCCAGGCCCTGCGTCGAGGCCGCCACGCCCATCGGCTGGTCGAAGTCGCAGAAGGAGATCTGCAACTGACCGCTGTGCGCACCGAGCACCAGCAGCTTGCCGGCCTGGTAGGTGCTCACCAGCAGCGAAACCTGCAACCGTTCGAGAAGCGAAGGAAGCTGGGGCGAGTGCTCGTAACGCACCTCCCGCGGACCAATCGTCCCTGATCTCTCGCCGGTCCGGTCCGCCATGACGCGACCTTGGATTTGCCGCAACTCCGACACCCGCATGGAACCCCGTGTTCCACGCTCTTGGTGGCGACGCTCGCGGGGCCTGCGCGCGAGCCGTGCGGCTTAGTCTATCCGGCTGCCGGTGCGAAGCAAACTGGCGCGGTTGGCGGGATCAGGAGCCGAACTCTTCCTCGACCAGTTCCTCCAAGGCCTTGCCGCCCGGGCAGTCGAGTCCACGAAGCAGGAACAACACCGCCTCGGCCGGCGAAAAATGCTCCGTCCACAAAGCGTAGACGCTGCGAATCAGCGTGCGGTTGATCCCATACGCCGATTCGATCACGAACGGCCAGTCAGGATCCTCCTGGCTCATCAACTCCACCAGCTTCCTGCGATGCGGCGAGAGATGCCCGATCGCGTCGAAGACGTAGGCGCTCAGAATCGCGCCCACCATCTTTTCGTACACGGCCACGGAATGGCTACCCGACTTCTTCTTGCCCCGACGCCCGGCGGCTCGCTGAACGGGCTTGGAGGAGGACGCGTCCGCTTCCGGCATCGGCTGGCCATCGGCCTCCGGCTGCTGGCCATGTTCCCTGTCATTCGCAGGCCCTTCGGATGGGCCGGAGCAGGGATCGGACGGGGGTGGACCAGCGGCGGACTTCTTCTTACGAGGTGCCATGAAAGCCTCCGAGCGGTTCGAGCACGCTAAGCGGGAAAGGAGAGGTGAGTGATGAAAGAAGTGAAGAGCGGCGGCGCGGTGAAGGGCCAAATCGAGGAAAGAAAAAGCCCAGGGGGGCCCTTCGATCCGCCGCCGCCGCCCTCGCCCGGCATTCTAGAGTCGGTCCACTCCCGGGCTCGAAAAAACGCGTCTCGACGCGGGAAACGCCGACCGAGGCCGT
>CAZUJM010000236.1:5448-9680 GCA_964620405.1 uncultured Pirellulaceae bacterium | reverse complement strand
TCTCCGTGTCCCCCGTGCCTCTGTGAGATGCTCTTTTTCGGGAGGGAGCAAGAGACCGGTGAATGGCGTCGTGGGAAAGACCATTGAGATGCTAGGTGGCGAGCTAGGCTTATTCCAGCGGATGGTCGAAGAGCCAGATTCGGGATCGGATGGATCGCGCGATATAGCACTCGTGATGCGCCTCTTGGTGGAGGCTTTTCAGGGCGGTGGTATCGGGGGAAGGCCCATCAAATCCCACCTCGGGGGCAAGGCGAATGTCACTGAGCCACGGTCTGCCTTCTGAATCCTTGGTCAATACCCCCTCTGCGCGATCGGTGTAGGAGATGACCTTCCAGGGGACGTGTCGAGCGACCCACAGGAACGACATCATGTGGCAACTGGCGATCGCGCCGACCATCGCCAGTTCAGGGTCGATCGCTTTGGGATCGGACCAGGGAGGGGGAATGACCAAGTGGGAAGAGGATGCAGGAAGGGGGGATGCTTGGTCCCACTGCCAATGATGAAGTCGACTGAAGCGACGATCGAGCGACGTTTGGGGGGAACCCTCCCATCGAATGGCGATCTGATGCCTGGAGCGGCGTGAGAACTTCGCTTCCCAGCTTTCCTGCGACGGTTGGTGTGGGTCCATCGAGGCTTCCATTTTGGCGAGGAACTGTCTGCCCCGATGAAACGCGAAGCCATTGGGGCGTCAGGGGAGTTGGCTTTAGAACTCGGCCGATCCTGGGTAGCGTGGGAAAGGAATCACGTCGCGTATATTCGTCATTCCGGTGATGAACTGCACGGCGCGCTCCAACCCCAGGCCGAAACCGGAGTGAGGCACGGTGCCGTACTTCCGCAGCTCTAGGTACCACCAATAATCCTTTTCCGACAGCCCCATTTCCTGCATCCGCTGCTGAAGGACTTCCAGGCGTTCTTCCCGTTGGCTTCCGCCGATGATTTCACCGACACCTGGGACCAGCACATCCATCGCCCGCACTGTTTTGCCATCCTCATTGCGTCGCATGTAGAAAGATTTGATGGCGGCCGGGTAGTCGTAAAGAATGATGGGACCTTGGATATGTTGTTCGGTCAGGAAGCGTTCATGTTCTGCCTGCAAGTCGCTGCCCCAGGCGACCGGGTAGTCGAACTTTTGGCTACTTCGCGAGAGGATATCGATGGCTTCGGTGTAGGAGAGCCTCACGAACTCCTTATCGAGAACCGCCTGAAGCCGCTGGAGTAGCCCGTTTTCGACCCACTGGTCGAAGAATGCCATGTCTTCTCCGCAGTCGTTGAGCACATCGCGCACCATCCGCTTGAGATAGGCTTCGGCCAGTTGCATGTTGTCGGAAAGCTCGTAGAAGGCCATCTCTGGTTCAATCATCCAGAACTCCGCCAGGTGTCGACTGGTGTTGGAGTTCTCGGCGCGGAAGGTGGGGCCGAAGGTGTAGATCTCGGTGGTCGCCGTATCATTAAAAAACCCTTCCAGCTGTCCGCTGACGGTCAGGAACGCCGGGCGTTCGAAGAAGTCCTGGGAGTAGTCGACGGCGCCGTCCTTGCGCGGCGGCTTGGCCGGGTCGATCGTGGTCACGCGGAACATTTCGCCGGCGCCTTCGCAATCGCTGGCGGTGATGATTGGCGTGTGGACGTACAGGAAGCCGCGTTCCTGGAAGAACTGGTGGATGGAGCGGCTGATGGTGTTGCGCACCCGCATGACCGCGCCAAACGTGTTCGTGCGCGGACGCAGGTGGGCCCATTCGCGGAGCTTCTCGAAGGTGTGCCGCTTCTTCTGGAGCGGGTAGGTTTGCGGGTCGGCCCAGCCGTGGACCTGGACGCGATCGGCGAAGACTTCGGTCTCTTGCCCCTGCCCGCCGGAGGCCTTTACCTCGCCTTCCACCGTGATGCTGCATCCGGAGCCCAGGTGCTTGATCTCCGACTCGTAGTTGGGGAGCCGGGTTTCACAGATGACCTGGACATTGCCCAGGCAGGAGCCGTCGTTGAGTTCGACGAAGCTGAAGCCCGCCTTGGAATCGCGGCGCGTGCGGACCCAGCCCTGCAGGCGGACGGACTTGCCGATCGACGCTTTCAGACGCGCGTCAGCGACCGAGATCTTTTCCATGCGGTCCATCCTTATAGTAGCAAGCACACTCCGTGCGCCGTGGCTGTGTTCGCCGATTGCTTCGGCTGCGTTGGTCTCTCTCGGGCGAGGCCTGCGGTCGTTTCGGTGCGGCCGGGACGGCCGCGCTCCGGTTTCCTTGCGGCCGGGACGGCCGCGCTCCGCTAGATTCCTTTTTCTGCCAGGTAGCGTTCGGCGTCCAGAGCGGCCATGCAGCCGGTGCCGGAGGAGGTGATGGCCTGGCGGTAGTAGTCGTCGGCCACATCGCCGGCGGCGAAGACGCCTTCGACGGTCGTCCATGTACGGAACGGCTGCGTCCAGCGGATATAGCCCTTCTCGTTCATTGCCAGCTTGCCGTTGAGGAACCCCGTGTTGGGCGTATGACCGATCGCCAGGAACATGCCGACGGCCGACAGATCGCGCGTCGAACCGTCCAGAGTGCTGGTGATGCGGACGCCGGTCATGCCCGCGTCGTCGCTGCCGAGCACTTCGGAGACGACGTGGTTCCAGACCATCTCGATCTTGTCGTTGCTGAGCGCCCGGTCCTGCATGATGCGCGAGGCACGCATCTGGTCGCGGCGATGCACCATGAAGACGCGCGACGCATACTTGGACAGGTAGGTGGCCTCTTCGACCGCCGAGTCGCCGGCGCCGACGACAATCAATGGCTTGTTGCGGAAACGCGGCAGGGCGCCGTCGCAGACCGCGCAGGCACTCACGCCGCGGTTCTTGTACTTCTCCTCCGAGGGCAGGCCCAGGTAGTTGGCCCGAGCGCCCGTCGCCACGATGACGGAATGCGTTTCGACCCAGTCGCCGTCGGCAGGCTTCACCCGCAGCGGACGGGAGTCGAAGTCGACTTCCACGATGTCGTCGCCCACCACGCGGGTGCCGAAGTTCAGGGCCTGCTGCTTCATCAACTCCATCAACTCCACGCCCTGCACCGCGTAGTGCGGCTGCCCATCCTTCTCATGGCCGGCGGGAGCGGGCGGGAGGTTGTAGTGACGGGCCGGGTCGACGGCACTCTCGACGAACGCCCGGATGTTCCCCGCCGGGAAGCCTGCGTAGTTCTCAACCTCCGTGGTGAACGCCAACTGACCGAGCGGAATCATCTCGGGTTTCGGCGTGCCCTCGAACAGAAGCGGCCGCAGGTTCGCTCGCGCTGCATAGATCGCGGCGGACCAGCCGGCCGGTCCACTGCCAATGATCACCACATGTTCGGCCACGAAATACCCTCTCTTCGCAAGGTTCCCAGATCGTGTCTTCTTCGCGAGACGACGGCGGGATTATAGAGAGTTGCCCGCCCGTCGTGGAGAGCGGCACGGACGAGGGTCGGCATGGTCGCTGGAAGAGAAGAACAGGACGCGGCGGGCGGGATGGGGCGACCGGGGAGCTCGAGTTGGCCGTGTCGCGATCGGGGTAGCCCCATGTGTCCAGGGTCAACGCGAGCGTGGTAGGCCCTCGGCGTTGGGGAAAACGGTCCGCAATCCAGGGGCTGAGTCCGCGACGCCTCGGCGCGGCATGGAGCGGTGTGTCCGTGCGGTGCGACGGTCTGCTAGCGGCTGGGGAGATCTCGTTACTCCACGGGGGAAACGCGGGCGAGCGAGATCCGGACCCCGGGGGGATGGGGGGAGTGGCTGGGGAGCTGTGCCGTATCGCGTCTTGAACGATTTCCGTCGCGACTGCGGGAGGACGCAGGGTGTCAAAAGTGCGTCACAGGGCAAGATTCGGGGAATGGGGCGATTCGGTTTCCCGTTTTTTTGTCCGCCGGAGCCCCTCCAATCGTCGCAGCCCTCCTTGTCTTCCTGTTGAAAAGATGCAACAAAAGCCGCGTATGGTAAAGTCCCCTTAATCTTTCCTGACTTCTGAGTTTATCCAAATTAACGGTCAGGCCGGTTGACATGGGGGGTGGTCGTGATACCTTTACCCGCTAAGATCCTGAATCTGTTTATTCTGTGTAACCGTAAAAGTTGATGATCGCTGCTCGGGTTGCCTTAGTTCCCGAGCATAACGTTTTGGGTTGTTCCCTCCGATTAGGGTCGCCGTCGGGTGGGGAGTGCGAAAAAGTTTCGGCGGCTAATCGAGTTCTGAACGGAAGGAAGTTGTATGAATCGCACGTTTCTCGGAGGGATCGCCCTGTTCA
>CAZUJM010000236.1:0-5370 GCA_964620405.1 uncultured Pirellulaceae bacterium | reverse complement strand
CGTCTGTTCGGTGGTCGTTGCCACGGTGGTCACGCTCGCCTGTTCGGCGGTCGTTGCCACGGTGCGGCTGACTGCGGTGGTGCCGCTGCTGCGGCTCCGAGCTGCGGCGGTGCGGAAGCGGCTGCCGCTTCTGACTGCGGTGGTTCGGGTGCCGGTGACTGCGGCGGTCGCAAGAGCCGCTGCCACGGCGGCCTGATGGCTCGCCTGCACGCCAAGAAGGCCAACCGCTGCAAGGGTGCTGCTCCGGCTTGTGAAGCCGCTGCCGAGCCCTCGTGCGGTGCCGAAGCCGCTCCGGCTTGCGCCGGCTGCGAAGCTGCCGCTGAGCCCTCGTGCGGTGCCGCTGCCGCTGGCTGCAGCGCTTGCGATGGTTCGGGCTGCTCGGCTTGCCACGCCGCTGAGCCCTCCTGCGGCGCTCCGGCTGCCGTCGAAGCCGCTCCGGCTCCCGCCGCTGAGGCTGCCCCGGAAGTTCCGGCTGCTCCGGAAGCTCCCGCTGCTCCCTCGGCCTAGTGCTGACCGGGAGTGCATGACACTCCCGAGTATCGACGGGCGGAGCTGACAGTCGCGAATCACCCGCCCGGCGATGGAAGAAGATCCTTGAAGATCGGGCCTCTTGCTTCGGCAGGAAGCCCGATCTTTTTTTTGCGCCGCGCGTCGGTCGCGATAAGTTCCTTCGTGGCCATCCGTACCCCCTCTGCGTTCTCCGTGGTTAAAAAATGCCGGGGGGATTTAACCACGGAGAAGGCGGAGATTGGCACGGAGGGGCCACGGAGGTTTGGCGCGAGGGGCAGGCCTCGCGTGGCGGCGGCCCATCGCACACGGGCGGGGAAAGGCTTATCTTGGTGAGCCTACGGGCGGGCGTGGCGCTCCAGGACATGGCGTGGAAGGGAGAGATACGGACGTGGCGCAGGGGAAGCAGGCGACAGGGCGGGCCGTGACAGGCCGCGCCGACTCGACGCTGGGCGAGACGGCGCGCAGCCTCTGGTCGGTCGCGATCTGCGCACACCTGTTCGCCGTGGCCGTCGCGCTCTCCGCCAATCTCAACCGCTCCCCGCTGCAGGATCGCATTCTCAACGCCAAAGGTCTGCGCACCTACCTGCAACTGCTGTACTGGGACTCGCCCTATCTGGTCGGCTACCAGCTGACGCATGCGATGGAGGCAGAGGATGACCACCAGCTGGTCCTCGAGCCAATCGCCGTAGAGGGTGGGCCTTTTCGGAGAGTCTACCCGGGTCTTGTCTATCCCGACCACCGTTTTTGGCGAGGGGGCTTCAACGCGCAACGGTTACGCAACCTTCTTGGACGCTTGGCGGCCTATGCGGAGCAGGACGATGGCGAGGCGCTGTCGGAATTCCTGGGTGCCGTCCACGGTTCGCTGCGCGGCACGGGGGGCCTCATGCGCGAGGTGCGACTGGAGCGATTGACGCCGCTGCCGCTGGACGCGCAATTGGATGGCGACAGGGAAGAGCGGCAGGAGGTCTTCATCGGGGATGCGTGGCGGGACATGGCGGGTGTCGTACGCGTCAATCGCCGCGTCGATCGCACGGACGCGGCGTTGGTGAGCCCCCAGTCGGCCAGCCCCCAGTCGGCCAGCCCCCAGTCGGCCAGCCCAGCATCTCCGTCGGCAGCCGGCGGCGACGCCAATCCGAAACCAGCGGGGCCGTAGGTGGTGCGGATCGAATGAAACTGCTCAGCGACTATCTGCGGGGACTGATGGACTATGTGGGCCGGGCCTGGAACCATTTCTGGTTCGCGCCGTCCGATGGTCTCGATCTGTCCGTGATGCGCATCGCCGTGGGGCTCCTGCTGCTTGCCTGGCAGCTCTCCTTCACGTTCGTCCTGATGGGCTGGTTTAGCGGCGAAGGCTGGTTCACAGCGTCGGTCTACGACCGGCTGGTAACCAGCCAGTCGCCCGGGTCGTCCTCGGCCCTGGACCATCAGAGCTTCCTGTTCTGGGCGGATATCGGCCAATTGTGGACGCGGCACGCCGGCAGCGCGGTGGTGTTGCTGCTGTTCACCTTGGGCCTCTGGACGCGCGTGACTTCGGTTCTGGCCTGGTGCGTGACGCTGGCCTACATTCATCGCGCGCCGTTCCTGGCGGGGCCTGCCGAGTCGGTGCTGGTGGCGCTGGTCGCTTATCTTGCCTTGGGCCGTTGCGGCGACCACCTATCGCTGGACGCGCGTCGGCTCTCGCTGGACGCGCGTCGCGGCCGGCGGGCGAGCGGCGCAGCGGCGCAGCCCTCCAGCCTGACAACGGTCGCTCGCCGGTTGATGCAGATCCATCTGGTGCTGTTCTACCTGGCCTTTCTCAGTTCGCAGCTCGCCGCGGCTACATGGTGGCGCGGAGACGCGATGTGGTGGCTGGCCGCCCAGCAGCAGTCGCCGCTGCTGGACCTGCGCTGGATGCGCGAGCAACCTTTCCTCGTGAACTTGTGGACCCATGGATTCCTGCTGTCCGAACTGGCGCTGGTGGCGTTCATCTGGAATCCCTGGCTGCGGCCGCTGGTACTGCTCTTCAGCTCGCTGGCCTGGTGTTCGCTGGCCGTGGCGTCTGGCAATGTTCCCCTGGCCGCGACCATGATCGTCGCCCACTTGGCCTGGGTTCCTTCGTCGTTCTGGCAGGCGCGGGGCCTCGGCGCGACGCCTGCCCCCGCGCGCTGAACGCGAGACGACGGCGCATCGCGCGGGATACGCGCCGGAGCCGCGCCGGAGCAATCGAATTGAGGAGATGGAAACGATGGGATGCGCTCGGGGTGAAACTAGCAGGCGGGCTTGGTTGCGTCACGCATCGCGGACTGCGGTGGGCCTGATGGCGGCCACGGGGCTGACCGATATCGGGCCGGCCGGCGACTTCGGGGACACAACGCTGCGGGCGATGGAGCCGCTGGGCCGGAACGGCTCGCACTTCAAATTCAGTCTGGCCGCTTACAGCTACCGCGACCTGCTGCAGGGCAACCCGCCCCGCCTGACGCTCCACGACTTCATCAACGACTGCGCCGCGAATCAGCTGGAAGGCACCGAGCTGACGTCGTACTACTTTCCGCCGAACGTAACGCACGACGAGCTTCGGCAGCTCCGCCGCCACTGCTTCCGTCAGGGCTTGGACGTGTCCGGGACCGCCGTCGGGAACGACTTCGGGCTGCCTTCGGGCGAGAAACGTCGCGAGCAGATCGAGCAGGTGAAACGGTGGGTGGAGCGGGCCGAGATCCTCGGCGCGCCGGTGATCCGAATCTTCGCGGGACACGTACCGGAGGGAGAGGACGCGGGCGTGGTGTTCGGACGGATCGTGGAGGCGATCGAGGAGTGCTGTGAACATGCGGGCCGTCACGGCGTGCATCTGGCCTTGGAGAATCACGGCGGTCCCACGGCCACGGCGGATGGGTTGCTGGAGTTCGTGAAGGCGGTGCGCAGTCCCTGGTTTGGCGTGAACCTCGATACGGGCAACTTCGCCAGCGACTCGGTGTACGACGATCTCGCGCGGGTGGCTCCCTATGCCTTGAACGTTCAGGTCAAGCTGATGGTGGCCGATGCGCGCGGCCAGCGCCAGCCGGTGGACTATGGGCGGCTCGCCGGCCTTTTGCGCGCGGCGAACTACCGCGGCTATGTGGTGCTGGAGTTCGAGGAGGCGGGGGATCCGCGCGTGGAGTGCCGCCGGGCGCTCGATACGCTGCGGGCCGCCTGTTCCTGATCCGCGGAACGGAGTGCGGCGGCACGCGATCCCCAGCCCCGGAAACGACTGGCGAAGATGCTCGATTCCGCCCGAGGGCCCGCCCGTTCGCCCGGGGCCACGCCCCGATCGACCGCGAACAGGCGGTTCCGGGTCTAGGATTGAGCAGTGCAGCCGACGAGAATGGGGGTGCTCAAGGAGGGCCACGACCTCCTTGTCGGCCATGGGCAGGGCTCGAAGGCGTTTGGGTCGAACGGGGAGTGAATCCAGCGATGGAGTGGTTCCAAGGATTGCCGTTGGTCGGGTCGTGGGCCGCAGCGGTCTTCTATGGCCTGCCGGGCCTGGTGATGGCCGGCTTCTTCGTGGCGATGTTCCCGCCCGAACCGGGCTATCGCCGCCGCTGGCACCTCGTCGCGTTGCTCGCCTTGCTCTGCGGCATCTTTTGGCCGCTGCTGGCCCTGCTGGGGCTGGGTTACGCCGTGGGACACTGGTATCGTGGCCGTTCCAATCCCGGCGCGACGGTCGGGGAACCGCGGCGCGTGCCTCGCTTCCACCTGCGGTCGCTCTACGAAAAATCCCGCAACTGAGGCCAGGTCGGCGAGTGACCTTCGGGACGCTTCCATCCGAGCAGGCGGCTGCTGCCTGCCATGGTCGGCGCCGATCGGGAAACAGGACCGGCGTTGACTGCCCCCAGCTTTGTTCCAGGAGGACTCCATGACCGCGCGTACCGTGAAGGCTCCACTTGTCCAGATTGCCCTCGACTATGCCACGGTGGAGGAAGCGTTGGCGATGGCGGAACTGGGGGTGAAGGCGGGCGTCGACATCCTGGAGGTCGGCACGCCGCTGATTGTGGCGCAAGGCATCGCGGCCATCGGTCGGCTGGCGCGGGCTTTCCCCGACTACCCGATCCTGGCCGACTACAAGACGATGGATTCGGGCGGCAAGAACGTGCTCCTGACGAAGCAGCAGGGCGGCCACTACATGACCGTCTGCGCCAACTCGCCCGACGAGACGGTACGGGCGGCGATCGCGGCGGGGAAGGAAACGGGCATTCAGGTGGTGACCGACCTGATTGGCGTGAAGCAGCAGGCGGCACGCGCGCGGCAGTGCGCCGAATGGGGCGTGGATTTCGTCTACCTGCACTACGGCGCCGACCAGCGTCGCGCCGATGACTCACGCGACTCCACCCAGTGGCTCCAGGAAGTCCTCGCCGCCGTGGACATTCCCGTGGGCGTCGGCACGTTCGATGTCGAAGATGGCGTCCGGGCATCGGAAGGCGGAGCCGACTTGGTCTGCATCGGCCATCCGCTCATCGACCACAACCCGCTGGAAGCGCTGACCCGGTATGTGTCCGAGGTCAAATCCCGCCACCGGCCGCGGTAGTGAAGGCAGGTTTCAAGGCCGCGCTCAGGCCGTGACGCCGGCGACGAGTTGCCGGAAGCGGTCGAACAGGTAGCTGCTGTCGTGCGGCCCCGAGGACGCCTCGGGATGGTACTGCACGCTGAAAGCCGGGAACTGCTTGTGCCGCAGGCCGGCGATCGTCTGGTCGTTCAAGTTGCGATGCGTGATGACCAGCGAGTCCGGCAGGGTCGTCTCCTCCACCGCGAATCCATGGTTCTGGGCCGTGATCTCCACCTTGCCCGTCTCCAAATCCATCACCGGCTGGTTCGCGCCGCGATGGCCGAAGGGAAGCTTGAATGTCTTCG
>CAZUJM010000235.1:7212-9693 GCA_964620405.1 uncultured Pirellulaceae bacterium | reverse complement strand
AGGCCGCTGATCACCTGGCTGGTTTCGGGAAAGGCGCGGATCTGTTCGGCGAGTCTCAGTGGCAGGCCTTTGGCAATCTGCACGGTGCCGCCCCGCCGCTGCACCACCAGGTCGGTGCCCTGGCGTGTGTAGAGTTCCAGGAACGACTGCTCCAGCCCTCGCGAGAGTCCGACGAGGGCCACGACGGCCGCGACGGCGCCGCCGATGCCCGCCATCGTCAGCAGGGAACGCGCGGGGCGGCGAAACAGGTTTTTCCAGGCGACGGAGCAGACGTTCATCGGCGCGCGACGCCTCCCCGTTCGCTCAACTGCCCATCCTGCATCCAGAGGACGCGCCGGGCGCGCTCCGCCACTTCCGCTCCATGCGTGATCACGACCAGCGTCAGGCCCAGGTCGCGCTGCAGTCGGTCGAACAGGTCGAGCACGGTCGCTCCTGCAGAGGAGTCGAGGTTGCCGGTGGGTTCGTCGGCCAGCAGCAGTTCCGGCTCGTTGGCCAACGCCCGCGCGATGGCGACCCGCTGACGCTCGCCCACCGACAGCTTGCGCGGATGGTGCGCCTGCCGGTGCGACATCCCCACCAGTTCCAGCAGGTATCCGGCCCGCTCTCGACGCCGGCGCGCCGGCAACGGCCCCTCGAACATGGGAATCTGCACGTTCTCGATCGCCGTCAGCGTCGGCAGCAGGTGGAACGACTGGAAGACGAAACCCAGGTGCCGCGCTCGGAACTGGTCGAGGTTGTCCATGCGGGCGAGCGACTGGCCGCGGAACAGGATCTCGCCCTGGTCCGGCAGGTCCAAGGCTCCCATCAGGTTCAGCAGCGTTGACTTGCCGCTGCCGCTCGGTCCCATGATCGCGATGTACTCGCCTGCGCGAACGTCCAGCGACACATGACGCAGCGCCTGGACGGCGCCATCGTCGTAGCGACGGCTGACGTCGCGCACTTGCATCAGCGGTTCGCGGTCGGTCGCGGAGTCGCCGGCCGACGGTCTGCTACCTGGATCTCGTGCGTCACTCATCCCGCATCGCCTCCTTGGGTTGAACGCGCGCCGCACGCCAGGCCGGGTACGCCGCGCCGAACAGCGATGCCACCAGTCCGATGCCCGATCCGGCGAGCAGCGCGCCGGGTGGCAGTCCGCCTGCCACCAGCGTGCGCGTCGCAGGCAACAGGGCGAGCAGGTGCAGGGCCAGCCAGGCCAGCGTGGTTCCCGCCACCGTGGCCGCCAGCCAGAGCAGCAGGGTTTCCTGAAAGACCATGCCCAGCACTCGGCGACGCGACCAGCCGAGCGCCCGCAGCAGGCCCAGTTCCGTACCTCGCTCCAGCACCGACATCAACATCGTATTCAACGTCCCGATCGCCGCCAGTCCGCCCGCCACCAGCGATGTTCCCCAGGCCATCGCCTGCAGGAGCTTGGTCTCGGTATCCGAAGCCGCGAAGTCACGCGTCGTCATCGCGCGAAAGCCCAGCGGGTTGCCTTGTTCATCGCGGAGCGACTCCAGGTCGCGGCAGAGCGTTTCCCATTGTTCGCGCGTGCGGACCGAGTCGTCGACGTCGACGTAGATTTCCGACACCTGTTCAGGTCGGCCCATCAGTTCCTGCACGTCCTGCAGCGGAGCGGCCGCCGTGTTCGCCTCCAGCGGATCGTCCGTCGTGTAGATTCCCACCACCTCGAACTCCGTCCCCTCGATCTCCATCCGGTCGCCGGGCGACTTGCCCAGCGACGCAGCAAGGCTCGTCCCCAGCAGCGCTACGCCGCGGTCGCCCGCCCGCAGCGTGCGACCGGCAGTGACACGAAACTGTCCCAGCGTAAAGCCGCTCGGATCGACGCCACGCAGGGGCACGCCGATCAAGCCGCCATCGCCGAGTGCGACCATCTCCGTCAGCCCCGCATCCACCTGCCGGACCTGCGCCAGCGTTCGCAGCCGATCGGCCAGCGTTCCCCGCAAACTGCTCGTCACGCGTTCCGCCACCCCGGCACGCACGACCACGATGTCGATGCCCCGCTGTTCGTAGTAGCCCTGCTTCGAGTGCGCGTAGCCGCGGCCGATGGCGACCAGCGCCGTGGTGGCGGCGATCGAGAACGCCAGCGCGAAGATCGTGAAGCCCGTCCGCGATGGACGCCGCAGCAGATTGGTGAGGACCACCCAGGAGAAGTGCATCGAGCGTTGTTGCCTCCGTGGGCCGGATTATAGCCGGCGCGGGACATCTTCCTGAGGGCCGTTCCTTGAAATACGACGTGGAAGCGACAGGCCTGCAAGCCGCTGACGTTTGTCGAGCGTCTTCGGGGGTTGGTTTTCTGACCACGGAATACACGAAGAGCCACCGTCGCCCCCGTGATCGAACTCCGTGCACTCCGTGGCAAAACCCTCTGCTGAAAAAAGTCCGCTAGCACCGGCAACCGCTGTCGCTCTTGTACGAACCGTCGTGGGCGTCTAACCTTCCGCCCGCCGTGATTCCACCGGGGGGCTGCGCATGCCTGACGAT
>CAZUJM010000235.1:5887-7112 GCA_964620405.1 uncultured Pirellulaceae bacterium | reverse complement strand
TCACGGCCCACGTCGCCACCACGCCACGGCAGGAGCCGGTCGCCGCGCGCGGACTGCCTTACGATCCCGATCGCGACTCCGATGCGACCCAGGCCCGCGGCCGCATCGCGATCGTGGACGTCGATGGAATCCTCCTCGATCAGAACGCCACGGGCCTGGGTGCCCGCGGTGAAAACGCCGTGTCCCTCTTTCGCGAACGACTGGACGCGATCGAACAGGATCCGACGATCCGCGCCGTCGTGCTGCGGATCCACTCGCCCGGCGGCAGCGTTACCGCGACGGACATCATGTGGCGTGACCTGCAGGCGTTTCGCAGCCGCACGAACCTGCCTGTCGTGGCCTGCCTCATGGACGTCGCGGCCGGCGGAGCGTACTATCTGGCGACGAGTTCCGACCTGATCGTCGCCCATCCGACGACCGTGACCGGCGCCATCGGCTGCATCCTGAACGTGTACAACCTCGAAGACCTGATGGGCCAGTTCAACATCGTGGGCGTGCCCGTCAAGGCCGGCAAGTACGTCGACATGGGTTCGCCCGTCAAGGCGATGGACGACGAGTCGCGGGCGATGCTGCAGGAGATGGCCGACGAGTTTCATGTACGCTTCAAGGAAGTCGTCCTGCGTTCACGCCCGCAGGTGGCCGCCGACCAGGAGTCGACGTTTGATGGCCGCGTGTTCACCGCCCGCAAGGCAGTGGAGTTGGGACTGGTCGACCGTGTCGGCTACCTGGACGATGCGCTCGCGCAGGCCCGCCAACTGTCCGATGCGCCCGATGCATCCGTGGTCTTCTTCCGTCGCCCGGACGACCCGGCCGTCTCGCCGTACTCGATCACTCCCAACGTGCCGCTGCACGACAAACTGCTGCCGATCAATGTGCCGGGCCTGAACCGCGCGCGGCTTCCCTGCTTCCTTTATATCTGGGAGATGGAACCCACCATCGAAACCTCCTTGGGCAAGTAGACACCATGACCTCGCTTCGCCAACTCGCCGCGCTCGTCGCCGTCCCGTTCGTTCCCTTCTCGTTCATTCCCTTCCTCAAAACGGCCGTCATCGCGTGCCTGCTGCTGGCGTGCGCGCCTGCGGATCGCGGGCTGGGCGAGGAGAACGTGGGCCTCGTCCAACTGCTGGACCCGGGCGTGCGCGTCACCGCCGACGTGTCGGTGCCGCTGCCGTCGCCCACGCTGGCCGATGGCCTGTCGGCCACCGACCAGCGGAAGGCCATTGAG
>CAZUJM010000235.1:776-5877 GCA_964620405.1 uncultured Pirellulaceae bacterium | reverse complement strand
CCTGCGCCGCGATCCGCTGGATGAGGCCGTGGCGGGCACGCGGCATACCTGGGAGGCGCTGACACGCAAGTCCGTGGTCGCGCCGTTTGTGGTCAAGTCGACGTTCGACGACCCCGCCCTCAAGACGGGCCGCCGCGTCGACCTCTGGTTCATCGCCTACGGCGACCTGCAACGCCTCAAGCAGGACGACTTCCTCACCAACCAGTTTGGTTCGATGGACGCCGAGGACCACACGGCTGTCGCGAGGAAATGGACCAACGACCAACTGGCCCAGCGGAAACTGCCCGCGTACACTTCGCCGGGCGACCCTGAGTTTGTGTACGTCGATGTGACGCTGTTGCAGAAAGTCCGCATCCAGGCGACCACCAGCACGGTGGTGACGGAGTCGCCCGAATCGGTGGTCGCCGCGTCGGTGCTGTCCCCCGCGTTCGCACGCGACAAGGAGGCGCCGAACCAGTGGATTCCGCTGCAGCGCGACGACAGCGGCAAGCTGCAACCGGGTGAACCCCAGGCCTACGACGGCCTGGGATCGTACATCAAGGCCACCCAGCTCAAGGAACCGGCTGGCGCCTTGCTGATCGAATACCACGTGGTTTTCCAGGAACCAGCCGGCTGGTTCAACGGTTCCAACCTGCTGCGTTCCAAGATCCCGATCGTGGCTCAGAACATCGTCCGCCAGGTGCGTCGCGAATTGACCGCCCCCTAGCGTTCGCCGGTTGTCTTGCCCCTAGATGGTTGCAACTCTAACGGCCCCGTTGCCGGCGACGCAGCAGTGGCCAGCAAGAGAAAACGCCCGCGAGCGTCAGCAGCGAACCCGGTTCGGGTGCCGATTCGGGCAGCGGAGGATCCTCCACCTCCAGCGTCATCTGCTTGAAGTCCGCAAGCGGCCGCAGGGAGGTGATGACGAGTTTGGTGACGCCATCGGGCTTGGTGGCGGTGAAGTTGAACTGGTTCTGGCCGTTGGCACGCAGCAGGAAACTGGCGGGCGACGCGGGGTCCTGGGCAACGGGCGCATCGACATAAGCGTAGGCCGCGAAGGAGACGCTGCCATCCGGCAGCCGGTTCTCCTGGTCGAGTGCGAAGTCACCGGCGGTCATGACGAAGCCCGGTTCGACGCTGATCACCAGTTGGTAGAGCGATCCGGCGGTGATCCGCTCGATGGTTGCGGCTCCAGTGCGCGATCGCAGCAGCACGGGCGTCTGCTGGTCGGAGCCGTAGCCCCGGAACTGCACTTCGACGACCGCGTTCGCGATGTCGCGAACGTGTCCGATTACCGTGTAGGCCGTCGGATCGGTCGACGTGAGATTGACTTGGTTGTACTGTTGGTTGCCAGTCTGGAACAGGATCGAGGCGCTGGACGACGCGTGGGTCGCGACCAGCAGGGCCATCCCCAGGATGGCTCGGCGCAGAAAATGGGTACCGAAGACGCACATGGACGGGTCTCCTCTCGAGCGGGGAGCGATACCCTGCCGCAACGCATGCGCAGGGCGATAGAGAGTCCAAGGTGACCCGTGATCGGGAACCTTGGACGGCTCGGGCGAGCGACGACGCGTCGCTAGGAAGTGCACCCGATTACCACTCGAAAGACGCCCCGCCGCCGGCAGAATGCCGGGTTACTTGAATTCGTTCTTCGTAGAACGCTTGCGCACGTACCGCGACCGTCCCGGTTGCACCCCTGGTCAGTGAGAATCACCCCTCGGCGCGCACCACGGCCTCACTTCCTCTCCTACAAAGCTCGAGGCACAAGCGAAGCCATTCGCGTTCGTGGGCGCAGTCGCGACGACCACGCTGCCGATGCACCTATCCGCCGATTCAGCTGAACTGCAGCGAGAGTGCTGACTGATAGCCGAAGTAGTTCTTCTTCTTGATGATCTCGGCGACGGCGGCCGGAACCATCTGCTCCCAACTCGGATCGCGATCCTTGATCTTCTTGAGGACCTCGCGCGAGAAGATGGTGAGGCAGTTGCGGTCGAAGTTGTCCAGGCCGTTGATGCCGCCGCGGTCGAGCAAGTATCCGTACAGCTTGGCCAGTTCCGGCGCGACCTTCAGGTTGTCGCAGGTCATCAGTTCGCCGGATGACTGGTCGAGCAGCGGGTAGCAGTAGATCCGCAGATCGTTCTTGAAGAGCCGCCCGAACGATTCGAGGATACCGCCCTCCAGTTGGCTGTAGTACTTCTCCTCGAACAGTTCCTGCAGGCTCGCGGCGCCCATGACCAGCGCGATGTTCTCCTTGGTGTACCGCGACAGGTAGGCGGCGAGCCGATAGTATTCGAAGTAGTCCGAGATGAGCACCGGCATGCCGCAGGCGCACATCACATCCGCGCGGGAGAGGAAGTCGCGGAAGTCGATGGCGCCGGTTGCCTTCAGGTTCCGCATGGTGATCTCCATCACCTGCACCACCTCTTTGCCCTGGACGGACGGCAGTTCGCGGAACTTTTCGTGGGCGCACCGCAGCATGTCGAGGTTGACGTTGCACACGGGACGGAAGCTGCCTCGTTCGACGATTACCGGCTTGCGGTAGAAGAATTCGGACGGCTGCAGCACTTCACCGCTGGCCGCGAACATCGCGGCGCCCGTCAGCCCCAGTTCGACCAGCTTGAGGCTCATCAGGCGATTGTCCACATGGCGGAAGGCGATCCCGGAGAACTCGATCATGTCGATTTCGATGCGGGACGTGGACAGTCCGTCGAGCAGCGAGTCGATCAGTTGTTCGGGTTCGTGGTTGAGCGCGAAGGCTCCGTGGATCAGGTTCACGCCTACGATGCCGAGCGCTTCCTGCTGCAATGCCGCTTCGACGTCCAGCATGCGGACGTGCAAGATGATCTGGCTGTCCTCGTCACGCGGGTAAGCCTGGAACTTGATGCCCATCCAGCCGTGGCACTCGCTCGTGCCCTGGTAACTGCGGGCCTTCACCGTGTCGGCAAACGTGAAGAAGGCCGTCGTGTCCCCGCGACTTTCGCGGAGGCGATCCAGGTTCAAGCGGTGTTCGTAGTCGAGCATCGACTGGAGTCGTTCACGGCAGACGTAGCGTGTGGCGCGACCGTAGATGGCGTCACTGACCGTCATGTCGTACGCCGAGATGCTCTTGGCGATCGTGCCCGCGCCGCCGCCGACGCGAAAGAACCACCGCACCACCTCCTGGCCCGCGCCGATCTCCGCGAACGTCCCGTACCGACGCGGGTCGAGGTTGACCTCCAACGCCTTCTGGTGCGTGTCCGCCACATTCCGCTTCGTTCCGTCCGTTCGCATGTCCGGTTACCGCCTGTTCGCCTCGTCGACCCCCAGTTCCCGACGCCGCCGGACGCCAGTCTGTACCCGCGCGGGCCGTACCTCGCGATGCGGGCACCCGATGCAAATCGTATGCCAAAGGACGCGAGCCCGCTCGTTGGTGGGCTGGACCCCGCTCAACCCGCGGGAAAAGGCGATCCCCGCCTGGGGAACGCGGCTGCTTCGGCGCGGGCTCGCGGCGGGACTGCCTATTAAATGCGCAAGCGGTCGGCTCGGCCGAATGAAGGTGGGACCGCGGAGTGCGACCTGCAGTCTCCGCCGCCGACCTGCGGGATGCGGCATTCCCGCTGCCTCGCACGCTTAAGGCTGCGGTGCTTCGCGGTGTTCCGGACGCTGCCCGCGTTTCGAGGCGCGGGCTGGTGAATGTGTGGTCGCGCGTCGGCCCCTGATCGTCTGGAAAGCGGCGGGAACTCTTGCTCCGCGCCGCCCCGCCGTTCGAATCGTCGCGAGCGCCCATTCCTCCACCCCATTCAGGGAGAACACTGCATGACGAGCAAGCACCTGCTGTTCAGGGAAGCCGCGCGGGAAAAGGTCCTGCAAGGCGTGAACGCACTGGCCGACGCGGTTCGCGTGACGCTCGGCCCCCGGTCCAAGTGCGTGCTCATCGGCAAGAAGTGGGGCCGCCCTGTCATCTGCAACGATGGCGTGACCATCGCCAAGGAAGTCGAACTCGAAGACCCCGAGGAGAACCTGGGAGCGCAGATGATCCGCGAAGTCGCCGAGATGACCGGCGACTCCGTCGGCGATGGTACCAGCACCGCCACGGTGCTCGCGCAGACCATCTTTGCCGAAGGCGTCCGCAACGTCGCCGCCGGCGCCAGCGCGATCGACCTGAAGCGTGGCCTCGAACGGGGCCTCCAAGCCGCCGTGGCCACGATCCGCAGCCTGTCACGTCCCGTGCAGAGCCGCAAGGAGAAGGAGCAGGTGGCTACCATCTCGGCGCACAACGACGCTACGCTCGGCGCGCTGGTCGCCGAGGCCATCGAGAAAGTCGGTGCGGAAGGCGTCGTCTCGGTCGAAGAAGCCAAGGGCATCGAAACGACGCTTGAGGTGGTCGAGGGACTGCAATTTGACCAAGGCTACCTGTCGCCCTACTTCGTGACCGACTCCGAGAAGATGCAGGTGGAACTGGAAGAACCCGTCGTGCTGCTCTACGGCAAGAAGATCAGCCTCCTGAAGGACTTGGTGCCGCTGCTGGAGCAACTCGCCCAGGCACACCGATCGCTGCTGGTCATCGCGGAGGATGTGGAGGGAGACGCGCTGGCGACGCTTGTCGTGAACAAGATCCGCGGCGTGCTGGCCTGCGCGGCCGTGAAGGCGCCTGGTTACGGCGATCGCCGCAAAGCCATGATGGAGGACCTGGCCGTCCTCACCGGCGGCCAAGTCGTGTCCGAAGAACTGGGCCTGCAACTCGAGGCGGTGAAAATCGAACAGCTCGGCCGCGTCCAGCGCGCCGTCATTCATCGCGACCATACGACACTGATCGGTGGAGCAGGCGACAAGGCGGCCATCCGCGGACGCTGCCAGGAACTGCGCAAGCAGATCGAGCAGGCGACGTCGGACTACGAACGCGAGAAACTGCAGGAACGCCTGGCGAAGCTGGCGGGCGGTGTCGCGGTGATCAAGGTCGGCGCGCCGTCGGAATCGGAAATGAAGAGTCGCAAGGAAGCCCTGGAGGATGCCATCAGCGCGATGAAGGCCGCGCTCGCGGAAGGCGTGGTGCCCGGCGCGGGGTTGACGCTGCTCCGCGCCGTCGACGCCGTGCAACGCGAAGCGGCCGCCTGCGATGGCGACGAACGCACAGGCCTCCACC
>CAZUJM010000235.1:0-766 GCA_964620405.1 uncultured Pirellulaceae bacterium | reverse complement strand
GCGCGGTCCAGGCCATGGTCTGCGGCAGCCGCGCCTTCAAGCCCGGCCAGTCCATCCTGCAGGCGGCCCTCGAAGCTCCCACACGCCAGATCGCGGAAAACTCGGGAGCCGACGGCGGCGTGGTTGTCGCCCAGATGCGCAGCGGACAAGGGCAGTATGGCTTTGACGCTGCCCACGGCCACTACGTCGACCTCGTCGAAGCCGGCGTCATCGACCCAACCAAGGTCGTACGGGTTGCCCTCGAAAACGCCGTGTCCGTGGCCAGCCTCCTGCTGCTCACCGAAGCGACCTTGACCGAGATTCCCGCAAAGGTCGAAGAACCGGCGCCCTGAATCCAAAGCCTGTCGCCACGCGACGCGACGACGCTACGCCTGTCGCGTTGCTGCCGCGGGAACCTCAGCGGCGCAGTAGGCGCACCTCAAAGTTCATGCCGACCTGGCAGGTGATTTCACAGAGCCCCTGCTGCTGCATTTTGCGAAGGGTACTGGCCGCGGCACGCGGCTTGATGCCGAAACGTCCTTGCACCTCCTCGGTCAGCAGGACGACGTCGATCCCCTGCTCCCCGACCAGCCACCACAGGGCGACGGCCACCTGCATTCCCTTCCGGCCGCAGGTGTCCGCCGCATACAACCACTCCACGGGAATCTGGCCGCGAAGCATCGGGCCAGCGCGGCGCGCGGACTTGGCGAGGGGCACCGCTGCCGTAACAGGGAGCTGCGCAGGTACCGGCGTCCCTCCCGTCGGCACCGCTTCCGAGGCACTCGGT
>CAZUJM010000234.1:0-9777 GCA_964620405.1 uncultured Pirellulaceae bacterium | reverse complement strand
GTGGACACTCCGTGTTCTTCGTGGTCTCCGTGGTTTCAATTGTCTTTTTCACCACAGAGGACACGGAGGGCACGGAGGTGGACACTCCGTGTTCTTCGTGGTCTCCGTGGTTTCAATTGTCTTTTTCACCACGGAGGACACGATGCCGGAGATGGAGCAGTTGTCGGGACGCGTGATTGGGTGCGCGATCGAGGTGCATCGCTACCTGGGACCAGGGTTGTTGGAATCCACGTACGAGTCCTGTCTAACGCACGAATTGTTACACAGCGGCGTTGCTTTCAAGAGGCAGTGGGCGCTGCCCGTGGAGTACAAAGGCGTGCGGCTTGATTGCGGACATCGGATCGATTTTCTCGTGGGGGATGCGATCGTCCTCGAAGTGAAGAGTGTCGAGTCGTTGAATCGGGTTCATGAGGCTCAAGTGTTGACGTACCTGAAGCTGTCCGGAATGCGCATCGGGCTGCTGATGAACTTCAACGTCATCCGGCTCAAGGAGGGGATCCGCCGATTTGTTCTCTGATCGGATCCCTCTTGGTGTCCTCTGTGTCCTTTGTGGTAGATGCATTCACCACGGAGGACACAGAGGGCACGGAGTGAACTCTCAGCCCCGGTAGAACTCCATCGTTTTCCGCAGGCCGTCGCGGATGGAGGTGGGCGACCAGTCGGGAAAGACGCGGGTAATGAGGTGGGGGTGCATCGCGATGTTGGGCGGAATGGGGCCCCCGGTGGCGGTGATTTGGCCTCGGGACCTGGGCGCGAGTTCGGCGAGGATGTCGATCATGGCTTCGACCGTCGCTGGCTGGCTCGGCAGGTCCACGACCACGGAACCGTCGGGGGTCTCCCAGGCGCCGCGGACAAAGGCGCGGGCCACATCCTCGACGTAATCGTATCCGGCGGGGCCGGTATAGTTCACTTGGTAGGCTTCTTCGCGGGCCGCCGCGCGGGCGGCGAGCGATGGGCCCGCAGTCAGTCCGATGGTGCGCTCCGGACCGTACACCACGTGCGGCCGCAGGCCGAATGAGCGGACTCCGAAGTGACGCCAGTATTGCAGGGCGATCAGTTCGAGGCTTCGCTTGTACGCTCCGTAGAAGCTGGGCGCGTTGGTGTCGTCCAGCGAGCCATCGCCGGGACGCGCGTCGTCGGGTTCGGGGCCGTAGACGGCCAGCGAACTGGCGAAGGACACTCCCCGAACGCGATCGGCGCGCTGCCGGGCGTATTCAAACACCGACACGCTGCCCAGGACGTTCACCTGGCAGCCAAGCCAGGGGTCCTGCTGACAGGCAGGGGTGAGCAGGGCGCCGAGGTGGATGAGGCGTGACACACGTTCGTCATCGCAGGTTTTCCAGAGGTGATCCTTGTCGGCCAGGTCGCCGGCAACGAACGTCACCTGCTGGCGTCCTGCGCCGAGGATCCGCTGCCAGCGTTCCTCGTTTGGCTGCAGGTCGTACACGACGGGCCGCGCGTTACGTTCGAGCAGGGCCTTCAGCACCCAGGAGCCGATAAAGCCGGCTCCTCCCGTGACCAAGACGGATTCGCGTGGGCTCATGATGCAGTGAGTCTCCTTGGGCGAACGGTCGTCGACAGGGGATCGTCCGCAGGCCGGACCTCATCTCCCCGTTGACGCTGTTCGCGATATCATACTGGTTCAGGTTAAACCTTGGGGACCAGAGGAGGCAACCCGGATGTCGGAAACGATTTTGATCACCGGAGGCGGCGGCAACTTGGCGTGCCAGTTGAGTTTCCTGCTGGTGGAGCGGGGGGCAAAGGTGGTGTTGACCGATGTCGCGTCCCAGCCCACGGCGCCCTGCGACCCGTCGTGCGAGTACATTGCGGGCGACTTGCGCACGAGTGGGTTGATCGAGGATCTGGTCGCGCGCTACAAGCCCACGACGATCATTCATTTCGCGTCGCTGCTCTCGGGCTCCTCGGAAGTGGACCGAGCGGTGGCGTGGGAAGTCAACATGACAGGCGCGTTTCGCGTCTTCGAGTCGGCGGTGGCGCATGGGGTACGCAAGGTGCTGTTTCCCAGTTCCGTGGCGTCGTTTGGCAATCCACTGCCCGAGGTGGTCGCGGACGACTGCCCGCAGTGGCCGGTGGGATTTTATGGAGTGACGAAGGTGGCGGTTGAGCGAATCGGCCACTACTATCATCATCGCCATGGAGTGGACTTTCGCTGCTTGCGGGTGCCGATCACGATTTCGGCGTACGCGAATCCCAACGCGGCGAGTTCGTACGCTTCCCAGGTGTTCGTGCAGGCGTTGCGGGAAGGGCGATTTTCGTTCCTCGTGCGACCGACCGCGAAGCCGGCGCTGATCTACGTGCGAGATCTGCTCCGCGCCTTCCTCTTGTTGATGGATGCGCCGCGCGAGAACCTCTCGCGCTGTGTCTACAACGTGCACGGCTTGTCGCCGACCGCGGCGGAGATCGCGGACGCGGTGCGCCGACGACTGCCGGATGCCCAGATCGACTTCACCCCCGAGGCGTCGGTCGCCGACCTGATCGATTCGTGGCCGCAGCAGTTCGACGACTCGCCCGCTCGGCAGGATTGGGGCTGGCAACCGGCCTATGGTCTCGACGCGCTCGCCGAGGACTTTCTGGCGATGTTGTCGAAGGGCTAGACGCGGAGCCGGAGGTAGGGCGAGGGCCCGCGCGGGCGATGGTCTCGTCGCAAGCTCACGCGATCAGTTCTTGCACCACGCGGGCGGGTTCGACGCCGGTGAGTCGCGCGTCGAGACCCTGGAAGCGATACGTCAGTCGCTCGTGTTCGATGCCCATCAGGTGCAGCAGGGTGGCGTGGAAGTCGCGAACCTGCACGGGGTTGGAGACCACGTTGTAGCCGAACGGGCAGGTCTCGCCGTAGACGGTGCCGCCGCGCACGCCGCCGCCCGCCATCCACATCGAGAAGCAGCGGGGGTGGTGGTCGCGCCCGTAGTCGGTGGCCGTGAGTTTCCCCTGCGAATAGTTGGTGCGCCCGAATTCGCCACCCCAGATGACGAGCGTATCGTCGAGCAGTCCGCGTTGCTTCAGGTCGGTAAGCAGAGCGGCCGCCGGTCGGTCGGTTTCGCGACACTGTGTGCGAATGGCGTTGGGCAGGCCGCCATGCTGGTCCCAGCCCTGGTGGTAGAGTTGGATGAACTTCACGTCGCGTTCGGCCAACCTGCGCGCGAGCAGGCAGTTGGCGGCGAAGGTGCCCGGCGTATTCACATCAGGGCCGTACAGGTCGAGCACGTGCTGCGGCTCGTCGCGGACGTCGGTCACTTCGGGAACGCTGGACTGCATCCGGAACGCCATCTCATACTGGGCGATGCGGGCCTCGATCTCTGCGTCGCCGGTGGCTTCCCATTGCAGTTGGTTCAGTTCGCGGAGACGGTCGAGCGTCAGGCGACGGCTGGCGGTGTCGACCCCCGGCGGATTGTTGAGGTAGAGCACCGGGTCCTTGCCGGCGCGGAACTGCACGCCCTGGTACTGTGCGGGCAGGAAGCCGCTGCCCCAGAGTCGCGAATACAGCGGTTGGTCGGCCTTGCCTTTGGTGATGAGCACGACGAAGGCCGGCAGGTTCGCGTTGTCGGAACCGAGGCCGTAGTTCAGCCAGGCGCCGATGCTGGGACGCCCGGCGATCTGCTGTCCGGTCTGCAGGAACGTGATGGCCGGATCGTGGTTGATCGCTTCGGTGACCATGGAGCGGATGATGGCGATCTGGTCGGCCTGCTTGGCCGTTTCAGGCAGCAGTTCGCTGATCCACGCTCCCGACTCGCCGTACTGCGAAAACTTGAAGGCCGATCCGGCCAAGGGTAGCGTGGCCTGGTTGACCGACATGCCGGTGAGCCGCTGTCCGGCGCGTACCGAGTCGGGTAGAGGCTGTCCCTGGCGTTCGTTCAGCAGCGGCTTGTAATCGTAGGTTTCCAGCTGCGACGGCCCGCCGCTCTGGAACAGATAAATGACCCGCTTCGCGCGCGGCCTCGCCAGCGTCGCCGTCGCGGCATGCCCTTCGGGCAGCGCCGATCCTGACTCGCTCGCCGCGCGCAGCCGGTCGTCGCGCAGCAGGCTGGCCAGCGCGATGCTTCCCAATCCCATTCCCATGCGCTGGAGCAGTTCGCGGCGGGAGGGGGTATGCAGGCGTGTTGCCGGGGGCAGAAGATCGCTCATGGGTTCGCGTCCTGTGGAGGGTACGGCCGAACGGTGCGGCCGAGGCGTCGGGCTGTCGGAATCGCCTGAAAGGGCTTCTAGCGTTTGACCACGCACTCATCGAGGTTCATCAAGGTCTGCACGAGGACCGTCAGCGCGGCGTGGCTTGCGGCATCCAGGGATTCGTCACGCTTGGACTCGCCGATTCCCAGCAGGGCGGTCGCGCGCGTCGCATCGGCGGCGAAAGCCGTTCGCTGTTCCGAGTACAGTCGCTCCAGCACCTGCAGTTCGCGGTCGTTCGGTCCGCGGCTTGTCGCCAGGCGGAAGGCTTCGGTGAAGCTCTCGCGCCCGGCCAATCCGTGCTTGACGAGCAGTTTCTGCGCGAGCACCCGGGCCGCTTCGATGTACTGCGGATCGTTGAGCAGCACGAGGGCTTGCGTGGGCGTGCCGGTGGGTTCACGGCGGGCCGTGCAGACTTCACGACTGGTGGCGTCGAAGGTGAGCATGCTGGGCGGTGGCGCGGTGCGTCGCCAGAAGGTGTAGAGGCTGCGGCGGTAGAGTCCATCACCGGTGGACTGCGAGTACGACTTGCCGGTGCCCGACTCCTCCCAGAGTCCCGCGGGCTGGTACGGATAGACGCTGGGGCCTCCGACCTGCGGGACGAGCAACCCGCTGATGGCCAGCGCATTGTCGCGTATCTGCTCCGCCGACCATCGATGGCGTGGCCCACGCCCCAGCCATTGGTTGTCGGGATCGGCCACCAGCAGGCCGGCGTCTCGCGGCACACTGGACTGGCGATAGGTGGCGGAGAGCGTGATCAGCTTGCACAACTGCTTGACGTTCCAGCCGTTGTCCATGAAATGGCGTGCGAGCCAGTCGAGCAGTTCGGGGTGCGAGGGCGGTTGACCCTGGCTGCCGAAGTCGGCGGAGGTGGCGACCAGTCCGCGTCCGAAGAAGATCTGCCAGAAGCGATTCACGGCCACGCGGCTGACCAGGGGATTGCGATCGTCGACCATCCAGCGAGCCAGTCCCAGTCGTGTGCGCGGCAGTTCCGCGGGGAAGGCCAGCAACTGGGCGGGCGTGTCGGCCGTGACGGTATCGCCCGGCGCGTCGTACGCGCCGCGTTTCAGCACCTGCGTGGGGCGTGGCTGCTGGGCGGCCTGCATCGTCATCAACTGCCGCACGCCGCTCACCAGCTGATTTTCGCGCTGACGAAGTTCGCGCAGTTCCTGCTGCACGGCCTGGTACTCTTCGTGCTCCCGCGCCAGGTAGTGCGCCAACTGGCTCGGCACGTCGATGGCGTCTTGCAGTCCCGCAAGTGCGGGAACTTCGCGGGGCGTGAGGGCTCGGTCGAAGACCTTCAGTTCATCGACCGCTCCGCCCGTGAAGCCAAGGTCGCGGAAACGCGCCCCGAGTGACAGTTCCGCGCCGCCCGAATCGCCCCACTCGCCGCGGTAGGTGATGTCGCGGGTCAGTTGGTCGCGCCGCACATCCACCTCCGCGGGCACGCCGCGCAGGTAGATCCTGAGTCCTTCCGCCTTGCTGCTGCCGTCGTAGGTGACGGTCACATGGGTCCATTCCTGGAGCGGCAGTGTTTCACGGGTATCGACGCGGATGGCGTTGCCGGGCCAGAAATGAACGAGTGAGAACGCGACGTGGCCTTGGTCGAGGACGAGTGAATAGCCGCGAAAACCGGCGTCCTCGGCGGCCACGCTGCGGTGCAGCACGACGCGCCGCGTTGCATGGTCGGCAGGCCGCAGCCACAGAGAAAACGTGAACGGCGTCGTGCGGTCGAACGCTCCCGCACCCTGGCATGCGTAGGCCGCATCGCCCCCAAACTCGATCGCCTGCCCCTCCTTGCCCGGAATGCCACGGTAGTCGTCGCTGGCTGGGATCTCCTCGAATGAGTAGCTGGCGATCGGAGCGACCGGCGGCGGTGGTTCGGTGGGCTGGCCGAGCCGCACCGTGGCGGCGAAGTTCGCGGCGATCTGCGCGGCCTCCTGCTCCTTGGCCGTGATCTCCGCAAGCAACTTCTCATGCTCCTGCTGCTGCGAGCCCTCGTAGAGAAGCATGGCCGGGCTGGGCGCGGTTTCGGTGAAGTGCGAGTAGAGTCCGAACTCGTCGATGTCCGCGTAGAATGCCGCCAGCGAGTAGAAGTCGCGCTGGGTGATCGGATCGAACTTGTGGTCGTGGCAGCGGGCGCATTCAAGCGTCAGGCCCAGGAAGGCCGTGCCGTTGGTGACTACGCGATCGGCCACGTAGGCCGCCCGGAACTCCTCGGGAATCGAGCCGCCTTCGTTTGTCTGCCGATGCAGTCGGTTGAAGGCGGTGGCGACAATCGCGTCGCGGGGCGCGTCGGGCAGCATGTCGCCGGCCGTCTGCCAAGTGACGAACTGGTCGTACGGCAGGTTGTTGTTGAATGCGCGTATGCACCAGTCGCGCCAAGGCCAGACGTGCATCTCACGATCGGACTGGTAGCCGTAGGTATCCGCGTAGCGGGCGACATCCAGCCAGTCGTTGGCCATGCGTTCCCCGAACGCCGGACGCTCAAGCAGTCGGTCGACCGCGTGCTCGTAGGCATCGGTGGATTGGTCCTGGCGGAACGCGTCGAGGTCATCGAGGGACGGCGGCAAGCCCGTGAGGTCGAAACTCGCTCGACGCAACCACTGCTCTCGCGTCGCTTCCGCCGCTGGTTGAAGGCCTCGCTCCCGCAGCGTGGCAAGGACAAACGCGTCGATTGGATTGCGGACCCAGGTCGATTCCGCACCGGAGTGGGGTACGGGTACGGATTGGGGAACGGGCACGAAGGACCAGAGCGTCTGGTACTCCGCTCCGGCCTGGATCCACCGTTCCAGCGTGGCGATCTGTTCGGTGGTGATCTTTTTATTCGCGCGCGGCGGCGGCATCTGCTGTTCGGGATCGTGCGAGAGGATCCGCTGCAGGAGCGGGCTGGCTTGTGGATCGCCGGGGACAATCGCACCGGAGGCGAGGGCGGCATCGCGCACGTCCAACCGCAGTTCGGCTTGGCGGGCCGTCGCATCGGGTCCGTGGCAGGCAAAGCAGTTGTCCGAGAGGATTGGGCGGATATCGCGATTGAAGATCACAGCGGCCGACTCATTCCCGGGAGTCGTTTCGGCGGCTCGCGAGGACGCGGTGGCGACCAGAAGGAGGAGAAGCAGTCCGCAGGTAGGTCGCAGCGACGGTGACAGGACTGGGCAGATGAATCGCATGGCGGGACTTGTGCTCGGGTGTGGGGGAAGCCTAGTTGGCAGGGGGGGAGTCGTCATCGACGCTCGCCCCCATCTTAAACCATGGCACCCCAAGCCCCAACTCCCGGAGCGCGGCCGTCCCGGCCGCATCAAGAAGGCAAGACCCCGGAGCGCGGCCGTCCCGGCCGCATCATCCCAACAAAACATCGGTGATTGGAAGGAAGGCGGCTAGTCCGTTTCGTCGAGTTGCCGTCCCGGCCGCATCATCCCCGCAAAACATCGCTGCAGCCCGCTGGACGCATGTTGCCGATTTCAAACACGCTGTGGCGTTTTCTCGCCGGAATCGCGGAGTGACGGCACCAAGGGCCGGCACGATTTGCCGCAAGCGGTCGGCGGTCGGAAAACGGCGGGCAGGAGTCCTGGGGCTTTCCATGCGGACGACCTACCGTTCCAAGGAAGCGGAAGTCGGCGCGAAGGTGGTCGCAGCAGTCCGCTCCTCCCTTGCCTCGCGTTCACCCGTGAATCCACCGTTCTGATGCGAGATTTGAGCCGTGACAACTGCCATGCCCCACGATCCGCTTCCGAAGTCGAACGATGAGGTCGCCTCGTCGAACGAGGTACCGATGGGAATCCATGAAGCGATTCCGGCTGCGCTCGGAGCTTCGCGGCAACCGGCCGATGTCGATCGTTTTCGCGAGTCGCGGCGACTTTCGTCGCTGCTGCATCTCCGAGTGCCAGGCGGTTGTCACACCTACGCCAAGGGGGATGACCAGTTTCCCGAGGACGGCCCATCGGTGATTGAGCGTGGCCTGGGCTGCCACGTCTGGGATGTGGACGGCAACGAGTTCATCGAATACGGCATGGGGCTGCGCGCCGTGACGCTGGGCCACGCATTTCCCGCGGTACTGGACGCCGTGCGTGAGACACTGGGGAGCGGCACGAATTTTACGCGCCCGGCGCGTATCGAACTGGAGGCGGCCGAGGAGTTGCTGGGCATGCTTCCGTTCGGCGACATGGTGAAGTTCACGAAGGATGGCTCCAGCGTCACCACGGCCGCCATCAAGCTCGCTAGGGCGCATACCGGCCGCGACATGGTGGCCTATTGCGGCGATCATCCGTTCTTCGCCACGCACGACTGGTTCATCGGCACGACCGCCATTCCGGCGGGCACGCTGGAATGGGAGCGGCAGTTATCGGTGGCGTTCCGTTACAACGATCCGGAAAGCCTGGAGCAGGTGTTGCGTTCACATCCGGGCCGCATCGCTTGCGTGATCCTCGAGCCTGCAAAGTATGAGGATCCGCGCGACCATTTCCTGCATCGCGTTCGCGACTTGTGCGAAGCTCATGGCTGCCTGTTCGTGCTCGACGAGATGATCACGGGCTTTCGCTGGGACAATGGCGGTGCCCAGCGGGTCTACGACATTGAGCCCGACCTGTCCTGCTTCGGCAAGGGGCTCGCGAACGGCTTTTCCGTCTCCGCCCTGGTGGGCAAGCGGAAGTGGATGGAAGTCGCGGGGCTGTACCACGACCGGGAGCGGGTGTTCCTGCTTTCGACGACACACGGAGCGGAGACCCATGCGCTGGCCGCTGCGATCGCGACGATGCGCGTCTATCAGAACGAGCCAGTGATCGCGACGATGCACAGGCAGGGAGAGGTGCTGGCCGAGGGAATCCGCCGCGTGGTGCGACGGCACGGACTGGAGTCGTATGTGCAGGTGTTCGGCCAACGGAGCAATTTCGTGTTCGGCACGAAAAATCCTGAGGGCAAGGCCTGTCAGGGGTATCGCACGCTGCTGCTGCAGGAACTCATCGCGCGGGGCGTGCTGGCGCCCTCGCTGGTCGTCAGCTACTCGCACTCCGACGAGGACATCCGCCGCACGGTGGAGGCGTTCGACGGGGCGCTGGAGGCCTATGCCGAAGCGATCCAGCAGGGGCTGGAGGGGCGCCTTCACGGTCGTCCGAGCCAGGTGATCTACCGCGGGTGGAACGACGCAGGGTTTCGCGCCGCGGATCGCCCCACGCTCGATGGCGACGCGCCTCAGGGCTGCAGCGGGTAGAACGCGATCTTGCGGTAGATGAGTTCGCCGGTGAACGACTGGAAGTAGATGCGGCCGGCTTGGGCGTGTGCCTGTGAGCCATCAAGGACGCGCTGGCCGTTGATGGTGAGCCGCACGTCCTTGCCACGACACTCCAGTTCGATGCGGTTCCACATCGTCTTGGGCTTCTCGACCTCCACCACGGCGCCGTCGCGCATGGGGCGGGGAATGCATCCGCTGTCCCAGGTCTTGCCGCGCGCGTCGAGATGCGATCCCTTGCCGATCAGGCACAGCTCACCGGTCGCTCCGGCCCGCATCTGCACCTCCAAGGAAGCGGCCCACAGGCGATCGTCTGGCTCCGCGTGGAAGAAGATGCCGCTGTCGGCCTGCAGGTCGGGCGTCCCCCATTT
>CAZUJM010000233.1:8571-9837 GCA_964620405.1 uncultured Pirellulaceae bacterium | reverse complement strand
CTGGCCAGCAGTTCGTGGAACGGACTGTACAGCGTGATCTGCTCGCCGGAGTCGCTGAGCGTCTTGTCGCCGAAGTCGCCGAGGATTCGCGTGGAGGAACCGTACCGCAAGCGGAAGGCGTCGACGCGGCTAACCAGCACGGCGGATTCGCCCGGTGCCAGTTCGGTCGACGGGAACCCATAGGAGATACCTGCGGCGAACTGCGTCCCGAGCAGGTTGATCGGCAGGGCGCTGACGTTCGTCAGTTCGATGAATTCAAAGCTGCTGCTTGTCGCGCTGGGCAGGGCTGTCAGTTCCTCGCGCGTCGGATCGGACGGATGGTAGTTCACCTCCGTGATCCGCAGCGCCTTCTTCAGGTCCATGGTCGCGGTCGTGGTGACATCCGCCTTCACTGAACCGATCGGTTTGCCCTGGAAATCATAAGCGTCCAGTTGGATGGCGTTCGGCCCCGGCGTCAGCGGCACTTCGACCTGCCAGGCGGTGTTGCTGGTCCACTGGACGCGGAGCGGTTGGTTGCTGCGTGCCAGCCGGATCTCGCGGACGTTCACCCAGCCGGTGCCGTTGAGGAGCGCGAAGGGCGTGTCGACGGTGGCGGGGGCGGCCGTGAGCGCGAAGTCCACCTTGGGCGCCGTCCGCAGCAGGGACGCCGAGGCCACGCTAGTGCGGCGCACCAGGTCGGCCTGGTGCTGCGCAAAGTTCTGCGCGGGCAGCAGCGTCTTCCAGTAGTCGGTCCATCGCTTCATGTATTCGCCGTTGAAGGCGGTCTCGATCATGTCGTTCACATGACCGTAATACATGTGCGAGTTGGTGGGATCACGGAGCAGGCGTCGCAGGTCTTCGTTGCCGATCAGCGGTCGATTGGGATCGAAGAACGCATCGAGGTCGTGCGGGAACAGCAGCACGCGTCCATCCGTGGGACGCACGTACATCTGCAGGTTGTGCTGGGCGCCGTCGCTGAGATAGTTGTCGCCGTGTCCGGTCATGACGCCGAAGGCGAACGCGCGCAGCCACTGGTCGACATCCAGCACCGTGGAGGCCTGCGCGGCGAATTCCGTCGTCGGCAACGACATCACCTTCGTGAACTCGATCAGCTTCGAGTAGTCGTCCTGCTGGCGGTTGTTCTTATTCAGGAAGGCCCAGCGGTAGTCCTCCTTGTTGGGCCCCAGGTGGCGGATGTTCACGCCCGCGACATCGTCCGGCTGCGGCAGCTTCCGTCCCTCAGGATCGCCACCCTTGGTCGTCGTCGGATAGTAGGTCAGCTCGTAC
>CAZUJM010000233.1:1899-8561 GCA_964620405.1 uncultured Pirellulaceae bacterium | reverse complement strand
CGCCAGCAGCCGCGCACAGCGCCTCACCTCCTTTGGCGCGCCAGCGGTCTGTTCCATCACGCGCGCGCCGCTGCGCACGGCCTGCACCAGATTCTTCACATCATGCGCCAGCCCCGCCGCCAGCAGCCCGAGCGAGGCTGCGCGTCCGGCGCGGGCCAGTTGCGCCTCGGCTCCGCCCGTATGCTCCCGCTTCGGCGTGATGATATGGAACAGATCGTGGTACTCGGTGGGCAGCCCGCCGACGCGGTTCATGGCATGGTGGTAGATGTGTTCGCGTTGGCCGTAGCCGACGCTTTCGGACCGGTCGAGCGTGATGCTGCTGTAGACATCGCGAAACTGCTGGTCGCTGTGGAAGCCGATCGCGAAGCTCAAGCGCGGCTGGTAGGGCCGGGCGCGCTGGCTGCCGCTGGTGCGAAGGTTGACGTCGTAGTAGACCTGGCTCTCGTTGTAGATCACCGTGGCCCCGACGCCGCCGTTCCCCATCAGTTCGACGTCGGTATGCAGGAAGTTGCCATCGGCGGGCGTGACCACCAGCCGCAGGTTGTGGATGCCGGTCGAACTGGTGAGCCCGTCCTGGACCTTGTAGAGCGCACGGGAATCCTGGCCTCGCTGCGGGAAGGTCGAGACCGCGCCGTTTCCATCCCGCGCTTCGACATAGAACTGCACGACGCGCGCGGCCGCCTGGCCAGGAATGACGCCCTGGTAACGATCGCCGCCCGCGAAGGTCATCGGCACCTGCTGCCACGCGCCCCCCTCGACCGAATACCAGACGGTCGCCGCAGCGATCCGCTGCGGATCCATGATGTCCACCGATACGGTGACCGGCTGGTTCTCCTCCGGCACCACGGGCGCATGGATCAGGTGCTCGTAGACCGGCCCGATATTGGCCGCGCGCGTGCTGTTTACTTCGCCCGGAGTTCCATGGCGGTCGGGCTGCTGCAGCGGCGTCGTGCGCGCCAGGCGGTTGAAGTAGAGACGCGAATGCAGCAGGTTGGAGCCCGTCATCCATTTCGCGCGATACCGAATCTCATACTCCGTGCCGTTCTGGATCGTGGCGATGGCGTCGCCGATCTTGAGCGTCGTCTCGGCATGGTTGTGCATGTGCTCGGTCGCGCCGGTGGCCACGAGCTTCCAGGCCTTGTTGGCCGGATTGTCGGGATCGACCACCACGGGACTCTGGCGATGGTTGCCGATCGCCCGCCATTTCGCGGGCGTCTCGCCCACCACGTCCGCCTCGAAGGTGCCATTCTGGATCAGGTTGATCGCCTGTCCGCCCGGATCCTGGATCACCTGGATGTCGTCCAGCAGCACTTCGCCGTCATCCAGCATGCCGAGCACGAACTCCTGCCAACGCCCGTCGGGGCCCAGCGAACTGCGGGCGGCGACGCCGCGGTAGGAATACGTCTGCCAGGCCGCGCGATGCGACTCCTCGCTGGCCGCCCAGGCATTGCCGTTGGCGTTGTCGGCAAGCGGATCGCGCAGTTCCAGGCTGGAGCCTTCTCCATCGGCCGCGGCAGGCCACTGGCCATCCTCATAGTAACGCAGTTCGTCGGCCGGATTGCCATTCGCATCCAGCAGCCGCAACCGCTCGCCACCATTGCTGAGCTGCCCGTCGTAACTGGCCAGCACGCGCGGAGCGATTGCTGGCCGATTGGCGCGGAGCGCGTCCGCGTCGCGAGCAACCACCAGGTATTCGCCCGGGCCGATCACCGTGCCCGCCGCGAACTCGTAGTCCACGCCCTGGTCAAACTTCCAACCGCCCAAGTCCACCGCGCGAGAGGATCGGTTGTAAAGTTCGATCCACTCCTCGGGATTCTCCAGGAACGGCTCGGCGGGCGTGCCGTTGTCCACCTGCCGCGCCACGCTCAACTCGGCTCCAAACAGGACGTCATTGCTGCCCGCGGTCCGCTGGTGCACTTCGACCGACAGGCGATTCGTTCCCGCAACGAGCGCCGCGGCGGGTACGGCGATCGGATCGCTGCCGGTGGCGTTGTTGATCGTCGTGGTCGCCACCGTCGTGCTGTCCACCGGACCGGCCGGCATGTTGAAGCGAGTCAGTTCCACTCCGTTCAAGTAGAACACCGCGCCGTCGTCGACCACATGCCGCAGGAACAGCTGCGCGCCGCCTGCCAACTGTTCGGCCGTCACCTGGAAATCGGTCTCGAAATAGTAGGTGATGATGCCGGTCGTGATCGGGTCGACAAACGTTGTGCCAATCCCCGGAGGCACCACGGGATTGGTCTCGAACCCGAACAGGCCCGGACCAGTTTTCCAGCTGCCGCCCAGCGCGTGCGACGACTTTTCCCAGCCCAATGGCAGCGCCTCGCCCGACTCGTTGTAACGCCAGGTACCGTTGAGCGCGACTACCGCCGTTCGCTCCAGCGCCGGCGGAATCGCCGCCTTCGCCGCCTCCGGGCGATGGTTGTACATGATCTCGTTGATCACCACCGCATCCTGCAGCGCGACCGTGTTGGGGCGGCCGGGAGTCGCGGCCTGTTCGTTCAGGAACGGACTGCGATCATCCGGATAACGCCCCTGCGCCTTCTGGCTGGTGGCGACGGCATCCAGCAGCTGGTTCCCGTCCGCCGAAGCCAGCGCGACCCATTCCAGGTTGGCGGGCAGCCCCTGCCCGCTGGTGGAGATCGAGACCAGCCCCGAGCCGTTCAGCGTCGAACCCGCCGGGAAGGTGTAGACCACCTTGCCGCCGGAGACCAGACGCATGCCGGAGAGATCCTGCGGCTGCGGACTGCGGTTGGCCAACTCGACGAAGAAGTCCGCCGCGCCCAACGCGGCCACTTCGTTGATGACCACCTGGATGCTCTCGGGACGAAGATCGACCGGAGGCACCGCCGGGGTCTGGTCGCTGAAGTTCGCCCGCCCCGGCGTTCCGCCCACCAAGATACTCGATACCCAATGCCCCGGCTCGTCGCTGCGTGTCAGGCGCTGCCGCTTCGCCAACGACGCTCCCACGCCGTCCGCCTCCACCGGCCACGGCGTGCGATCGCCATACTCGATCACGTCCATCAACCGCTGGTTGCGATCGCGCAGTTCCAGACGCTCTCCGGAATTCGACAGACGCCCCTCAAACGGCCCCAACACCGGCTGCCCCACGATCGGGGCCATCATCGCTGGGTCCTTCGCCACGACGAGGTAACCGCCCGCGGGAACGATCGTGCCCACCGGAAAGCGGTAGCTGATCCCATCGGCCACGCGCCAGTCCGACACATCCAAGTCCACCCCCAGCTGATTGTGGAACTCGACGAACTCCCGCGCCTCACTGTTGTCCGGCGAGTTGTACATCAACTCGTTGAAGACCAGCGTGGCATCCATCACCTGCCGCGTCTCCAGGGACTCCAATCCATTACGATTCTTCCGGTTTCGCCTCATGGTCGCCAGTGCCTCGCGTCTTGAACCCGCTCCCGATCTTTTTCCGCCCGCCTCCCAGCACCACGTCTTCATTCGCAGGCCGGAAGGCCGCCGATTATCCGCCAAACCGTGCCGATTTCCAACAAAAAGCCGCAAGACGTGACAAGATCCTGTCACGCCGAACAACGCGGCCGGGCTGCTCGGCGAGCGATCTCGACGGGACGCCGTTCGAGGAGTAACCCCCACGCGTCGACGGAGACTTCCTGCTCCGAATTCGAGACAATCGAGGACCTCTTGGCGAGGCGCAAAAAAAACAGCCGCCCCGGCCGCAGGAAAGGAGACTGCGAACGAGGCGGCTGCGGTGAAACAGGCAACCTCCGGCGGCGAGGGGCGCCAGACCGGAGATGCTTGGATTTGAGCGATCGAGTTCAGCGTTTAAGGCGCTGCACGGACGGCCGTGCTGCCCCCCAACTTAGCGACCGAAGAACGACTTCGCGACGTTGGCAATCCGAGCCCCCACGTTCGTCACCTGGGCCGGCAGGTTCACCGGCGGCTTAGGCAGCGGGATCGGCAGCGGGATCGGAGCCACCGGCAAGGGGACCACGGGCGGAGTCGGCGGCGCGGGCGTGTCGTTGTTCACCGCTGGTTTCAGCAGGTTCACGAGGATCTGACGAGCACCCTGGACGTCCTTCGACTCCAGAGCCTTCGTTGCTTCCTCGATCGCCGCACTCACGGCCTCCGAAGTCACTCCCGCCGGCAGTTTGCCCGCGTCAGCAGCCTTCTGGAGACCCTCCAGTTGTGCCTTGATCGCGACCGTCATCCGATCCAACAGCGTCTGCTCCTGCTGGTTGCCAGCCATCGACTGGAACAGGTCGCCGAGGATCTTGCGAGCCGCCTCCAGGTCCTGGGCTTCCAGGGCCGCCGTCACACCGGTTAGCGCCGTCTGCACTGCCTCCTGCGTCAAGCCGCCCGGCAGGTTCCCCGCGTCGAGCATCGACTGCAGCTTCTCCACCTGGGCCTTGATCCCCGTGGTCATGCGATCGATCAATTCCTGACGGATCTCACCGTCGCCGTGGTGATCGCCATCGCCGTGGCCCTCATGCTGCCATTCACCAAGGCCCTTCAGAATTTCGCCAGCGGACTTCAGATCGTCCGCTGCCAGGGCTTCCTTCAGGCCATCCACGGCCTTCTGCAACTGATCCTTCGTGACCCCTTCGGGCAGTTCGCCCGAGGCGAGTTCCTCCGTCAAGTGATTGAGGACATTCTCGAAGTGGTCCTCGGCCCGCTCCGCGTGCAGCTTCTCGAGCAGGCTGCGGATCGTCTCCTTGGCGTCGTTCTTCAGGGCCTCGCTCAGGTCATCCACCAGCGAGGTCACGTCGTCCGCCGTCATGTCGCCGGGCAGGTCCACTCCGTCGGCCAGGGCCTTCTTCAGCGAATCCACGATCTGCTGAACCTGGGGAGCGCCTTGCTGCAGCAGGTGCGAGAAGAAAGCTTCCTTCATCGCTCCGTCTTCGTGCCCCGCATGCCGCGTCTTTCCGGCGTCCGAGACGCTGTCCGAGACGTTCTCCGCGGCCGGCGTCGAGGACGCGTCCTCGCTGGATCCCGTGGCGTCGGTGGCATCGGCCCGCAACGGACTCATGCCCGACCCGATCCCGTAGCGTCCGGTCTGGAACGCCCGCACCAGGTCCGACGTGTTGAACTTGCCGTCGCCGTTCCAGTCGCCATCCGACCAGCGGGCATCGGCATCGGATTCGAACTTGCCTCGCTGGAACACCAAGACCAGATCGGACGAGTCGAATGCCCCGTTTCCGTCGCAGTCTCCCGCGAGCGCGGCCACGTCGCCGGCCAACACGCACCGCCGCTCCAAGCCCTCGACCGCGTTCAGTTTTTGAACACGAGCCAACCGGCGAAGCCGACGAGTGCCCGACCGTTCACCCCAAAGCAGGTTCCACATCCTCAACATGACTTCACCCCTTCGATCCCTAAAATTTACAGCCACTCGGGTGACCAGCCGTTCATCGTAGCAGGACGTTCGCATCAAGACAGGGTTTTGACATACCCATTTGTCAGCGAACCATATTCAAACGGCCGTTCACTGGAAACTTCCGACACCTGATTACGCGACAGGTGTTGAATTATCCGCAGCAAAAAACGTCCTTCCCTGCGCAATTCCGCAGACGCCATCCCTCCGAACAAGCCCGCCTTACGCGTCCCTGCCGGAACGACGTCTCTGTTCAAACCATGACCAGTGCGACCACCCGTGAGCTTAAAAGCATGAACTGCTCGGACCTCGCCTCGTCCACCGGGGCCAGCTGGGAGCCCAATTCCCGGCATGTGAACGCTTCCCCGACAAGCAAGCCCGCCATTGATGAGCTGAGCTTCACACTGGCTAGTCTTTCCTGGCCGCTGTGGCGGGCCGGAGGCATCCAGTTGCAGGCTCCTTGGGGTCTCTCGGTCCCCGAGGGTCGCATCAGTTTCTACGTGTGCCGTGAGGGTAGCGGCTACCTGATCTCGCCCCTTTACCAGAGCCCGCTGCTTCTCAAGGCGGGCGACGTGATGCTGTTACCCGGAGCGAGCGGCCACAGTCTGCGGGACGTGCCGACCTCCCGCGACGTGCCGTTCGAGCACGCCGCGAGCCTGCCGAGTTCGATACCGAGCGACGTGGCCGCCTACGGCGCGCCGGTTCCCGGGGCCACCGCTTCGTTCCTGTATGGCCAGCTGCCGATCCAGGAACTGGGTTTCAACCCGCTGCAGGGCCGACTGCCGGCCGCCATCCACCTGCCCGGCAACGCCGCCGGCATGCCGCTGGAGTGGGAGCAGTTGATCAGTCTGATTTCGCGCGAGCTGCAGATGCGGCAGCCAGGCTGGGAAGCGATCGTGCGGCAACTGATGCGAACCCTGTTTCACCAGACCATCCGCAGCCGCCTCTCCGAACTGGTCGCATCCCCGTCGTCAACCGGCGAAAACGGGAGCAACGGCGCGGGCTCCAACACGGCCGACCCCGCCATCCGACTGGTGGTCGGATTGTTGCATGCGGAACTGGGCAAGCCCTGGACCGTCACCAGCCTGGCTCGCTGGATCCACATGTCGCGTTCCGCGTTCTCCGCGAGGTTCCGCGAAGTCGTCGGCCAGCCGCCGCTGCAGTACCTGACCGAAGTCCGCATGCAGCGGGCCTGCGAGCTGCTGTGCGAGTCGAACCTGGGCATCAAGCAGATCGCCACGGCGGTGGGCTACGAGTCGCCGTCGAGTTTCACGAACGCGTTCAAGCGTTGGCAGGGCGTGTCTCCGATCGGTTA
>CAZUJM010000233.1:0-1851 GCA_964620405.1 uncultured Pirellulaceae bacterium | reverse complement strand
TCAAGGATGCAGAGGCCGCCGACAGCTGATGTCGTCGCTAGCGGCATCCAGCAAATCCAAGGTAGTCCAGCCGTTCCGACGAGCCGCCCAAGACTGTAGACCAAGCCGAGGCAGATCGCGGACTTGATGGCCCTGCGTTGCAGGCTGGAAGCGTGTCCACGCGACCCCAGGTCGTACGCCATGCTTCATTCTTCGCGCGATCGTTGACTCCGCGAAGGACCGACCACTGACTGGCTTATCGCGAGCCGGCTATGGCAGCACTGCGATCCGTCCCCCATTCACGCAGGCAAGACTGGAGACATAGAAAACTTCGAGAGAGCCACAGCCGGGCCGTTCGGCGACCTATCCCTGGAAAGATTTAACGATTGCGACCGACTTTACCGATGAAGACGCTGCGAGAAACTTCGCTGACTTTGTCGGTACGTCCGGCGATGGATGGGACCAGGGAAAGGACTTCCGAATGGCACGCAGTCGATTGCTCTCCCGAGGCCTGAACTGCACGGCCTGCTTGCTCACATGGTTCATCAGCCAAGGCAGTCCGGTGCTGGCCCAGTATCCCGCCCACCGCGCCGTATCGGGCGGCGTCTACCAGGGGCGGTACATCGGTTTTGTGCCGCGACACCAGCAAAACGCGGTCAATGTGGCTCCGCCGGTGGAGGAGGTCATGACGGCCCAGGACATGGCCGAGGAGATGGCCCTGCCCCACGACGGCGGCGTCCAGCCGGCCGACTTCACGCCCGAGTCGCAATTGGCGGAAGCGGTTCCGGAGGCCCTTGTTTTCGATGCGTTCGTGCACGGTGCGCCGGGCGAGCACTTGGCTTGTGCCCCCGCGTCGTGTTACCCGGTGCCGCGACTCTTTGGCGGCGCGGACTACCTGCTGTGGTGGACCAAGGGCATGGACACCCCGCCGCTGGTGACCAGCAGTCGGTCGGGCATCCCGCAGGATCGCGCCGGAGTTCTTGGCGATCCCGCGACCAGCGTGCGGTTCGGCGACGGCAGCCTGCTGGACGAATCGCGATCGGGCGTCCAGTTCCACCTGGGCTGGTGGCTTGATGAGTGCCACGAGCACGCGTTGGAGTTCACCTACCTCACGCTGGGCAGCGAGAGCGTCTCGTACAGCGAGTCGGAGGACGACCGGTCGATCCTTGGCCGTCCCTTCATCAACTTGCCCGCCAACGAAGAGGACGCGCGGCTGATCGCTTACCCTGGCCTTGTCGACGGCACGATCGGCGTGGAGGCATCCAGCGACTTCCAGACGTTCGAGGTGCTGCTGCGCCACCAAGCACCACTGGCCTATCACGACATGCTCGATATCTCGCTCGGTTATCGCTACGCTTCGCTCCAGGACTCGCTGTCCTTCCGCGAATCCACCACCTCGCTATCCGGTCCGACGCAGAATACGAAGATCGACCTCAACGAGCAGTTCGGCACCGACAACAGCTTCCACGGCGGCCAGCTGGGCCTGCGGCTGACACCTTGCCGCAGTCCGATCTGGTCCCTGGAACTCGCCGGCAAGATCGCGTTGGGCAACACGCAAGCGGAGTCCACCATTTCGGGCCAGACCAAGACCACGGTGCCAACGGGCGAGAGCAGCACGCAGCCCGCGGGACTGCTGGCGCAGCGGACGAACATCGGCACGTGGGAAGACAGCCAGTTCAGCACGATCACCGAAGGCGGTGTGACGCTTCGCCGTCGCCTGCCGTGGAACCTCTCGTTCGTGACCGGCTATTCGGTCCTGTTCTGGACGAACGTGGCGAGGGCGGGCGACCAGATCGATCGCAGCATCAACACCACGCAGATTCCGCCGGGCACGCTTTCGGGCGACCCGCGGCCCGCTCCCACCGAGAACAC
>CAZUJM010000232.1:5912-9873 GCA_964620405.1 uncultured Pirellulaceae bacterium | reverse complement strand
TCGACGACAGCGGCTGGGGCCGGGCCCGGGGCCTTCTCCCGTGACGATGCGATTGTAAAAGCCCAGCTGGTACTGTTCCATCTGGCGGATGTTCGACAGCAGCGTGCGTTCTGAAAGCGTCAGGGTCTCCATCACCCGCGCGCGGCCGCCGGCGCGAAGCAGCGGCTGGATCAGGGTGAAATCGATCAGCGACGTGGAGACCTGGGTGTCGTTGCCGGAAAACTGCCAGACGATCGAGTTGGCGATGTCGGCCGTCATCTGGCCGCCCGTCGTGAACAGTCGACGCACGCCCAACGGGGAATCGTTCACTAGGGTGCTGGACGCCACGCCGCCTGCTCGCACCGGGCCGTCCGCGGTGAAGAAGGTGTCGTTGCCTCCGAAGAATTGCGCATCGAATCGAAAACGTTCGAAGGTCACGTCGAGGGCCGAAAGGTACAGGTCTTCCAGTTCCCGCTGATACTCGCGCGAATGCGTGCGGGCCAACTGCACGGCCGTGGGTAGGTCGACCACCAGGTCGTCCTCGTTCTCCCGGGGCAGGTACTGCTTCCAGTTGCCCGAATCGACGTAGGGGATGTCACCATGGTCGTGCCAGTGGGGATAGCCCTTCTTGCCGTCCACGTAGTGCATCAGCTCGTGGGCGGCCGGATCGTCGGGGGGCATCGGAGGCCGGTCGGGGTCGGTCGGGTCGTAAAGCCGAGATCGGGGATCGACGGCGATCGAGTAGTCGACCAGTTCCGAGTGGTTGTGGACCACCGACTGCTTGACGAGCCCGTAGACTTCCTCATCTGCCTGGGTGCGATAATACTTACGCGAACAGCCGGTGGGCAGCAGCAGGCCTAGCAGGCAGACGGCTAAGACCATCCGGCTCACGCCCCGGAGGTTGCGTTTACGCAACAGCGGCCCCGCCAGCGTCACTCGGTATTCTCTGCCACGATGGAACGCCATGAACGAAGGTCCTGCACGATCGCGAGAAGCAGCCCGCGGTCACATGGGGTCAGGTCGGAAGGGAGAGCCGCAAGGAGGCTGCACGCATGGAAGCGTTCATTGACTGGTCATTGAGTTGAACTACCGTTGGACAGAAGTGGAGGCGATGGTGGCGCGGCAGTGCATTCATGTCAGCCGCGACCCGTCACCTCAGAAACAGATTCGGTTTACCGGTTGACTCGACTTGACCAGATCTGCCGCTTTGGATGGCCGACCATGAGGATGCGGCCGGGGGCTGGAGCCTTCATGAAGTCGTTCCGCGGTAATGGCTTGGTGCGTGCGCAGGGCCACGCAAGACGTTGGGGAGAACGCTGTGTCGGACATTCCCAGATCCTCAGGCTTGGCAACGCGAATGGTGGCACACGATGGCGACGCCATGTGGGAACTGACGGGTGACAGCAGACAAGGAGCCGCCGCTGCCGCGCCGATCTTTCTCGTAGGCAGCGAGCGATCGGGAAGTACCCTGCTGCGCCTCATGCTCGATCACCATCCGCAGCTCGCGTTCGCGCGGGAGTCCGAGTTCATCGTGGATCGCGTGTCGGATCAAGGGGACTGGCCCGAGCTGCGAGAGTACCACGACTACATCCGCCAGGACCGGGTGGCCCTTCACAGCCAGGTCCGTATCAATCCTTCGCTGCCTTATCCGGAACTGGTGGCAGACTTCCTGAAACAGCAGCAAGGCACCAAGGAACTCATCGGCGCCACCGTCCATCGTAACTTCCACCGCCTGCCCCATCTCTGGCCCGAAGCTCGTTACATCTACCTCGTCCGTGACGGGCGCGACGTCGCGCAGTCGGTGGTCGGTTTCGGTTGGGCCGGGAATGTCTATCGAGCTGCTGACTGGTGGGCGCGGGCCCACCAGGAATGGTGCCAGTTGCGGGCACGCTTGCGACCGGATCAGTACGTGCAGGTTCGCTACGAGGATCTCGTCAAGTCGGCCGCGGAGGAACTGCGGCGCCTCTGTGACTTCCTGGGCATCGCCTATTCGGATCGGATGCTCACCTATCCCGAACGATCCACCTACAAGCTTCCGGACCAAAACCTGGCGTTCCAATGGAGGCGGCGCATGAAGCCGCTGGACGTGCAGATCGTGGAGGCCCGCGTCGGTTCGCTGCTTGACCACTACGGATACGAACGCAGCCAGCATCCCGAACTGCGACTCAGCGCCTGGGACGAATGCCGGCTGGAGTTGCAGTCGCGCCACCTTCGCTTTCGCCATCGCGTGCGGACCTATGGGGCCGCGCTGTGCCTTGCAGAGTGTGTCACTCGATGGACGCGAATGAAGCAAGCTCACCGACGATTCAAGCGGGCCATGGACGCCATTGACGAAGAAGGGGTTCGCTGAACCCACGGGAGGATCGGTCCGGCGGATGAGCACGAAGCCGCCAGGGCGAATCCGTGATCGACACCCGGGCTACCTGGGGGTGTCGCGGTACTGGCGATGACAGGCCCTGCAGTTACTCTCCATGCGCGTCAGCCGCCGCTGGATCTCTTCGGCTGCCTCTCCGACGCGCGACGTGGCTGAACCGTCCTTGACGACGTCTTGGACTGCAAGGTGCAACTGCCCGGCCAGCAGTTCGCCATCCCGGAGCCAGATTGCGAACGACGGTTCGCGGACTCGCGGATCGTCCATGCGAGCCAGTTCCCGGTAGTGCTCCCAGAGCAGCAGGCTTTCCTGCTCCGCCTCCCGCAGCGTCCCGCCCGGGGGTGATCCCTCCGATGGCGAAGCCACCGGGAGCACCCGCAACTGACGCCGAACCTGGTCGAAGCGGTGCTCGATCGCTACCATTGCCTCCGTCATCGCGGGCAGTTCCGCGATGGGTACGAACTCATCGGGCCACGACTCCAGGTCGTTCGCCGCCAGAGGCTGGCTGGCCCTGGCGTCACGAAAGAGGCCGGTGTAGCCCGTGTGCGTTCCCGCCAGGGCAAGAACCTGCGTCACCGCCTCGGGGCGCAGCAGTCCAGCACCCACGCATCCGGCAGCCGCGGCGGCCGGGCTGCGATGCTTGCCATGGTGGCAGTGCACGTAGATGGGGCCCGGGAGCGAGTGGATGGCGCGCGCCAACTGCTGGCGGCGTTCCGCAGGGATTCCGTCATATCCGTGCGGCAGATGCACATAACGCAGCCCGAATTCGCCCGCCAGCGTCACGTCGGGTACCGCACCATCCACGCTGATGAGAGTGCGTACGCCTCGACGCCGCAGCTCAGCGAACGCCTCGCGACCCTCGGGAAGTCCGCCCGAGTAGACGCGCTGGTGGATCTGCAGGAGATTCGGCAGGTGCGACGACTCCATGCGGCGGGCGAGCACCGGTTCGCCTGCTTCGGTCGCCACGGCCGATGGCAGCAAGGAGCAGGACGCGATCGCCCAGACCAGCAAGGGCAACAGACGAGCCTTGAGCTTCGGCGGCGCGCACGCGTCTTCGGAACGAACCGTGAGCGCGCTACCGTGCCAGGGGGGCTGCCGCGAGTCGAAGAGACGTCGGGTCCGACCTGCGGCTAGGATTCGTGGAAGGAGAAAGTACACGTACACGCTCCACTCGTCGTCTAATCCCCAGCGATGGGCACTTCAATCAGCCGAGGCCGGTTGCTTCGCAACGAAGTCGCGACCTCGTCGCTCACCGCATCCGGTGTCTCCACGCGCACCGCTTCCACCCCTAGCGACTCGGACAGCTTCACGAAGTCGACGGCTGGCTGCACCAAGTTGACGCCGGGACAGCGCGGGTCGTGCAGCTCGCGCAGGTCGAGCAGGTCACCGCACTGTTTGAGGATTCGGTACTGGCCATTGTTGGCGATCACGAAGGTGACCGGGATCTGATGGTGGGCCGCCGACCAGAGGCCTTGGATACCGTAGAGGCTCGCGCCGTCTCCGAGCAACGCCAGGGCAGGGCGATCGGGCCAAGCGAGTTTGACGCCCAGGGCGCACCCACGTCCCCAGCCCAGCGCCGCGTCGTTTTCGGACTCGAAAAATCTGAAATTG
>CAZUJM010000232.1:4144-5902 GCA_964620405.1 uncultured Pirellulaceae bacterium | reverse complement strand
GCGCGCCGGTTCGCTCCAGCAGGTGGTGGTGCGTCGTGATCGCTTCCTCGACCACCGCGACATCGTCGGGCAGTACGCGAATCAAACTGTGCATCAGGGCCTTCGCGCCCATCGGGGACTGGCGGCTCGCCTGCTCCAGTTCATCCCGCAACGCGGCTCGCTGATGACTTTGGTGCTGCCCCAGGTGCTCCAACCGGACGGCCGCCGCGGAACGCTCCTCGGGCGTCATGGTTTCACGCAGGCGCACAAGCAGGTCGCGCAGGGATTCGCGCACGTCGCCCACCACCGCGGCGTCCACTGCGTGACTCTTGCCAATCTCCTCGGGCAGGCAGTCGAGGTGAACCAGTCGCGAACCGGGGGGAAGCACCTGGTCGACCGGCTGATGGATGTACCAGCGAAACACATTCATGCCGACCGCCAAGATCACGTCATGGTCGGCCAGTTGTTTCTGGACTTCCGGAGCCCACGGGGAGAGAGGACCGAAGCAGAGCGGATGTGCGGGCGCGATGGGCAGGCGGCCGTGCGAGGGAGTCGATTCGCTGTGCACGGCCGCTCCCCACGCCTCGGCCAACAGCGCCAGTTCGTCCGTCGCGCTGGCGTCGGTCACGCGGCTGCCAGCCAAGATCAACGGCTTCCTCGCACCCGCCAGGACGCGAGCCGCCGCATCGACCGCATCGCACGATGGTCGCACACGCGTGTCCGGAAGGCATGGGCCACGCAGGTCGCTCAGGTGATCGGCCAGTTCCATCTGGATGTCAAGCGGCAGGGCGAGGAAGACAGGCCCGGTCGGCGGGGTCATCGCGACCTGGATCGCCTGACGGAGCAGGTCGGGAAGGTCCTCGACACGTTCCACTCGCCTTGCCCACTTGGTCAAGGGTTTCGCCATCGCGACCATGTCACCCGCCAACACCGGATCCCCGACCTCCAGGCGTCGGTCCTGGTCGCCGGTCGTAACCACCAGCGGCGTGCCTTCCACCGACGCGTTGAAGAGCATGCCCATGGCGTTGCCCAGGCCACAGGCGACATGCAGGTTGACGAACGAGGGCTGCCGCGAGGCCAGGGAAAATCCGTCGGCCATCGCCATGACAGGAATCTCGTGGATTCCGAAGACATACTGGAACCGAGGATCGCGCAGGGCGGCCACGTTCAACGGCAGTTCCGTCGTTCCCGGATTTCCAAACAGCCGCGTGATCCCGGCCTCGGCCAAGACCTCCAGTGCGGCTTCCACTCCGATCATGGGTGCTTCCTGAAACGATTCGATGGTCCGCCCCGAACAACGCCTGCCCGCCACGCGGCTGCACGCTTTGCAGCGCGGCGAGACGACCATTCTAGCCATTGGCACCATGAAGCAACAAAGGGGCCGATGCAGGCGTTTCCGAGCGACCGCCACGCCGGGGCAGCAATCGAACCAAGAGGATCGGGTCCCCGCGGTTCGTCCACGCCGACTGCCGCGGCGGTCCGGAGAGTCACTGCTGGAGTTCCCTTGCCTGCAGGAACGCGATCAGCGATCGAAGCTGTTCGGGGCTAAGGTCTTTCTCCAGGCCTTCGGGCATCAGCGATGTTTCCAGCGTCCGCATCTGGCTGATGCGTGCGCGAGGCACCGTCACGCTCTTCGCCTCCGGCTGCAGCAGCGTCACCGAATCCGGAGCCTCCGATGCCAGCAGGCCATTAATCAGTTCCCCGTCTTCCGTCTCCACCACGCACGAAACATAGTTGGGGTTGATCGCCATGTTGGGGTCGAGAATGTGCGACAGCAGA
>CAZUJM010000232.1:0-4134 GCA_964620405.1 uncultured Pirellulaceae bacterium | reverse complement strand
AGTCGGGGCCAACCTGATGGCCCAGGCCCCGCACCTGATGACAGGTCGCGCACTTGCTGGTGAATACCTGCTGCCCCGCCCGCGGATCGCCGTCTGCCGGCAAGCGTTTGAGCCAGTCGCCCACGATCGCCTTGCGGTTGCTGTACTCCTCATCGCCGAACAGTTTCGCCGCGCGAGCCGCGATCGTTGCGTCGTCGTCCCGCAGCAGCGTGCGACGCTGCTCGAGGTCCAGGTTCAACTCGCTGAAACGAATGGCCTTGGATTCCATCGCGGTCAGGACCGCGTCATGGTACTTGCGGTTGCCAAGCAGCAGTTGGATCACGTCGGGACGCAGACGTGGGGAAAGGTTATGCCACGCGGCCACCAGGTGCTGCCCTGCTTCCGGATCACGCAGGCGTCGGAGGGCGAGGACGGCGGCTCGCTGAACCTCCAGCGGCTCGGGACGCTGCAGCAGCTTCAGCAGCAGCTGCTGCGTTTCTTTGGCGGGAACGCGAGCCAGCAGTTCAATGCTTGCCAGCTTCTGCTCCATGGTCACGTCGCGTGGTGCGGTGTCGCCCTCGGCCTCCTCGGCGAGCAGCGCACGCGCCGAGACGAGGCGACCGAGGAGCCCCTCCGGCGGCGCGACCTGCAGGACGCGCGTCAGATCCAGCAGCGCGATCGCCAACGTCTCGGAGTCAACCCGGTCCCAGGCGGCCAGGGGCGGCTGCATGGCGTCGGCAGAGAGCTGCGAAGCGGAGTGTCGCTGCCACGATTCGGTCAGTCCCCGCACCACGGCGGCGATGTCCGCGGAGCGACTTGCGGTCCACTCGGTAGAACTCAGCCATCTCCGCAGCGACTCCTGCGGCACTGGTTCGCCAGAGGATGCCGCGGCGTAGGCCAGCGCCTGGAGAGTCTCCTGTCGCGCTGCGGTGTCGACGGCCTCTTGCAGTTCCGCGGCCGACCACGCCCAGGCCAGCAGCCCGGCGGCATCGTGATCGGCGGCCAGCAACACCGCGCGCCGCGACCACTTGTCACGAAAGTCAGATCCCAGCATGCGAGCGAGGGATTCACGCTTCGACGCGACCTCTTTTCCATCCAGCGCCAACGCCGCGGCGAAACGCACGCGAGGTTCGGGATCGTTCAGCAGCGTCGCCATGGAGTCGACGGATGGCGATCCGGCCGCCTGCGGGGAGTGCCGCCACATCCAAACCAGGTTCTCACGCACGGCGACCTCGGTCGATCGCAGCGCTTGCTCGCTGTCCGCCTCGGTCCAGAGGCCTGCGTTCCACAGCAGCCACTGGGCACGCACGCGGGCCCGTGACGTACCTCCGCGACTGACGACGCGGAGGGCCTCCACTTGGTCGGTGACGCCGCGCTCGACGAGCAGGCGATGCGCGGTCTCTTGCCGCCAACGATAGTCACTGGCCAGTTGCTGCACGAGTTCCGCCGACGACATCTTATCCAGCGCGGGAAAGCCGGCCGCGAGTCCTTCGCGGGGCACGACGCGGTAGATGCGCCCCCGATCCTCGCCAGCGCGTACGTTCAAGTTCGCCAGCACTCCCTGCGGAATGTAGTCGGGATGCTCAATCACATCGCGCTGCATGTCGATCAGGTAGAGCGCGCCGTCGGGACCCGACTCCAGCCCCACGGGCCGGAACGCTGGATCGCGCGAGGCGATGAATTCACGGTCTTGTTCCTCCGGCGCTCGCGTGGCCGTGAAGACCGCGCCGCTCGTCCGCAGCAGGTCACGATGGACCAGGTTGCAGACCACGTCACAGACGAACACGCTGTTCGCGAGGCGATCGGAGAACGGAGGCCCGTCGAGGAATCCCATGCCGCCCGCCGAGGAGAAGTGCCCCGCCTGCTCCGGGTGGTTCACGCGAGTGGCCGCCGTCACGATGGGATAGATCCGTGCCGAAGCTCCTTGGTCGGAGATGTTTTCCGTCGGACTGAACGGCTCCAGGTCCCGCGCCGCCTCGACCTGCTGGATCGGGATCACCCGCTGCTGCAGGTAGTCGATGTTGTACGTTGTGAACGTATGTCCCAGCCCATCGTCTACCAGGCCGAAGCCGCCGCCCGTGGCGAAGGTGCGGCGGATGGTTCGCGACTCGGGGTGGAACGCGAAGTCGGCCGAGCCCAGGTGCACCGTCTCGGACGACTCGCCCGCGAATCGCAGCGACCCGCCGTTCCCCCCGTTGGCACCATGGATCCAGCCGTCGAGTCCCCAGCGCAGGCCGTTGGCCAGACTGTCGGTTACGCCCAGGTCGAAGCCCTCGAGGACCACCCGGCTCTCGTCTGCCTTGCCATCGCCGTCCGTGTCGCGCAAGAACAGCACCTGCGGCGCGGCCAGCACCAGCACGCCGTCACGCCAAGGGGTCACCGAGGTCGGGTAGCTCAACCCCTCCGCAAAGGTCGTGGACTGATCCGCGCGACCGTCCCGGTCGGTGTCGCGCAGCCGCCTGACGACCCCGCCGGGCGCCCGATCCGGTCCGAAGCCGTAGGGATAGTCGCGCATCTCCACCACGTAACAGTCCCCGTTGGCGGCGAAGCAGACGGCCACCGGGTCGACCACCAAGGGTTCCGCGGCGAATAGCGACACGGCGATGTCCGGGTGGAGTTCCAGGCTCGCCAGTCCATCCTCGGGTGTCTTGCCGGGCGGAGTCGCGAGACTGGGCGACGCACTGGCGACCCAGGTGGCCAGCAGCAGGCAGGAGAGGGACCGGCGGATGAGGGGTTGGCGGACCTTCGGCGATCGGCGGGCCATGGATGTCCTCGCGGGCTAGGGACCGATACAAAGCATCCCGTCTTTATAGCTTCCCCTCGCCCAGATGAGGAGCGCAAGCAGTTTCATCGCCGGCCCCCACCCGCCCCTTCCCCAAAAAGAAACGCCGAGGAGCCATCGCCCCCCGGCGTTTTCTGGACCCGTGTCCGCCGAACCGCGGATGCGTTCCGGAGACCTAACCTCGGTTGCGACGGCCGGAGCGATGGGCGAGCGCCAGCATGCCCATCAGCAGCCCCACCAGGGTCGACGGCTCCGGCACCGAACTGACGGCCGCTTTCGGCCCCGCCTCGTAACCGCCCGCCTGGAACGCCGTCACGAAGTCGCTGCTGTTGAACTCCTGGTCGTTGTTCCAGTCGCCATCCGACCAGGTCGAATTCTTGGGCAGGGCGTCTTCATATTCGCCCCGCTGGAACACTTGCACGAAGTCGGAAGAATTGAACAGACCATTCAGGTTGGCATCGCCCATCCAGGTCTTTTTCAGGTCGTTGACCCAGAAGACACGGTCGGAGTCGTTCACGACGCCATCCTTGTTCGCGTCGTACTTCTTGTCGGCGTTGGGCTGGCGCACCGCATCCGCGATCAAGTTCATGTCCGGATCGTCCAGTTCGCCGTTGCCGTTGTAGTCGCCCGCGATGCTTGCCTTGAGCCAAGCGCTGAAGTCGCCCTTCATGACCGTATTGATCTGAGCCGACGTAAGGGCCTCGTTGAAGATGGCTACATCGTCCAGACGCCCGTTCATGTGCGTAAAGAGGTCGCCGCGACTACCGATGATGAGATTCTGGTCCTGGTCGACCAGGGGAAACTTGAGAACCCCCTCGCCATTGATTTCCCCATTGAGAAAATGGGTCAAGGCGAGATCTTCGGTCACCGTCACGGCGATGTGCTGCCACGTCTCGACCTCCGGCGGCGCGTCGGAGAGCACCTGCGAGATCTGCTCTCCGCCATTGCCAAAGTAACCCTGCACGCGCCCATTTCCCTGGAACATCGTGTAGAGGTCGTAGGGCGCCGGCCGGTTGGCATTCGCTCCGATACCTGTCTTGCCGACGATGGCATTCCAGTTGTCGAAGCTGGCGAAGTTGGCCCAGGCGACAATGGTGATGGGACCTTCGATCGACAGGGGGTCCGAGTCGGCCACTTCCAGGTAGTCGAGTTCGCCGTCAAAGCTCATGACGCCGCCTCGCTGGCTGTCATTGACCCAGCGGACATCGCCCACCAGCACGCCGTCGCCTCCCTTGCCGCTGGAGTCTGGTTGCGGCGACGCATTGTTGTCAAACCTCCAGAGGCCGACTAGGTCGGCCTGCGCACCGGACGCCATCGCCAGTAGCAAGGCCAGCACTCCTGGCAAGGCATTGCGAAGAACGCGATTCATGATG
>CAZUJM010000231.1:3865-9895 GCA_964620405.1 uncultured Pirellulaceae bacterium | reverse complement strand
GATTGCATGCCCACTACCAAACGGGCGGCCAAGGTCATATCTATCAGGGCCGCTTCAAGAGTTTTCCGGTCCAGGATGACGAGCACTTTCTGCTGGTCTGCCGGTACGTCGAGCGAAACGCTCTGCGCGCCGGTCTGGTGCAACGCGCCGAGGACTGGAGATGGGGTTCGCTGGCGCGGTGGCTGGAAAAGCCCGAGCGGGATCCGCAACTGCTTTCGGCTTGGCCCGTGGCACGCTCGCCGCGCTGGGTCGAACGCGTCAACAAGCCACTGACTGCCGCGGAACTAAAGGCCGTTCGCAATAGCGTCCAGCGGGGTGCGCCGTTTGGCGATGAACCGTGGGTTCAGCGAACCTCAAGTCAACTGAACCTCGACTCCACTCTCCGCCCCCGCGGCAGACCCAAAAAAGAGTCCTGACACCTTTTCTTCGGCTAGGAACGATCCATGACCGACCCGCGATTAAAAGAACTGCCGCTGACATTGCTGGCATTGCTCGCCGTTGTCTGCTGCTTCTCATCCACGACGGCCTCGGCGCAGGGAAAGAAACTCAAAGTGTTTGTGCTTGCCGGCCAGTCCAACATGGAGGGCCATGCAGCAATCAGCACTTTTGACTACATCGGCAAGGATCCGCTCACCGCACCCATTCTCAGGGAGATGCGCAATCCTGATGGAACGCCACGGGTATGTGACAAAGTCTGGATGTCCTATTTGACCGGTCCTTACGATGGCAGTGCCAATGGCGAGGGGCTCGGTAAGTTGACCGCCGGTTTCGGCGCTCGCGGAGATCAGCCTACCAGGGATGGCGGCAAGATCGGTCCTGAGTTCACGTTCGGAATCTACATGGAGAAAGGGCTGAATCAACCCATCCTGATTATCAAGACCGCTTGGGGCGGCAGGTCACTTAACACCGAATTCCGTCCTCCTAGTGCCGGCCCTTACCAGCTGCCCAAGGAGATTCAAGAAGTCTGGGATCAGCATCCCCAGGGGGCCCACGGGATCCCCAAACTCGAGGATCGGAAGAAGTGGCAGGATGAGAAGGATGCCGCCTCAGGTGTGTTCTACCGGATGATGGTCGATCATGTGAAAAAGGTCTTGGCGGATCCCAAGCGGGTCTGTCCGGAATACGACGAGGAGGCTGGCTATGAGTTGGCAGGTTTCGTCTGGCTTCAAGGTTTCAACGACCTAGTCGATGGGCAGACCTACCCGAATGGGAATTATGACGAGTACTCGCGTTTACTGTCACACTTCATTCGCGATGTTCGCAGGGACCTGTCAGCCCCGGACATGCCGTTCGTGATAGGCGTGCTGGGAGTCGGCGGTGAGAGCGAAAATGAGTCGTTTCGCAAGGCAATGGCCGCTCCGGCCGACCTGCCCGAATTCAAGGGCAATGTGCTTGCTGTGGAGACGGCCCCTTTCTGGGATCAGGATATTGCCGCCGCCGAACCCAAGAAGGGCGAGTATGACAATATCGTGGGCACGGCGCATGAATTGAAGGCGGATGGAACCGTCAACACCGAATGGAAATGGGAGAACTACTGGAAGCCGCTTGGTAAACCTCTGCCCGAGCAGCGTGTCTGGCGTTTCGTTACGCTGGATGCCACCGGGGAAAAGGATAAGCTGGAAACCTATGACGCCAGGCGATTCCGTGACATCGCTTTGCCAACCGAAATGGAAAACTGGTATCGGCCCGACTTCGATGACCGCAAATGGAAGGAAGGAAAAGCGCCCATCGGAAAGGGTGTCTGGGATCACAGCGGAATTAAAATGAACCAATTCAACTCACCATGGGGAGAGGGCGAATTCCTGCTGATGCGCACCACTTTTGAAGTGGATGAACTCAACTACGATTCGTACCGAATCGCAGTGTTAGCCAGGCAAGGATTCCATGTGTATTTGAATGGAGAAAGGATACACACCTACATCTGGTGGCAAGACAAGCCACATTACCGTTCCATCGTCCTCGCAGAAGATCAGGTCAAGCATCTAACAAAAGGTACGAACGTGTTGGCGGTCTATGCCAATGACCAATATGACCTTGAATCTCCGCAGCATTATGCCGCGCTCGATGTGCGGATTGAGTGTATCACCAAGGCAGACCAGAAGAAGCTCGACGTCGACTTGGAGGAAGTCCTCTCGCCCAAAGACAGGGAGGCCCTCCTAGGCGCCTCCAATGGCGGTTACCACTATTTTGGTAGTGCGAAGATCTTTGCCCAGATGGGCAAAGCATTCGCCGAAGCCCTGCTGCCGTTTCATTAATAAGTGATAAGGTGTGAGCGTGGGCACGCGGTGAACCAAGTGTCCCCCGTTTCGTAAGCAGAGGTATTCTCGATCGGATCGTCCGACACAGGAGGCAGGCACGGTCGGGCTCAGGCGATCATTGGAGGAAAATCGTCCCGCCGCGAAACACTGGACCGACATCGGGAGAACGGATGAGGCGTGCTGCGATTCCGTCACGAGACAACGATCTTCGAGCAGGCGTTCCAGAGGTCGCGGAGGGGCCTTGCCATCGCCTGACCCCGGTCAACGTTGTCCTGGCCTGCTCCCCAAGGGTTGGTTTAGATGGTAAGAGTGTCAATGTACAGTTGGCCACGAGACACCTCTCCGCGGGAGGGGTGAAGGAAGCGACGGCGTGGCGTGTGAATCGTCAGGCAATGCGGGACGCTGATGTGTCCTGCCTCCTGGTGAGCAGCACGATGCAATGTCATGCAATCAACAGCGGAGCTCGCAACAACATGATCAGGCGCACTTTTCTCTCTATGTGGGCACTGGTCGCCAGTGTCGTCGCGGCTTGTGGGCCCCTTTGCGAGAACGCTTTGGCGGATCCTCCACGTTTCGTGCAGGATCGATTCGCGATTGGGTTTTGGGTCGACCCACCTGCCGACGTCAACATGGACCGCCATTACGCGGATCTGGCCGCCGCCCATTTTACGCTCGTGATCGGCGGATTTGGCGCAGGCTCTCCCGAGGCTGTCGATCGCCAGATCGCCCTTTGTGAAAACCACGGCCTGCGAGCTATTGTCTCCGACGCTGGGCGGGAGCCAGAGCAGTTGCCTGTGAGTTCGGCGGTATGGGGCTATCGCTTGCGCGATGAACCGCCCGCAGGGGAGTTTGCAGCTCTACAGAAGTCGGTGAAAACACTTCGCGAGGCCCGCCCAGGAAGGCTCGCCTACATCAACCTCTTTCCCAACTACGCCAGCCCTTCGCAATTGGGGGCCACGGACTATGACGCCTACGTCAACTCATTTGTCGAGACGGTAGACCCCGACGTGCTGAGCATGGACCACTATCCGATGATGACGCCTGACGAAGACGGTCGCCAAGAGTATTGCGACAACCTGGCCGTGATGCGTCGGGTGTCCCAGGCTCGCAAAATTCCATTCTGGAACTATTTCAACTCCATGCCCTTTGGTCCGCACGGCGACCCGACCGAAGCGCAACTAAAGTGGCAGATCTACACTTCCATGGCTTACGGGGCCAAGGGCGTGCTCTACTTCTGCTACTGGACGCCCAGGGGAGGAGAATTCCCCAAGGGTGGAGCCATCATCACCGCCGAGGGAGTCAAGACGCGTCATTATGGGCAGGCCCAACGTATCAACTTGGCGGTCAAGAACTTGGGCGCGACACTGATGAAGCTCACCAGCAGTGAGGTTCGACGCGTTGAGCCCCAAGCGGATCCGGCTGAGATTCTCAAGGATACCCCGATCCGGCAACTGACATCCGGCGACTATCTGGTGGGTGTATTTCAGCACGCGGATGGCCGGAGGGCCGTCTTGCTCAACAACTACAGTTTCGCCTACACCGCATGGCCCACGGTGGAATTCCACGTTCCGCTGGAGAAGGTCCGAGAGGTCTGCCCGCAGACGGGCAAGGAGATTGCAGTCTTGGACGACAGTCCCGATATGCCCGGGTTGCAGACGTCGCTCGATGCGGGCGAGGGTCGGCTGTTTCTCCTCGCCACGGAGTAAAGCCAGGTGTCCCTCCGATTGCGTGCACGTTCATCCGTGCCCGTTTCCTCCAACGACGCGAATACCCGGCCGGTACTCTCGGACATGGTAGGTGCGAGCCTGGGCAGGAATGAAGCTTCAAGCACTCCGATTCAGCGCGAGCACGCCACCTAATTCAACTGCAGGCCGTCGTCGTCTTTCGGCTCTATCGCGCATCGGCGGCCTCCAGGGTTCTCCGTGACCTCCGTGGTGAGAATCAGCCTAGCCGAGGTGGGAAAGATGGTTGCGGCGTAGGTTTCTTGGCAATGCATCTTCCGTTGCGAATGGCGTGGCGAACCGGTCATTTTGTACTCTGAAAGGCGTCAGCTGCTCTTGTGCGCCTTTCAGTCCCATGGAGTCCGTCTGCTTCCGGTTTCATGAGAACCGACAAATCCATCCCGCGGCGATGTCACCGAACCAGTTCGTGCAAGACATTGCCGTGCACATCGGTCAGTCGGAAATCGCGGCCGCCAAAACGGTAGGTCAGTTTCTCGTGATCGAGACCCAGCAGATGCAGGATCGTGGCATGCAAATCATGGATCTCGACGCGATTCTCGACCGCTTTGTAACCAAAATCGTCGGTGGCGCCCCAGGTCATACCGCCACGAACACCGCCCCCGGCCAACCAACAGGTGAAGCCAAACGGATTGTGATCCCGGCCATCATTGCCCTGGGCAAACGGAGTCCGGCCAAATTCGCCTGACCACCAAATCAGCGTTTCATCCAACAGCCCACGTTGTTTGAGATCCTTGATCAGTGCCGCAATCGGCTGGTCAATCGCGCGAGAATTCATCGAGTGATTGTGCTTGAGATTGCCGTGGGCATCCCAGCGACTTGACCCATCCGCACGTGGGCAAGTCAGCTCAACGAACCGAACCCCTTGTTCAACCAGGCGACGGGCGACCAAACATTGCCGCCCGTACGACCGGGTGTGTTCGAAATCGGACTCCAAGCCATACCGACGCTTCGTTTCCGCCGTCTCACCGGAGATGTCTGTTGCGGAAGGAACCGCCATCTGCATCCGATAGGCCAATTCGAAGTTAGCGATTGCGGCTTCGACGCGGTCGTGCGGTCCCCATTCGGCAAGCGTTGCCGAATCGAGACGGCGCAACGTGTCGAGTTTGCGTTGCTGCGATTGGGCCAGGGCCTCCACCGGTTGAATGTTCGCGAGGGCCGGTTGTCGGTTCTGCAGCATGGATGCCTGATAGGACCCCGGCAAAAAACCTGCGCCAAAACAATCGACCCCGCCCGATGGAATCAGTCCACCATCGAGCACTACATACCCTGGAAGATCGGCATTCGCAGTGCCAAGTCCGTACGTCCCCCAGGCTCCAACACTCGGACGTCCGGCCAAGCCATACCCGCTATGCAAAAAATAATTGGCCGCATTGTGCTCGGAGAAGTTAGAAAACATCGAGCGAATTACGCAGAGATCATCCGCACAGCTGCCCACCTGCGGGAACAGGTCACTCACCAACAGTCCACTCTCGCCGTAGGGTCGAAATTCCCAGGGGCTTCCCAGGACGTTGCCATTCTGTTCGAACTGCGTTGGTTCCGCCTTCATCCCGAACGGCTTGCCATGGTCCAGGGTTAAGCGAGGTTTCGGATCAAACGTATCGACATGGGACACGCCACCGTCCATGTACAGGAAGATCACATGCTTGGCTCGCGCTGGATGATGGTTGTGGGATGCTCGCGTGGAATCCGTCAGGAGCGAAGCCAAGGCCATGCCACCGAAGCCCATGGATGCTCGTTGAAGCATTTGCCGGCGCGAAAACGTTTCCCTACCGAACATGGATGAACTCCTTGAGCATGAACATCACATGGCAGACATCAGTCCAGCTCTGCGGGGCGCGGCTCGCTGCTTCAAATGTCAGACCTTGCTGTTCCGCTTGCGACATCAGGAGCGCGATCATGGATTTCATCTCGTCGTCGCGCGGCGGTCGACCCAACGCACGCCAGTAGATCCTCTCTATCCGTGCTTCAGGCGTGAGCGATTGCGGTTCAGATTCGTCGACAAGTTCAGTTTTGGCCCACTCCGCGGCAAG
>CAZUJM010000231.1:0-3855 GCA_964620405.1 uncultured Pirellulaceae bacterium | reverse complement strand
GCACCAGGGGATCGTTCATCAATGTGAGTGCTTGAGCGGGCACGTTCGAGCTGTATCGTTGTCCAATCGTGGTTTCGGGCGCCCCGAAGTCAAAGGTCGTAAGCAGCGGAGATAGGAAATTGCGTCGAGTTTCCAGGTAGATCGATCGTCGATAATTGCCATCAGCCGGACCACTGGTTACTCCTCGGCTTGTCAGCCAAAAGGGATCGCCCATGTACGGAGATAGATGAGTCCGCACCGAGGGCCCAAACTGCTGCGTATTGAGGGTGCCAGAAACCGCCAGCATCTGATCCCGAATCGCCTCCGCTTCCAGTCTTTGCACTGTGTGCCGATGAAGCATTCGATTGTCAGGGTCGCGCTTTTCGGGCGACTCGGCACTCGCATTCGGATCGATGTCGCTCGACATCGCAAACGTCTCGGATAGGCAAAGATATCGAATGAGCTGTTTCACGGATCGATCGTTTTCGCGAAACCAGATCGCGAGATGATCCAAAAGATCCGGGTGCGAAGGCAGTTGTCCCAGAGCTCCGAAATTGTCGACCGTAGCAACCAGGCCTCGTCCAAACAGATGTGCCCAAACCCGATTGACGAACACCCGATCCAGTAGGGGATGATTCTGGTCCGTCAGCATGGCAGCCAATTCCAGTCGCCCGCTGCCCTGGGCGATTTTCAGGGGGCTGTCCCCAGAGATCGCTTCGAGTCCACGACGCTGGACGAGTTCGCCGAGCTGCTGGTGCATTCCGCGGATGAAGACGTGAGTTGGCTCAGTTGTGCCATCGGTGATGGCAAGAACTCGCATCGGATCGGGAAAAGGTTGCCCAGCGGCCAACGACCATTCATTCGCCAATCGGGTCGCGGCGGTGTGCCCGCTGCCCCAGTCCAACAGCCCTTGTCGCGCCAGCCAATTCAAAGGAAGCGTGAGATCGGTTTCTGGTTCGCCATCGAGCCACCGCTGCAGTGCCTGATGCGCTCGATGCTCGAATCGTCTCGCCCAGGCCGAGCGATCTAATGCCGGCGAGTTGGATATCGGCCCGAAGCTCGCAGGCGGCTGCGCTGAATCGGAAAAGACCGCATAGTCCAGGGCAATCGTGCCTGGTCCATTATCAATCAACTCGAGATAAGCCAGTTTTCCTCTCTGGCGAATCAGGTCGCGATGCAAAGTTCGCCATTCAAACCTGCCATCGGTGTCGATGTTGACTTGCATTTCCTCAAACAGGAGCGGGTTGAATTCGCGCAGTCCATAGCGGGCGACGATCAATCGAACTTGACCCTTTCCCGCCAGGTGCAGGTGCAGGTAGTCTCGGTCGATGGTGAAAGTTGGCGACCGTGTGACTCCTTGCAGGGCATCCGATACGCAACCGCTGTGCAACATCCCGTTTGGGACAATTTCCAAGTTAGACCCCGACGCACGCCATGATGCGGTGTTTGTCGGAGTCGGCAGAAAAGCTTGTCCACTGCTCATCCATGATTGCAGGTCGATCCGTGTGACTTGCGTGTCGGGTGTATCCGCTGCTTGCGACGGTAGCGTCGAATCAGACTTTGGTGGGTCGACGGTCGCGAGTGTTGCCCAATCATTCAAGGGAGTTGGAAGCGTTGGCGGATCACCGGCCGGCGACCGCTGCAGTTGTTCGATCCAGCGTCGCAGGATATCGGCTTTCAGTTCTCGTTTTTGGGCAATGTCCTCTACCGCGGCTTCCAATTCATCGCTGGCCGGGCTTTCGGCGGTGGGCAGACCGTCCAGCACTTCCTGTGCTCCGACCAGGTAGTCCGCGATGCGAGGGGAACCTTCATTCAAGGAATGTTGAACCGTGTCGCGAAGTCGGGTAGTGGCCTGGGCATGGGTCGTCCGCAGTTCGGCCACGCGTCGATCAAGCGATCCATCGGGGTCGAGATAGGCCGTGTCCTGCCGCGAACTGCGGAGGAAGGCCGACAAGCTGTAGTAGTCGCGCGTCGAGATCGCATCAAACTTGTGATCGTGACAGCGTGCACAGGCGACCGTTAAACCCAGGAAGGTTTTGGAAAAGACGTCGATCTGATTGTCGATCCGATCCGCTTCATCCTGAATAGGATCGACTGGAGCGTGCGTTGCCTGATGCAGGTACCAAAATCCTGTGGCGATGACCGATTCATTGAAACCCTCCGTCGGATGCCGCCGCGGTGTGTCAAGCAGATCACCTGCGACATGTTCGGTCACCAACTGATCGTAGGGAACATCCGCATTGAACGCGCGAATCAGATAGTCACGATATTGCCAAGCAAATGGGATATCGTAGTCCTGTTCATGGCCATAGCTTTCGGCGTATCGAACGAGGTCCATCCAGTGCCGTGCCCAACGTTCTCCGAAATGGGTTGAAGCCAACAGGCGATCAACGACCTTTTCTCGCGCGACAGGAGAGGAGTCGAGTTGAAATGCTCGGCTTTCTGCCACCGTCGGCGGCAGCCCGGTGATCGCCATATGGACACGACGCAACCAGACCGGCGGCGTCGCGCGGTCTGCCGGTGCCATCTGGTTGGCTTCTAATTTGGCGAGAATGAATTGATCGACGGGATGGGCCGACCAAGATAGACGTTGGATTGTGGGCAGTTCAGGTTTGTGCGGCGTCTGCAGACTCCACCAACGTTTGCGTTCCTCAAAGACCTGCTGCCAGTCGCTTGCAGGGGATTGCTTAGCTTCGGAAGGTTTGTCACGCGGATCAAAGGCCCCTTGATTGACCCATTGAACGAAATCGGCCAGGACAGAATCGGCCAATTTGGGTCGCCCCTTGGGCATCTGGAAGTCTTCGTGTTGATGCGTGATCGACTGAATCAGCAGGCTCGCGTCGGCGTTGCCTGGCACAATCGCCGGACCGGAATCTCCTCCGCGCAGAAGTGCATCGCGAGAGTCCAGCCGTAGGTTGCCGCTGGCTTGTTCCGCACCATGGCAATCGTAACATTCGAGCGCAAGGAAAGGGCGGATTCGCTTTTCGAAGAACTGCAGGTCGGCCGCCGAGTCGGCTTGCTCTCGTTCAGAAGATGTTTGCGCCTTGCCGCAGACAGGCAACAGAAACAGGGCACCGGCCATGCAAAGCCCGACCAGCCATCGAGCGTACATGGCTGGACGCGAGCACCCATCGTGAGACTCGCTTCGGCGATGAAGGTGCTTGCGCTTCATAATTGCGATTGTCATGGGAGAATGAGTTCACTCTGAGGACTCCGAAAAGAATCGGCTGTCAGAGGGGGTGAGGATGGACCGCGGGCGGACCCACAGCATACTGTGTGGCTCTACGCGGGTGCAAGTTGCGGGCCAAAGCCGGCGGACGGTCATGGTCCACTGGTGGCTAAGGATTCCAGCCGAAAGCTAGGATATGGACCCCAATGGCTGAGACCGCAAACGGCCTGAACAAGGTGTCACAAGAATGTGAATTCCCGCGAGGCTCCTCAGGGGGCTCTCGCGGAGGCGGTAGCGGCGTCAAGGCTACCGGCTCCTAAGACTCTCTCGATGCCGTCCGTCGATTCGTGAATCAACGCTTGCCCAACGCGTCCGGTTGAAGCAGCGAAAGAGCAGGTCGAACCGCATCCTTCCGAGGAACTCCGTGGGGCATGGCCCGTGGCACTCGCAGGAACTTCTCTTGGTATTCCGGCCACTGTGCAATGGCTTTTGGCCTGCTGGCTCAGGTCAAGACTGCCATCAATGCGATTGCAACCGCACGGAAGAATGGCCGCTTCGGATGGGGCGTGCTTCTCGGGGCATGCAGTTCATGGAAGTAGCCAACGACTTCATCCAGCGCGATTCAGACCGTGGCAATGGGATAGCTCGCTGCGTAAGTAAAAGGAGCACCTGCATGCGGGATAATCCCCAATTAACCACGTCGCAGG
>CAZUJM010000230.1:0-9896 GCA_964620405.1 uncultured Pirellulaceae bacterium | reverse complement strand
CAAAGACAGAGTGCGGACATCCCGTCCGCACTGAGCCCAGAGCGAGACGCCCAAGAGCCATACGCCCGGCATCGCTTCCGAACGAGCCTTCTGGGCTCCTCTTCTCCAAGCCCGTGAGTCGTTCCCTGGTCGCTTACGACTGCTCGGGCATTCTCCGCAGGAAGTACACCCAGCTGATGGCCATCATGACCAGCGACACCAGGCCGATGACAAGCGACGCGCCCAGGAACAGGTCCAGGAAATTGGCCCAGTCCTTGACGAACGAGCGGGCGAGCAGCACCAGGACGTAGCCCAGGTAACCGACGGAGTCGGCGAGCGTGATCAGGAAGCCCAGATTCACGCGATCGCGATACACGGCGATCATTCGCTCAAACAGCGTCGTGTGGAAGGCGACATAGGGGATGTACATGCCCAGGCCGATCAGCACCATGAGGTTGAATGGGCCGAGCATGTCCTGGCGGTAACCGAACAGGGCCGCAAGCACCAGCACGAAGCCCATGGTGATTGTTCCCATCGCCGTGATGAATGCGCGGCGGTTGTCGCGAATCCAGCAGGACGCTCCGTTCACGAACAGGACGCCCAGCATCACCCAGGTTTCGGAGCGGGTGAAAATATCGGGCTGGCCTGTCGTCCCGAGTCCCTGCCAGATTTCCACTGCGAAGTCATCGCGCAGGCTGCGTAGCACGGTCAGCAGCGTGAAAACCGAGATGAGCAGCGCCAGGCCCAACGCGTGGCGACGATAGAATCGCTTCCGTTCCGCGCCATCCACCGGCTCCCGCGCGGCGCGACTCGACACGTCCGCTTGGTTCGGCGGCGGAATCTGGCTCAGCATCCACACGCAGGCCAGCAGCAGCGGCCAGAAGACCAGTCCCGCCATGAACGGCATCTGGTACTCCGAGTATCCGTGCGACTGGATCAGCCACTGGCCGACCGATTTGACGACGCCGGAACTGAGGATGAAGCTGGCGCAGAGGCCGGCGGCCAGCATCTCGGTGAGCTGGCGGCCTTCGAGGAATCCGAGCACCAGGCCGAAGACCATGCCCAGCGGCAGGCCGTTGAGGAACAGCAGCGCGAAGTTGTAGGGCGGTGGCACCATGCCGAACAGCAGCAGTGCCAGGTGCGAAATGGCGATCAAGCCCAGGATCATCCACGCGCGTTTCTCGGGCCGCAGTTCGGACACGACCTTGATGCCGAGGAACTTGGACAGCGTGTAGCCCATGGTCTGGGCGATCACGAGCACGGTCTTGTAGTCGACCATCCCCAACGCGTGGCCCTCGAACTTGCCGGCCGTGAACGGCTTGCGGAAGGCGTACATGCAGAAGTAGGTGCCGAACGCGGCCGCCATGCAGTAGGCCGAAAAGGCCGGGCCGGGGGCTCGCGTGAGATAACGGGAAACGAACGATGCCATGAGGGTTCCTTCGGTACTGTCGTCCTTGCGATTGAAGCGTCCATCTCCTGCACTGGCTACTCGCGGAGCTCGTTCCCGGTGAACGCGGGGCCGGCATGCGAGGCATCGTCGGCGGACCGGACGGGGGTCCGGCTTATCTCAAGACGCTTTCGATATCCGCCAGGAATTCGATGAACTCCGGCGTCTCCATGTCGGGATCCTTGGCCCGATCGTCCCAGCGTCTCAGTTCCAAGGCCTCGCGGTAGTAAGGTTCCTTCTCAAAAGCGGCCCGTTCGCGATCGTCCATCGGGCCGCCCTGGTCGTGGTAGCTGCGTCGAGAGGTCTCGGACAGTTGGCCTTCGTAGGTCGGATCGACCGTGCACAAATAGCGTTTGGCGGCCACATGCAGGCGAATGGGGTCGACGACCGCCGGGCCGAAATATTCGCGGAGCCAGCCGTTGGCCCAGGATTCGTGTCCATCATCCAGCGAACCGGAGCTCTCCGAGCGCGGCGGTCGGCCTCCGTTGTCCGCCACCAGCAGATGGCCCACATCATGCAGCAGCGCCGCCACCAGCAGGTCGCTGGAAGCGCCGGAGCTTCGAGCCCAGCAAGCTGCCTGTAGACCATGCTGCAACTGCGTCACCGCCTCCGTCCCGTAACGCAGGCTGCCGTACTGCCGGAAGAGCGCCTCGATCTTGGAAACGATGGAACGGTCGGTCATGGTCGGCGGTTCACGGTCGCAGGGTTCGAGAGGGCGAGACGGCGGAGGGACCCGGGGCCATGCGGGGTCGGTCCGCGTGAGGCAGGCCTCCGCGCGGAACTGCCTCCGTCGGTCGTGACGACATTAGAACGCTCGGTATTGGGATTACAACCCGGGCGACCACCACGTGAACCGTTTGTGAGCACGCTTCACGGTTTCCTCACGAACGCCTTCCCGCGTCTACTTCCGTCTGGAGGCCCGCAGATCGCTGCCAGCAGGTCCTGTGGAGGATCCAGCCCCAGAGCGCCCCGCCCGCCACCTTGCACAGGAACTGGCCCGCAACCAGCCACGGCTCGAACGCGCCAAACGCAAGGGTCGGGAAGACTAGGCTGTCGACCAGCGCGCCGAGCGTGTTGGAACCATTGACGCGGACCAGACGCGGGTGCTTGCGGAGCCGGTGGTAGGCCAGTCCATCGGCCACGGCCGATGCGGCGAAAGCCACACAAGAGGCGAGTGCGACCGGCCCCGCGTTTCGATTCAGCAGCCAACTGATCAACGCGCCGGCGAGGATCAGCAGCCCCATCCGCCACACGAGGTAGCGATCGGACCAGGCATCGTGCAGCCGATCGCGAGTGGTCAGGTCCAAGCCAATGAAGAGAAACGCATTCACGAACAGCGACGCGGGTCCAAAATAGGCGACCGACAGATTGGCCAGCACAATCGCCAGCAGGTAGACCGCGACGACCAGAGGGTTCGACAGGCGATGCATGGTATCCACTCATCTCCGCCAGGGATCGCAAAGAGCGGGCAAGTCTCCACTCCGCTCCTTCTTCGTTCAGTGGCAGGCTGCAAGGCGAGGGCGGAAATGAGATCTCGCCCCACGCGCCTAGTTATCGCCGAAACGCAGTCGGCCTTCGACCCCTCAGCGAGGTCGAAGGCCGACATGGAGAACGATCATGCTGCCAGCGTGAGCGGGCAGGGTCGCCAGGCCTAGGCCTTCATGCGGCGACGAGCGGCGAGGGCCGACAGGCCTCCGACCAGAGCCAGCACGGCCGACGAGGGCTCGGGCACCGCGTTCAGCGATTCGCCGGCCGGCAGGGCCGAACCAACCTTCACGCGGATGTAGTCCCATTCGACGCCGATGCCGGCACCGCCGTCGGTCGAACCGAACAGCAAGGCCGGGTCGTCCTGTCCAACCCACGAGTTGTCCAGTTCGCTGATCAGGCTGCCGTTGAGGTAGAACTTGGCGCGGCCGTTGTCGCCCCACCAGGTGCTCGGATCATCACCGTCCGGGCTCAGGGCCGGGTCGATGTCGCCCGCCGCGTCCATCGTCACGCGAGCCGTGTACCAGTCGCCGACCACCCAGGGCGACGGATCGAACGGTCCGAGCAGCTCGTAGTCGTAACGCTCGCAGTACACGCAGCCGTGGGCCTCGACGTTCGCACCAGGAACTTCGAACACGACATGGGCTTCCGGTCCGGGATACGATCCCAACGCCGGACGAACGCGGGCGATTGGGCCTTCGGTCGCGCTGCCCGCGTTGTACAGCCAGATGGGGAGGATCGGGCCGCCGGAAGCGGTCGGGACGGGATCCAGGAAGCGGAACTTGTATTCCAGGGTGTAGGTATCCACGCCGGCCAGCGGGTTGGTGCCCGTGCCGATGTTGCCGTTGTTGCTGTGGTTGATCCACGTGCCCGCGCCCTGCGTGACCGTGCTGCGCCAGTTGCCTTCGTCCTGGGTCCGGCCCCTATCGCTCGAGAACGGCAGCACGTCCATTTCCTCCGCCCAATCGGCGGTCGCAGCCTGGCTGCTTGAAACCACGCCCAACGTCAGCAGCAGGGCAGCCACCCAACAAGAAACTCGCATGTGTACTCTCCAACAAAAACAAGAGGTGAAAGAACGAGAGGTGAAGTTCGCATACATATCGGGGGCATCCCTGCGATAGCTTGTCCCTCGCAGTTCAAGCCCCCAGTGGCAAGTTCCAAGCTACCCAGAGGAGTGGGTTTCACAAGATGCGAATCCGACGATTCGTTCATTCGGGGGGGGGAATCGGTAAGTTCGGCCGTGAATCAACCGAAACGAGGATCGATGACCATCGAATTCGCGAAAGAGTTTCCGCAGGCAGCCAGCATGCGAAAAATGAGGCGGGAATGTTTTGAGGACGGCTGCCTATTCAACTCCCGCAACCGGTCAAAAACTGTCCACTTGGCGAGACATTCCCAGTTGAGACTTACTGCCTTGCGTCTTCCCCAGCGTGGGCCTCGCCCGGGTGCCGTCTACCAGGAGACTGTTTTCACTCGTCCCCACAGGTCCTTCACGGTGACGATCGTCTGGTACCGGGTCCCGGTGTAGCTGCCCACCCAGCCTCGCGGCAGGATCAGGTCGGTGTTCCACCGCGTGGACGCCGTCCCGAAGGAGACGGGCGACAGATAGGGCCGCGTCTTGTCGGGCTGGTCCAGCAGTGCGTTGGTCGTTGCGTTGAAGCCCACGCGCTCGTTCAGGTCGAGCGTATGTCGCAGAAGTTCCTGACCGGAGGAGCGGGCGACCACGCGGACTTCGATGCGATTCATCAGCGGCTGCTCGTCGTCCGTTGAAATCCGGACCTTGCCATCCCTGGTACTGCTGGTCTTGGTGGTCACCGCCGTCGTCATCGTGTTGGTCGCGCCGGGGACCGCCAGCAGCAATGGGTGAACATGTGGATCGAAGCCGTAGTTCATGGCTCCATACTGCGACGAGGGATTCGCCTGCTGCCACTCCAAGGAGTAGGGAGTTCCGACGCGAACTTCCCAGTGCAGGTGGTCGCCGATGGCCGTCCCCGAGTGCCCCAGCTTGCCGATCTCCGCTCCCTGAGCCACGGCCGGCTTTTGGCCCAGTTGGTCAGCCGCTACCAGTGCCGGATCGACACTGTCCAGATGCATGTAGAAGGTGTAGAAGTTGCTGACGGTCTTTCCCTGGAAAAGCACGGGCTCCGGGAAAGTGTGCTTCAGGATCACCGTGAGACCACCGTCGGTGTAGTTGGTGACGCCGAAAAGAGTTCCCGGCAAGGTGGCGACGACGGAACTGCCGAGCGGCGCGTCGAGGTCGATGCCTCGGTGCCAGTCGTACGCCTGCGTGGAAGCTTTGATGCGGGGCCCGAAAGTGGATTCGACCGCGTTGAGTGTTGTGCCGGGCACCGGCCAGGTCGTCGTGGATCGCAGGTTCTGGAAAGCGGTCGTCAAATCCATGGACTGAATCACGTTCTGGGGAGCCAACGGCGCGGAGGCTGCGGCCTGCAAGTCATTGGCCCCGGAAGCCACCGCCGCCTGTCGGGAGGCCGACGTCGCGACCTGTGGCAGGCAGGACGGCCCAGCTACCAACGCCGCGGCAGCGGCCGAAGCATCGGAGGTCATGAGCGGAGCCGAGATGCCTGCGGCGAAAACCTGACGCGCCTCCAGCAACTCGCCCTGGCACTGGCACCGGGGGCGGAATCCGCCTGCCTTCGCGCCGCGCCGATTCGCTCGACGGCGTTTGCCTCGCCAACCCACGTTGACCATCCACTGTCCGATCCAGCTTGTCAGGTGGGACATTCAAGGCACTCCTGCGCATCCAGTCGCCAGCCAAGCCCTGGGCCGGTGACGGTTAGGGAACGAGCGTTTCACGAGGCGTGAGACGCATCAAGGCCTGAACACCGCTCGGCCCCGATCCGCCTCGCCCGCTTGCGACGCCTCCTAGGCGTACGCGAACTGCCCGCTGCGTCGCAAATCCCATTCCTTTTTGAAGAGTCCGCTGCGGAGCGACGGGCCGAGTGTCTCAGGGGCGCGCTGGGAGGCTCTCCGTGACGCGCCCGTGTGCTCGATCGCCCACCGGTCCCATGCCGATCCGAAATCGACAACTGGGGATGGCGGGTGCAAATCCAAGCAGATTTTTCGAGCGTCGGCGGTTATTATGGGTCGCTGGTAATCCTCCTTCCGCCGGACTCCCCGTAGGCCCCCAGGCCCGTCCCCCACGGCTCCGGCTCGCCTTCCCTCCGTTGCCCGTCGAGGTGCCGCATGTCCCCGTTGTCAGGTTGGCGATATCGACGCTCCCCGCACAGCGCCGCGGGATTCGCCCCTACCGTGGCCCAACTGTTGTCTCTGCTGGCGGCCTTGCTGGCGGCTTTGCTGGGGCCCGTCGCGTCGCTGAAGGCCGCCGATCCGACCTCCGCCGTGGACTTCCGACGGGACGTCCTGCCCATCCTTTCGAATCGTTGTTTCCGTTGCCATGGCCCGGACGAGGGGACGCGGGAGGCCGATCTGCGGTTGGATGAACGCGAGCAGGCGGTGCGGGCGGCAGGCCAGGACGCTGCCGATTCCCCGGCGGGTGCCATTGTTGCCGGACAGCCCGACGCCAGTCCGCTGTGGCATCGCATTACGAGCGACGACCCCGAAACGCGGATGCCTCCGCCGGCGGCGGGCGATCCGTTGACCGATGCGGAGCGTCAGACGCTCCGGGCCTGGATCGCGGGGGGCGCCGAGTATGCACGTCACTGGTCGTTCGATCCGCCGCGTCCGCAGCCCGCTCCCCGGCCGCGGCAGGGCGCCGACTGGGCGCAGGCGGCCCTCGATCGCTGGGTGTTGGCTTCGCTGGAGGAGATCGACTGGCAGCCGAACGCCGTCGCGGACCGCGCCACGCTGCTCCGCCGCGTCACGCTCGACCTCACCGGCCTGCCGCCGACGATCGCCGAAGTCGAGGCCTTCGAACGCGACGCGAATCCCGACGCCTATCGACGTGTGGTCGATCGCCTGCTGGCCTCGCCCGCCTATGGTGAGCGTTGGGCCAAAGTGTGGCTCGACCTCGCCCGCTACGCCGACTCCGCAGGCTACGCCCAGGACCCTCCACGCATCATCCATCGCTATCGGGATTGGGTCATTGACGCGCACAACGCAGGCATCTCCTTCGATCAGTTCACCATCCAGCAGTTGGCTGGCGACCTGCTGCCCGGAGCGACCGACGAGCAACTGCTGGCCACTGCCTTCCACCGCAATACGTTGACCAATAGCGAAGGCGGCACCGACGACGAGGAGTTCCGCACGGCGGCCGTCGTGGATCGCGTGAACACCACGATGGGCGTCTGGATGGGCCTCACGATCGGCTGTGCCCAGTGCCACAGCCACAAGTACGATCCGATTTCGCAGGAAGACTACTACCGCGTCTTCGCCGTCTTCAACAACACGGCCGATGCCGATCGCGGCGACGAGGAGCCGCTGTTGACGGAGTACACGGCGGCGCAACGCTCGCAGCGTGCGGAGCTCGAGGCGCAACTTGCGCCGCTGCGAGCGCAGCGTGAAGATCTAGCCGGCCGGAATGGCGGCGCTGGATCCGAGGAAGCGATCAAGACGCTCGATGCGCAGATCAACGCGTTGCAGGATTTGCTGAACAAGCTGTCGGGAGTGCAGACGCCCATCTTCCGGGAGCTGCCCGCCGACCAGCGACGCGAAACCCATGTGATGGTGCGAGGCAACTTCCTTGCCAAGGCCCAGCGGGTGGAGCCCGGAGTGCTTGGACAGTTCAGTCCCTTACCGGAAAACGCCTCGCCGGATCGCCTGGGACTCGCCCAGTGGCTGGTCGATCCCCGCAATCCGCTGACCGCCCGCGTGACCGTCAACCGGCTGTGGGAACAGCTGTTCGGCGTGGGGCTGGTCGAGACCGCCGAGGACTTTGGATTGCAAGGCGAACGGCCATCCCATGAAGGACTGCTCGACCACCTAGCCCTGGAACTGCTCCGCGGAGGCTGGGACGTCAAACGACTGCTCCGCCAGATCGTGCTCTCCAGCACCTACTGCCAGTCGTCCATCGCCGATGAGGCGCAGCGGACGCAGGACCCGCAGAATCGCCGACTGGCGCGCGGCCCCAGTTTCCGCTTGCCCGCCGAAATGCTGCGCGACCAGGCGCTGGCACTCGGGGGACTCCTGAGCCGCAAGCTGCACGGCCCTTCGGTGCAGCCGCCCCGCCCTGCCCTCGGCTTGAACTCGGCCTTCGGCGGCTCCACCGATTGGGAGCCGAGCCAGGGCGAGGACCGTTATCGACGGGGGCTGTACACAAGCTGGCGTCGCACCACGCCGTATCCGTCGTTCACGACGTTCGACGCGCCCAGCCGTGAGGTGTGCACCATCCGCCGACTGCGCACCAACACACCGCTTCAGGCGCTCGTGACCCTCAACGATCCGGCCTTCGTGGAAGCCGCGCAAGGCGTGGCCCGCGTGATCCTGCGCGAAGCATCGCCCGCCGGAGAGTCGGCAAAGACCGGTTCGGACGCCGGCGGCTCCGCCGAGACCACCTGGCGGCTCGAACGAGCCTGGCGTCATTGCGTGGCGCGGAAGCCGAGCCCCGAGGAGTTGGCCCAACTGCGGCAGCTCTACGATCTGGCTGTCGAGCATTACCGCGAACGTCCCGAGGAGGCTCGTCGACTGGCGCGCGATCCGCTCGGCGACCCACCGTTCGCAATCGACGACCGGGAGCTGGCGAGCTGGACGGTGGTGGCGAATGTACTGTTGAACCTGGACGAGGTGTTGGCCAAGAAGTGAGTCGACGGTGGATGGGGCTTGGTGTCCCATTCGCCGACCACCAGTGGAGAGCCGAGCATGGCACGGGAATGGGAACTTCGCCTCGAGACGTTGCAGGCGCGGACGCGTCGGCATTTCCTGCGGGACGGGTCGCTGGGGCTGGGAGCGGCGGCGCTGGCAACCATGGGGGAAGCGTCGACGACTCGTGCCAACGGCGGAAGCTCGCTGGAAGACGATCCGCTGGCGATGCGGCCGACGTTCTATCGACCCAAGGCGCGGAACGTCATCTTCCTGCACATGGCCGGCTCGCCTCCGCACCTGGACCTGTTCGATTACAAGCCCGAACTGGTGAAACGTACGGGCGAGGTCTGTCCGGAGGAGTTCTTCCAGGGGAAACGGTTCGCGTTCACGAGCGCCGCGCCGACGCTGCTGGGTACGCCACGCACGTTCCGGCAGCACGGCCAGAGCGGCACATGGATCTCCGATGCGCTTCCGCGTCTGTCGGAACTCGCCGACCAGCTCTGCGTCATCCGCTCCATGCACACCGACCAGTTCAACCACGCGCCGGCGGAGCTGATGCTGTACACCGGGTCGCCGCGCATCGGTCGCCCTTCGCTCGGCTCCTGGGTCACCTGGGGCTTGGGTACCGAGAACGCGAATCTGCCCGGCTTCGTTGTGCTGATCTCCAGCGGAAGCAATCCGAGTGCCGGGAAGACGTTGTGGGGCAGTGGTTTCCTTCCGTCGGTCTACCAGGGCGTGCAGTGCCGGTCGCAGGGCGATCCCGTGCTCTTCGCCTCCGACCCGCCCGGCATGGACCGATCGCTGCGCCGCAAGACCCTGGATACGCTGAATCAACTCAATCAGCTGCAGTACGACCAGTTCGGCAACCCCGAAACGCAGACGCGCATCGCCCAGTATGAACTGGCCTTCCGCATGCAGATGGCCGTTCCCGAGGTGATGGACATCACGCGCGAGACGCCGCAGACAATCGCCGCCTACGGAGCCCAGCCCGGGGCCAGCAGCTTCGCGAACAACTGCCTCTTGGCGCGACGGCTGGTCGAACAGGGCGGCCGCTTCGTGCAGCTCTTCGACTGGGGCTGGGACTTCCATGGCACGGGCCCCAGCGAGGACATCCGCGACGGCTTGACGCAGAAGTGTCGCGGCACGGACCAGGCGGCCGCCGCGCTGCTCCGCGATCTCCAGCAGCGCGGCCTGCTGGAGGAGACACTGGTGGTGTTCAGCGGCGAGTTCGGACGCACGCCCTTCCGCGAAGGACGCACGGCCCAAG
>CAZUJM010000229.1:0-9900 GCA_964620405.1 uncultured Pirellulaceae bacterium | reverse complement strand
GACCAAAAGCTCTCGCGCACGCCACGCTCGTGGGATCGTCTCGCGAGGCGTGCCAGGGTGACGGCGCGAGGGATCCACGCGTTGCGATCGGTGCATTGATGCGCGGGCAGCAGGTCGGTCCAGCGCTGCAGGCCGCTGCCGGAGACGATCAGGCCCTCGGTGCCTTCCGTCAACCAAGGCTCCGCATCGACGATCGCGGTCTCGCCACAAGGTGTTTCCTGCCCGTCCGCATGTCGATAGCGCCGCACGAACAGTTGCTGCCGCTGGGCATCGAGGGCCACCCAGAGTTCGGAGCTGGCCGGGGCATCGCCGGTCGGTGAAGCGACGCCCCCGCGGGCTTGGTCGGCAAACGCCTGCGCGGCCAGGATGTCCAGCGTGTCGACGGCATTTACCGGGCAACCCGTCGCGTAGGCGAACACCTTGGCGGCGGTAATGCCGATGCGGAGCCCGGTGAAGGAGCCGGGCCCGCGACTCACGGCAAACAGTTCCACCTCGTCCGCGCGCCAGCCACACGCCTGCAACGCTTCCTGCATCGCCAGCGCGAAACTCTGCGTCGTCCGCTGGCCGGACGGCAGGGAGCGATCCCAGGCGACCGTGTCGTCCTCCAGCAGAGCCAGCATGCCCGGCGTGTGCGACGTTTCCAGGGCCAGGGTTTTCATGGGTGCGCTCGAGGGTTCGCCGTGTGTCCGTTCGTTGCTCCACCGCTCGGGCGGGTCGGACGGGCGCCGGAACGGTAAGGTATATTGACCTCGTCAGGATAACAGTTCGGGGCGTTCGTGTTCAGGTCAGGGCAGTGGCCCTGGCGAATGCATGGGGCGGTATCCATCGGCGGGCGAGGTCGCGAGAAGTGATGACGAACAGCAGCCAGGTTTCGCAGGCGAGTGAGCCTTCGTTGTGGTCGCGTCGAGCGCTGAACCATGCGTTGGGGCTGGCCGCGGTCGGGCTGGTTGGCTGCGGCGCGCTGGCCCGCGTCTACGACGTGCATCTGGTCGAGAAACTGCTGACACGACTCGCCATGCCCTGCGGACTGCTGTGGGCAACGCTGCTGTTGCTCGCGTATGCCAGCTGGTTCCTCCGCCGACGCGGCCTCGCGACCGCTCTGCTGGGCGTGGCGCTTGCCTACTGGCTCGCCGGTTCCACGATCACTTCGCAGTGGCTCATCGGGCTGCTGGAGAACCGTTACCCGCATGTCGATCCCGCCGCGCTCGAACCGTTTGATGTCGTGGTGGTGCTCGGCGGCGGCACGGCGACCAACTCCGCGGGCGACGTCTGGCTGAGCCTCGCCGGCGATCGGCTCAACCTCGGCGCGACGCTGTTCCTGCAGGGCAAGGCGCGGACGCTGGTCACGACGGGGACGCACTACGAATGGCTGCAGCCGCGCCAGGGCGGACTCGCGTCCGGCACTGCGCTGCTGTGGCAGCGGCTCGGCATTCCGGCGGACAAGATCGTGACCATCGAGGGGCACAATACGTCGGAGGAGATTCGCAACCTGCGCAGCTGGTTCGGGGATCGCCCACCCGCTCGCGTCGGGCTGGTGACGTCCGCCTTCCACATGCCGCGCGCCCAGCGGCTTGCCCGCGCCCAGGGCCTTGAGTTCACGCCGCTGCCGGCCGACTTTCGCGTGCGTGTCCCCGAGCCGTTGCCGCTGGCCATGATTCCAAACAACCTGGGCTTCTTCGAGAGCGACATCGTGGCCAAGGAGTTCCTGGCGGCACTGGTGAGTCGCTAAACGCGGCCCCGTTCTATCCGACCTCCGACAGCCGACAGCGACCTTCGACATCCGGTCAGCGGAACCGATGAGTGAGTGGGAAGGCAACGCCGAATGCGTGTCATTACGGCTTACTCTTCCAGTCTTGCGACGGATCGCGGCGTACCGGCTGCCATCCGGAGTCGGCGTCGGCTGTGGCCGCTGACTCCGGTGTCGCCTTGGGGGGCGACGTGGCTGCGGGTGTGTTGGATGAGGCGGTTTGCGCCGCTGCCTCGCCGCCGCTTGCAGTGTCGGCACCCTTGTCACGCAGCCCCGTTTCGGAACCTGGCTGCGGCGGAGTTGCTTGGGGAGCGGACGCGGGAGTTTGCAGCGAGGCGGTTGCGACGCCCGTCGAGGCGGCCGGTTGCGCGCCTGCCGCACGTTTCGAAGCGTTGGCCTTGGCGGGAGCGGCACGGGATGCGGTTCGCACCGGGTTGCCACGCGAGGCCTTCTTCCGGGTGGCCGCAGGCTGCGACTTCATGCCGCCTTTCGTCGCGGAGGCAGGTTGGGCGGGAGTGGCAGGAGCGGCGGGTATCGTGCCGCGGACCGCTTCTTCCATCGCCAGGACCTCCGCGTCGACGTCCATCTGCGGTGTGTAGACGATCGAGATCGGCGTGATCGCCGGCATCTCGCTGAACGACGCATACTTCAGCAGCGTATCCCCCATCGAAGCGGACAGCTCCTGCGGAATCGGCGGACCGACATACGGGGGCGTGTCGACCCCGGCCGTCGCCTGGCCGTCTTCGCGAGCCGCACCGCGTGGTGTCCTGGGGCTGGCTGTCTTAACGCCGGACGCCTTATCGCTGGCTGCCTTGGCGATCCGCTGGACTTGGGCGGTCCGACGTGGAGCGACCTTCTGGGCGCGTTGCGCCATCATCTGCGCGGCGATGGCGGTGGCGGACGGCGGGCTGTCGGCGTCGATGTTGGTATCTCCTTCGCGGCCTGCCGACTCCAATGCATCGTCCTGCGCGGCCCTATCCGGCTCGTTCGCGTTGGTTTCGTCCGAGGCGAACGACGTGCCTTCAAATGGATCGAACGCTTCGTTGCTGCCTGCTTCACTGCGGTGGGCGTTTGGAGTGGACGTGTTTGGGCGTGGCCTGGCGGCCGCGGTCGTGCGGCGCGAAGACTCGGACGTTTGCGCCGCGCCGCTCGGGCCGTTGTCGACCGGAGCCTGCGCGTTCTTGCCACGCTTCAACCAGGGCGGAGCCGGTGGACCCGCGTCGTTGGCGCCGGGGGCAATCGCGGCGTCGGAATCCTCGGTGTGACTGGCCAGCAGCACCGACTTGACCGCCGAGTCGGCGAGACGTGCCTCGCCCGTTCCGGAGGGAGCACGCACGAGTTCCGACATCGGCGCGTCGATCGCGCGGGGATGTTCCGTCTCCACCGACAGGTCTTCGTCCAGCAGGTTCGTCTGTGCGATCGAACCTTCGGCCGCGAGCGACTTCTTGGAGCTTTCGACGGGATCGTCCGGGTTGTTGGGGGCGTCGATGGAGGGGGCGTTCACAGACGCGGCCTGTTCGTCATCGAGCGGCGGTTTTTCGATCTCGAACGGGTCGATCTTCTCGCCGTGTTCGGATGCATCCGTGTGCTGGTGGGCGGCCGATGCAGCGACCTTCCCCGCGTTGGCGGCGGTGGAGCGCGCGTTGGAGCCCGGAGGGACCGGCAAGCCGCCGCCCATCGAGCCGAGGCGCATCTGCTGGTGCGGCGTGCAACCGGGAGCCAGAAGGAGGCAGACCAGCCAAAGGGCGAGAGCTCCGTGCGCGGCGACATGCAGCGGACGACGCACTAAACGATGCACCAAACGATGCACCCAACGCAGCATCGCTCCGCTTCGTTCGGCCTCGGGATGTCGTGTGACCTGTTCTGCTTGGGCCATGTTCGTTACCTGCTCCGCGGCATTCCGGCGGCAATCGGGCCGGAGGACGTACGCTGGATCGTTCGCACAGGCGATCGGTGCGCACGGGACCCCCGAGCGGGCGGAAGGTAGCAGGCGCCTCCCGGGGCGTCTAGGCGAATCCAGCTCGAAAAAGATCCCATGCTAGCGGCTCGCGGACAGGGCCGGCGGTCAGGTCCACATCTGGCGGTCGAGCAGCCGGTAGTTGATGGCTTCCGCCACGTGTTCGGTGTCGATGGACGCGTGGTGATCGAGATCGGCGATGGTGCGGGCGACGCGAAGGATCTTGTCGTGCGCGCGAGCCGAGAGGCCGAGGTCGTTGACGCTGGCGCGGATCATCTCCTGGCTGGCGGGGCCGAGGCGGCAGTGCTGGCGGACTTCGCGACTGTTCATCTGGCCGTTGTAGCGGGTGCGCGAGCCCTGGAACCGTTGTTCCTGAAGGGTGCGCGCGCGAAGGACATCGGCGCGGAGGTCTTGGCTGGAACGGCCGGCGATATCGGAGGCCAGTTCGCGATAGGGAACGCTGGGCACTTCGAGATGGATGTCGAGTCGATCGAGGAGGGGGCCGGAGATGCGGTTCATGTAGCGTTCCACCAGCGGCGGCGGGCACTGGCACTGGCGGCGCGGGTCGTTGCGATAGCCGCAGGGACAGGGATTCATGGCGGCGATGAGGATGAAGCTGGCCGGGAAGGTCGTGGAACGCAGGGCGCGAGAGATGGTGACGCAACCGTCCTCCAGGGGCTGCCGGAGCACTTCGAGCGTGCGACGGTTGAACTCAGGGAGTTCATCGAGGAAGAGGACCCCATGATGGGAGAGGCTGATTTCGCCGGGGGAGGGCGGGCTGCCGCCACCCACCAGGCCGGCTTCGCTGATCGTGTGATGGGGCGAGCGGAACGGGCGGCGGGCCATGAGCGGCTGTCCGGGCGCGAGACGCCCGATGGCGCTGTAGATGCGCGTCGTCTCGATCGACTCGCTGGGCGAAAGCACCGGCAGGATGCTGGGAACGCGTGAGGCCAGCATGGTCTTGCCCGTGCCGGGTGGACCGACCATCAGCAGGTTGTGCGCGCCGGCGGCCGCGATCGACAGGGCGCGCTTGGCGAGTTCTTGGCCGCGGACATCGGCGTAGTCGTCCTCGTAGCCGGAGAAGCGATCGAAGAGTTCCCGCAACTGCGTCGGCGCGGGCGGGATGTCGATATCGCCGGCGAAGAAGGCCACGGCCTGGGAAAGGCTGGCCACGGGAATCACGTCGATCCCCTCGACCACCGCCGCCTCCTCTGCGCTGGTCGCCGGCACGACGATCCCCCGCAGCCCCTCGTCCGCCGCCGCTCGCATGGCCATCGACAACGCGCCCTTCGTCGGCCGCATGTAACCCTCCAAGCTCAACTCGCCGACGGCCGCGTACTGCTCGAACAGGTCGGAGGCCAACTGGCCGCTGGCGGCGAGCAGGCCCAAGGAGATGGGCAGGTCGAACGACGCGGCCTGCTTAGGAAGTTCCGCCGGCGCGAGGTTGATCACGACGCGGTCGAACGGGCGCTGGAACCCGGAATTCACGATCGCCCGTTCCACCCGGTGCGTACTCTCCTTGACCGCCTGCTCGGGAAGCCCTACAAGCACCGTCCTGGGCATCGCCTGGGGCGAAACGTCCACCTCCACCTCCACGGGTACCGCGTCGATGCCGAGCAGCGAATAGGTCTTGAGTTTCGAGAGCATGGCGGAGTGGATGCCCGGAGATAAGGTGGTGAAAGGGTCGCGAACGAGCGGCATTGTGCTGCGCGGCGTCGCCGGGCCACAAGCGCGTGTGCGACCTTGAACCATTCCGCGTCGCCCCGTCGCCCCGTCGCCCCGTCGCGCTGTGCGCTGTGCGCTGTGCGTTGTGCGCTGTGCGCTGTGCGCTGTGCGATCCGCTGGCTGCCAAGGATTGAAAGCTCTGGGATCGAACGCCCAAGAATCGAACGCCTGACGAGGAAAGGCCTGACGATGCCGCCCTCTTCCATGACACCATCGCCGACAACGCGGCTTCTCATCGCGGGCGCTTCCGTGCGCGCCGCTTGGCAGTCGGCGCAGCGCGGCGGCTTTCATTCGGTCGTGCTGGCCGATCTGTTCGGCGATGTGGAAGTGCGAGAGGCCGGGACGTTTCACCGGCTATCGAGCGGCTACGCGGAACTGGCCGAGGTGGCGGCTGCCGTCGGCGTCGAGGCGTGGATGTACACCGGCGCGCTGGAGAACCATCCGGATCGCGTTGCCGCCGTATCGTCAGGCGTGCCGCTGTGGGGCAATGACGCCGAGTGCCTGCGCGCGGTGCGTGATCCGTGGCGCATGGCGCACGCGCTGGTCGATGCCGGCTGCGCGGCTCCGGAACTAGCGCGAGACGGCGGGCAGTTGCCGCGCGACGGCAGTTGGCTGCGCAAGCCCCTGGCATCGGCGGCTGGCCTGGGCGTGCGCGCCTGGACCGGCGACGCGGACGACGGGCGGCCGAGCTATTTCCAGCGGCAACTGTCCGGTGTCTCCTGCGGCGCGGTCTTCGTCGGCGCGGGAGGCCGCGCGTGGTTGTGGGGTGTCACGGAGCAGAAGATCGGCGCGGCCCACGGCGCGCCACGGCCGTTCCAATATGCCGGCTCCCACGGCCCTCGTCGTCTCGACGATGCCGAACGCGCCGCGTGGCAGGCCATCGGATCGTGCCTCGCCCGCCGCTTCGACCTTCGCGGCCTGTTCGGCGTGGACGCGCTCGTCGCACGACCGGGCGATACTCCCGGCGACACAACGGGCCAGGACGCAATCGACTCGGTACGCGTGGTGCCCGTGGAAGTGAATCCGCGATACACGGCGTCGGTCGAAGTGCTCGAACGCACGTCGACCTGGAACGCAGTGACGCTTCAGTGTCACTCTTGCGTCTCCGGCCTGCTGCCCGGCGACCCGGGCTTTCCGGCGGCGGAACCGGCGGGGCCGAGGGCTCGCGGATGCAGCAAGACGATCGTGTACGCGAGCGAAACCCGCGCGATCGACGACGAATTCCATGCGTGGGTCCGCCGCCAGAATGAGGGAACCGGCATGTGGCCACGCGTCGCCGACATCCCGCCACAGGGAGAGACCATCGAGGCGGGCCACCCCGTGGTCACGCTGCTGGAGGACGACCAGGAGAGTGTTTCGAAGTGATCGCGGCACGCTTCGCCCGTGTGTTGCCCGTGTTTCGCTCGTGTGTCGGCTCGACTACATCACCATGACCACGCCACGCACCGTGCGGATGTGGTCGTAGATCAGCAGCACTTCCTCGGCCGTTTCCACGTACGGATCGAACGTTACCGCCACATGCAGGCCGTTGGGCGTCTCGCGGGAACGGTACGGCGGATCCTCTTCCAGTTGCTGGCACATACGCAGGGCGGCCACGACCCGCCCCAGGAACCCGTCTTCGCTGCGGCCAATGACCTTCACCATGATGTTGCACGGAAACGAGTGCGTCGCCTCCAGCAACTGGATCGACCGCAGGGTCTCCTCGTAGCGGGATACCTCCTCCAGCGACGACCCCAGGTCGGGACCGGGGGTCTCGCCATCGCCCGAGTACTCGGAGTAATAGATCTCGACCTCGTCCTGAGCCTCGCCCTGCACTGCGTCATTGGCCTCTGCGTCGGACTCGTCCTTGGGATCGTAGTCGGATTCGGTCATGGAGACTTGTCCTGTGGGAAACAAGGAGAGCAAGGTTAGTGGGAGGAATGGTCGGCACTAGGCTGCCCGAGGGGCTGCTCGTGTTTCATTCCTTGAACACTCGCGTCGCCTCATTTTATTGTGGCCCCGACTTCCCGGCGAGTCTAGTTCGAGCGACTCTCCAGCGACGGTCGTCGCGCGGCTCGCTTCTTCGCCCGCTCTGGTAAAGTCCGAGCAGGCCGATGGTGGGAGGAAACTGCGGTGAGGACTTCGCGGGTCAGGAAAAAAAAGTTGCGTGGGCAGAACTTCACGATTAGAACATAGTCGGGAAGTTGTGGGGCTATCCGGGCGCTCGACGCAGGAGGCCTTGTGCGGCTCGATTGAGGCTTGCGTTTCAGGAAATGAACTTCGGCGGTGGCCAGCGAGACCGCGGCGAGTGGATTCCGGGCAGGCAGCAGGCGTGGATCGCGAGCATCCCGCTTGCACTCGGCGACTCGGGCACGGACAACGCTGCTGCGAGTGCGTTGGCTTGAGGAGCTGGTTGGACGTTTTCTTGGCGACATCAAGGCAGCCGCCCTTTGACCGGGCGGTTTGCATTCAGGGATCGAAGACATACGGGAGGCGACAGCGATGGTGAAGCGACTGGCGGCGGACGCGATCGGGTTGGGACTGGCGGGCAAGCGGCGACGATCTTCGGGCCGCAAGAGCCAAAATCGAGTGCGTCTGGAGGCTTTGGAACCGCGGCAGCTGCTGGCCGCGGATCTGCGGATCTCGGAAGTCGTGGCTGACAATCGCAAGACGCTGGACGACGAGGACGGCGTGGCCTCGGACTGGTTCGAAGTCTACAACGCGGGCAACGAAGCGGCGAACCTGGAAGGCTTCCATGTCACGGACGATGTCCGGGACCGCACGAAGTGGACCTTCCCGGCGGTGTCGCTCAAGCCGGGCAATTCGCTGGTTGTGTTCGCGTCGGAGAAGGATCGTCGCACGGCGGGCCAGCCGCTGCACACGAACTTCAAGCTCTCCTCGGGCGACTATCTGGGCCTGTACCGTCCGGACGGACTGACGGTGGAGGACGCGTACAACGTGCTGCCGACGCAGTATGAGGACATCTCGTATGGCCTGACGCAGACGCTGGAGGACCGGGCGCTGGTCACGTCGACGGGGACGACGCGCGTGCTGCTGCCGACCTCGGCGGCTACCGATGTGGCGACAGCGACCTGGACCAAGGCCGACTACGACGCCTCGTCGTGGACGCAGCTGCCCAACGGCATCGGCTACGACGCCGATCCGGCGGATGGCGATTTCTCGTCGTTGATCGCCGCAGGCGGGGATGTCGGAGCGGCCATGCGCGGCAAGACGGCTTCGGCCTATGTGCGCAACGAGTTCACGCTCCCGACGGACCTGCCGACGTACAAGTCGCTGGAGATGACGCTGAACTACGACGATGGCTACATCGCGTACCTGAATGGGACGGAGATTGCGCGCGACAACGGTCCGGCGGGCACTCCGGCTTGGAACAGCAAGGCCTCGGCAGCCCACGGTGGCGTGGCGGCCGTGCTGAACTACCCGAACTTCGCGCTGGCCGACGATCGCGACGACTTCACGCTCAAGGGCAATGCCGCGTGGAGCGGCGACCGTCTGCAACTGACTCCGCCGCAGGCCAACCAGGTGGGTGCCGCGTGGACGACCAATCCGGTGGCCTTTGGATCGGACTACACGTTCGAGGCCTCCATGGTGTACGACGTGCACAGCCCGGGGCCGGCGAACGTGTTCCCGGACCCGGATGGCATCGGCGGCGAAGGCATGACCTTCGTGCTGCAGGGCGCCAGCAACAACCTGCTCGGCGGACCGGGCGGCGCGCTGGGCATCGACAATTCGGGCGCCGTGTTCCTGGCGATCGAGCTGGATTCGGTGGCCAGCGGTTCGTTCGATCCGGACACGACGCTGGGCAGCCACCTGGGCATCGACACCAGTGCGGCGGGCAACGTCGCGCGCGTCGCGGTGCCGCGTTTCAACGGCAATTCGATCTTCGCGGGCCAGCCCGGCCCGGGCGTGAACAAGATCTACCTGTGGATCGGCTACAAGGGCGAGACGCAGACGCTGGATGTCTACATGGCGACGACGGCCACGAAGCCCGACGCGCCGACGTTGTCGACGAAGGTCGACCTGGGGCAGCTGTTCTCGGGGGCGCCGCAGCTGTACATGGGCTGGACGGCGGCGACGAGCGCGGCCTACAACGGCCACGACGTGTTGAGCTGGAACGTCAAGACGGGCGTCGGCGAACTGGGCCGCGTGCCCGTGACGCTGGATGTCTCGCAGCATGTGAACCTGCTCAAGTCCGGCAAGAACGTGCTGGCGATCCACGGCCTGAATGTCGACGCCAACGACGAGGATTTCCTGTTGGCGTCGAGCCTGAAGACGCAGGAGGTGCGGCTGGGCGATGTCGGCTACTTCCTCACGGCCACTCCCAACGCGCTGAACGGCGTCAGTTCGCTCGCTCCCTCCGGCACCGTCACCTTCTCGCGCGACAGCGCGATCTTCGTCGATCCGTTCACGGTGGAGATCAATCCGCCCGCGGCGGGCGCGGCGATCTACTACACGCTGGACGGCACGATTC
>CAZUJM010000228.1:0-9913 GCA_964620405.1 uncultured Pirellulaceae bacterium | reverse complement strand
ATCGTAGCCGTACAGGCGATCCAGGATCCGCCGCGTCTCCTGGGCGCGGACCAGCCCCTCGTCGATCGCACGCGGGTGCTCCAACGCCTCCTCGATCGCCGACTTCGTGATTTCGTGGAATACCAGGCGGCGCACCGGCACCTTCGGCTGCAGCACCTCACTCAGGTGCCAGCTGATGGCCTCTCCCTCGCGGTCTTCGTCCGTCGCGAGGTAGACCTCCTTGGCCTCCCGCAGCAGCCCTTTGAGCTTCGAGACCTGCTGCTTCTTGCTGGCAGGCACGATATAGACCGGCTTAAAATGGTCCTCGACGTTCACGCCCAGGTAGGCCCAGTCCTCCCGCTTGAACTCCTCCGGAACCTCCTTGGTTCCCTGGGGCAGGTCGCGCACATGGCCGATGCTCGCCTCGACGACGTAGCCATCCCCAAGAAACTTGGAAATGGTACGCGCCTTGGCCGGCGATTCGACAATCACCAGCGACTTCCGATTATCCACAACGGCTTTTTTTGCCATGTCCTGCCTCTCCCCTTGCTATCCGCGTCCTGCCCCGCTCGATCCCGTTTCGAACCCGTTCGCCCCACGTCCGTAGCCCGACTGCATTCCCGTCGCGTCGCGAGGCTTCCCCCGTCCGCACCTCACCCCCATCTATTCCCCACACATCCACGAAAGGCAAGTCCGCCGAAATCGACTCGGCCTATTCGGTCCGTCGCGGCATCCCGCGGCACCCCAGCCCGTTCCGCCCGAACGTACCGCCCTGGCCCCTTCCTCTTTATTAGTGCGCCGTGGGCCGATCGATCAGGCCCGAATCGCGGACCGAGCGTAACCCGGCCCGCCCCGGCTTTCTCCACCACGCCCACCGGTCCGGTTTCTATCACACCCCCGGCTCATCAACCCGGCTCGTCCTGCCGGACTGCTAGACCGATCCCTCCAACGCCTGCCGCGCGGCTCCACGATTCCCGCCATCCTTCGACCATTCCGCGCCGCGGATCCAGCACTTGGCAAAGAATTAGCGATCGGGAAGCCTTGGCAAGGTACTTGGAGCCGACCAAACGATCAACGGCAGCGCAAGTCGAGGAAAAAATGCACGACTTCGCCCAAGCCCTTGATTCGACCACCAAGCGTCTCGCGTATCCCCCTCAATCCCCTGCCTTATCTCGTCATCCTTCCGCGGGGTCGGGCAGCGCGGAGAGGCCTTTTGGGATTGAATTTGCGTCGATTGTGCCTACAATCGGCGAGCTTTCCCGAGTGGCATCTGGGGCGGGAGGATTCTCGGACCCGATCGACCTTCGGTTGGCTTCAAACGGACGGGCGCTGACGCTTCGCATGCGGAAAGCACGGACCAGGGACGGCACGCGGTCGGCGTGGGCCCGGGGCTTTCTGGCTTTCCCCGGCATGCGACACCGCTTGTCCGCCCCGCCACCGAGGTTCGTTGCGGATGCCTGCTCGGAGTACCGCGAGGCTCCGTAGCGTCTCGTATGACCGCCCCCAACAGCTCCCAGGGAGGCCGCTCCCGAACCGGTCGGCGGTGGCACGGACTGGCAAATCAATAATATGCCCCGGGCTGGCTTGTCAAGTCGGTGCGAAGCCGATCCAGCACCCGCGAGGCAGGCGTAAGGGATTCGACCATGGCCCATCCGATGGCTTTTTTCCGCCAGCATCAGCGCAGGCTGCTGGCCATCTTCGGCGTTGCCCTGATCCTGGTTTTCACGGTGGGAAGCATCGTGAGCCAGTATCTGGAAATGGCCCGCGCCTCGGGCGCCAACAAGGTCGTAGTCAGCCTCGACTCGGGCGACCTGAGGGAGAGCGACCTGCAGCAGTTGCGTAATTCTCGCCAATTGCTGCAGCGGTTCATGCAGGTGGTGAACGTGACCGCCGCCAGCAAGGGAGCAACTCCCAAGCGGTTCCTGGGCGTGCCGGATCGCGATGACGAAAACTCCCTGGTGCAGACCGCCATTCTGGCCCGGCAGGCTTCGGACATGGGCATCCAGGTTTCGGACGACTCGATCATCCGCTTCCTCGAGCGTTACACCGATGGCACGATGCAGCCGGGCGAGTTCGCGGCCGTGCTACAAAACATCACCCAGGGACGCGTGTCGCAGTCCCAGTTCTTCGAAGCCATGCGGCGCGAGATGCTGGCAATCCGCTTCACGGACCTTTTCCAGCGTGGCATCACCCCCGCAACGCCGTCTGCCATCTTCGACTACTGGGAACGGCTGAACCGCCGGCTCAGCTTTGAAGCCGTGCCGTTCGAGGCCGCCGACTATCTTGCTCGCGTGGGCGAGCCGGAGTCCAAAGAAGTCGAGCAGTTGTTTGAGCAGGGCAAGGAGCGTTACCCGCGTCCCGATTCGCCCGACCCCGGCTTTCGCCGCTTGAAGAAGGTCGCCTTCCAGTACATCAAGGGCGATCTGGAAACCTTCATGGCCGCCGCGAAGGCCCGGGTTGCCCCCGCCCAGATCCAGGAATACTACGACTCGCACAAGGAGCAGTTCCGCCGCGTTGCGCTCCCAGGCTCGCCGCTCGGTGGTGAAGCGGGCGTCGTGCCCGGCTCCTCGCCCGACGCCAGCACGGAACTCCCCGGCTCCACGTCGCCCGCCTCGCCTTCGGACCCCGCGAGCCCCGCTCCCGAAGCAGGCACGGAACCTCCCACCCAGCCCCTGCAGGACGATCCCAGCGACGGCGGCCCCAAAATCAACCAAGCTCCCGAAGGCGAGGCGCCTCCTGCGGAAACGCCTCCTGCGGAAACGCCTCCCGCGGAAACACCTCCCGCGGAAACACCGTCTGCCGAAGAAGCCCCCGTGGACGCTCCGGCCGCCGAGGAACCAGCGGCGCCCGCTGCTGAAGACGCGCCCGCCACCGAATCGGAGGCCGCCCCCGCAACGACGGACGCTTCCCCGGCAACCGAACCGGCGGCGGAAACTACCGAAGGCGAGGCACCGGCCGCCGAAGAGAAGCCAGCCGACGGGACCGAAACCACGCCCGATGATGTGCTCGACGACCTGCCCGACGCTCCCGGTGGCAATGCCCCCGCCGCCGATTCCACCTATAAGTCCCTGGAGGAGGTGGCGGAGGACATCCGCACGCTGCTCGCCACGCCGATCGCCCGCAGCCAGCTCGAAGCGGCCCTCAGCACCGTTCGTGGGGAAATGCGTTCCTACTACTCCAAGTACATCGGCTGGGAGGTTTCCCCGTCCTCCAAGGACAAGCCGCAGCCCACGCCGCCGGACCTGCGGGTCCTGACGGAAAAGCATAAGCTCACGCTCGGCGAAGTGCCGCTGGTCAATGTCTTCCAACTGCAGGAGACCGATCCCATCACGGGCAAGCCGGTCTATGAGATCAGCCAGGCGTTCGACATGAACTTCATCCCGTTCGCCCAGTATGCCTTCGCCAACGACCTGCGAAAGTTCGAAGTACGCTCGATCCGCGGCTATCTGCTGGACACGGAATTCCTGTTCTGGAAGACCGATGACCAGCCAGAACGCGTGCCGGAGCTGAATGAAGTCCGCGACGAGGTGGTTCGCGCGCTGAAGATGCGCAAGGCGATCGAGCTGGCCAAGGAGGACGCCAAGCGTGCGGCGGACGAACTGGCCAAGTCGGGCCAACGTCCTTCGGATGCCTACCGCAACGATCCCAATCGCCGCGTCATCAGGGCCGACTCGGTCGCCTGGATGACCAGTTCAAACCTGCCTGAAATGCCTCCCAGTCCGACGCGGATTCCGGGTGTCACCTACGCCGGCCCCGACTTCATGCGAGCAGTCTTCAGTCTGGATGCCAACCAGGCGGGCATGGCTGTCGACAACCCGCAGGATACCGCCTACGCCGTGTTCGTCACGAAGGTCGACACCAGCATGGACCAGCTGCGCACGCAGTTTGCTTCAGTCGGCCCGACCAATGACACAGTGAACATGTCGATGGATGAAGGCCGCGACGCGTTGAACCGCTGGTATCGCCAGCGAGAGAAAGAATTGGAACTGCGTTGGAATCGCGAATCGCTGCCGGACAGCCGCACCCGCTGAGAGCGGGAAGGCCCACAGTGAATTCAAGCAGTGCAGGCCCAGAGGAGCCCCTCATGACAGCCGACACGGCCTCCAACTGGGCTCGGACCCTGGCTGTTTCGGACGATCTTGTCGCGCGGCGTGAAGCCGCTCGCCAACTCTCCCTGCATCCGGAGGAAGCGCAGGTCGCCGCCATCGCCCTGGTGACGGCGGCCGGCGACGCGGATGAAGCTCTCCGTGAATGGGCCGTCTCGGCACTCGAAGACCTAGGGCCACCGTCCGCCGCGGATCTTCCCGACCTCCTAAGGCTCGCGGACAACTCTTCCAGCGACATCGCCTGGTGGGCCATCACGCTCCTGGGCCGTCTTGGTCCTGACACGGCCGATGTGGCCGACACGGCCGACGTGGCCGCACTCCTCGCTCGCCGGTCGCTCGATGAAACGGCACCCGCCGTACGTCAACGGGCCATCTGGGCTTTGGGCCAGATGGGCCCTGCGGCCACGGCGCACCGCGACCTGCTGCGTATCCTCGCCGACGCTACGGACGCTCAGGTCGCCCGCCTCGCTCGCCAGGCGCTCGAACGAGTGCCCGCCTAGCGAGTCGGACGGTTCACCTCAGCGTTCGCTTGCCCGCACTTCCTCGGGCACGGCCCTGCCTAGCAGGCGGGCCTCCTACCTGCCGTGCCCGGTGGGCCCGCGATCGTCTGCAACGACCAACGTCCTCCGTGGTAGCGTGCTTGCGAAGCGCCGTGTTCCTCTTGCCCTGGTCCGGGCCTCCCACTATCCTCCGCCACCATTTTCCCCAAGAGCACTCTCTGGGTCGATCGCGTGGCGAAGTCGAAGTCCAAATCGAAGACGGTAACCTGGCTCCAGTCACTGCTGGGGCGTCGGGCGGCTTACGCGGCGTTGATGGTTGCCGCGGGATCCGGCACGGGCGGCTATTTCATGCCGGACCTGCCGGTCGCTGGTCCGTTGATGCAGCAGTTCAAGGAGTTGCTGCAGGAGGACATCGATGCGCAGCTGCCAGGATTGACGGACGCGCTGAAGAAGCTGACCCAATCCGCTCCTGCTGGCCCGACCCACAATGGTAAACCGTTCGATCCGACGACCGAACCGCTGACGCAGGTCTATGGTGGAGTTCACGGTTCGTCGCCTGCGGCGAGCAACCAGGCTCCGGCCGCGACCAGCGCGCCGGCCACGCCAATCGCACCCGTCTTTTCGACGCCTGAAAACGAAGCAGCGCAGGTCGCCGGTCCGCCCGCGTACCAGCCAGAGATCCTGCCGGAGGCAACCTCTCCCGCAGCCCTGGCCCCTGCCGACATGGCCCCCGCAGGCAATGAACTCACGGTGCTCGAACCCGGCCCGGAGGAGATGCCCGCGGAGTCGCCTTCGCCGTACGACACCTCGGCGAACCAGTCGCCCGTTCCGACGGCAACCAGCGCGTCCACGCCCAGCGGTGGCCCAGCCCCCTGGACTCCTCCTCCGGTCACGACCGGCTCGGCGACCGAATCGTACGCGACAAACGCGTCGCCGCCGGTGAATCCGGCAAGCATGTCCAACTCTTCGGCGACGACCTACCCTGCGTCCAGCGCGCCGCGGCCTCCGGCGTCTTCGGCCGTGCGTGACATCGCCATCGCCACCTTCAACATCCAGGTGTTTGGCGTCTCCAAGATGTCCGATCCTGCGGTCGTCGATCGGCTGGTCCAGGTTGTGCAGCAGTTCGACGTCGTCGCGATCCAGGAGATCCGCGCGAAGGATGACACGTTGATGCCGCAGTTCCTCCAGCGAATCAACGCCACCGGTCGTCGTTACGACTTCGTGATCGGTCCGCGCCTGGGCCGCACGAATAGCAAGGAGCAGTACGCGTTCGTGTTTGACACGCAGCGCATCGAAGTGCAACCCGCGTCGGTGGGCACGATCAACGATCCGCAGGCGCTATTCCATCGCTCGCCGCTGATCGCCCGCTTCCGCAGTCGCGTCAGTCCGCCGGAACGAGGCTTCACGTTCTACCTGGTGAACATCCACACCGACCCGGACGACGTGCCGAACGAAGTTGACGTACTGGCCGAAGTCCAACAGGTCATGCAGCAGACCCCGAGCCGCGAGGACGATGTCATCGTGCTGGGCGATTTCAACGCCTCCACGAAGCAACTGGGGAGCCTTGTCGCGATGCCCAACATGTTGGCCGTGGTGAACAACAAGACGACCAACACGCGTCGCACGGCCGCTTACGACAACTTGGTCTTCAATCGCGTGAACACGAGCGAATACACCGGCAACTGGGATGTGGTGGATATCGAAGCCTGGTTCCACATCACGCGCGACCAGGCGCTGGCGATTTCGGACCACCTGCCGGTCTGGGCGACTTTCAGCGCCTACGAACGTTCGCCGGTGGGGCCGGTCGCCTCCCAGCCGAACGACGACGTGCGACGCTAGGCCCTTCGACGGCCTGGCGTTTTCTTTTCCGCCGATCGCGTGCGTGCGTCGCCAACCATCTCCCGGGCGACGCGTTTCCCCGCCCACGTTTCAACGCTTGAACGTCCCGCCGCCTTGCCGGTCGCGGACCTATCGTCTCGTTCCCGGGCAACTATGCTGGAAGGTTGCCAGCCTCGCCTGACACCCCTGCTGCCCTTGCCAAAGCGTCTTTTCATGAACCGCAGTTCGAAGCCTTTCCACGGGCATCCCACCTCTCGGGAACGCCGTCGGTCCTTGCCGCTCTGCCTGCTCGCGGTGGGCTTCTGCTTTCTGCTGCTGGTCACCGGCACTGCCTGCCGTCGCGGCTCCCGCGACGCCGGTTCGGTCTCCGACGATCCGGTCCAGTTCCACCCCCTGCAAGTGGATGCAACAACAGCCGCTCCCACATCTAACGCCACAGCCGACGCCCGGCTCTTTGAGCGGCTCGATGCAGCCTCGCTCGGCATGGACTTCCTGCACGAATGGAAGCCGCGGGACCGCCATGAAGCGACGCTGCTAAAGACGGCGTTCACGGGCGGCGGCGTCGCGCTGGGCGACTACGACGCGGACGGCCTGTGTGACGTGGTGTTGTCACGTCCGCATGGCGGCCTGCGCCTGTACCACAACGAAGGCGGATTCCGCTTTCGCGATGTCACCGAATCGGCCGGCGTCGGCTCGACCGATCGCTGGACCACCGGCGTCGCGTGGGTGGATGCCGACAACGACGGCCTGCTGGACCTGGCCGTCTGCAGCTACGACGGCGCGAACCAGCTGTTCCTGAATCGCGGCCAGGGCCGTTTCGCGGACGCGGCCGCCGCCACCGGACTCGACTTCCGCGGAGCCAGCGTGAAGATGTCCTTCGCGGACTACGACGCCGACGGCGACCTCGATGCCTACCTGGTCACCAATCGACTCGAACCGCGCCGCGAGGTCGCGGTTCGTTATCTCGGATCGCCGGGCCACTACACGGTTGCTCCGGAATTCGAGGAACTGGTGGGCGTCATCAACCTGCCGGGCGGCGAGCAGAAGTTCGCCAAGGCGGGACAGGCCGACCGACTGTATCGTAACCAGCTTCGCGAGACGGGCGAACTGCGTTTCGAGGAAGTGGGCCGCGCGGCAGGCCTCACGGGCTTCGACCACGGACTCGATGTCACCTGGTGGGACTACAACCGCGACCTGCTGCCCGACCTCTACATCGCCAACGATTTCACCGATCCGGACCGTTTCTACCACAACAACGGCGACGGCACCTTTCGCGAGATCACGGGCGCGGCGCTGCCCAATACCCCCTGGTTCGCCATGGGCTCGGCCGCCGGAGACATTAACAACGACGGACGTTTCGACCTGATCGCCACCGACATGGCGGGAACGACCCACTACCGCCAGAAGATGGCGATGGGCAGCATGGAAGCCGTGGCCTGGTTCCTCGACACGGCCGAACCGCGGCAGTACATGCGCAACTCCGTCTTCCTCAACAGCGGCACCGGCCGTTTCCTGGAGATCGCGCACCTCGCCGGGCTGTCCAGTTCCGACTGGACGTGGTCGGTGAAGCTGGCCGACCTCGACCTCGACGGCCGCGAGGACGTCTACGTGACCAACGGATTCACGCGCGACTACCTCAACAGCGACTTCAACCTGCGTCTGCGGGAAAAAGGCGCTGAACAGAATTCGCTCGCCTGGTATGACGCACCGGAACTGCGTGAAGCCAACCTCGCGTTCCGCAACGAGGGAGACCTTCGATTCCGCAACGTCGCGCAGCCCTGGGGACTGGATGAAGTGGGCATCAGCTTCGGGGCCGCGATGGGTGACCTGGATGGCGACGGCGACCAGGACCTGGTCGTCAACAATTTCTCCGCGGCTCCCTCGATCTATCGCAATCGCGCGGAGGGCACCCGCGTGCGGCTGGAACTGCGCGGCACGCGCAGCAACCGCGGCGGCGTGGGCGCGATCCTCGAGGCCACCACCGAGCAGGGCATCCAGACGCGCGCCGTGCATCCCGGCAACGGCTTCATGTCCAGCAATGAGACCGCGCTGACCCTGGGCCTTGGGAACGCGCGCCGGATCGAATCACTGGTCGTGCAGTGGCCCAGCGGCGCGGTGCAGCGACTTTCCGCAATCGACGCGGGCCAGCGGGTCGTGATCGTAGAACCCGACCAGCCCGCTTCGCGACCAACGGCCCTTCCCGCCCGATCGCTTTCGCCCACTGCAGGCACTTTCTATGTGGAGGATCGCCGCTTGGAGGCGATGCAGCATCGCGAGCGCGTCTTCGATGATTTCGCGCGAGAACCCCTGCTGCCCAACAAGATGTCGCAGCTCGGACCAGGCATGGCGTGGGCCGACGTGGATGCAGACGGCGACCTGGACGCGTACCTCGGCGGCGCCGCGGGCCAAGCCGGCCAACTGCTGCTGCAAGACCAAGGAGCCTTCACGGCGCATGTACCGGGCGCGTTCGCAGACCACGCGGAATGCGAGGACATGGGCTGCCTATTCCTGGATGCTGAAGGCGATGGCGACCAGGACCTGCTGGTGGTGAGCGGAGGTGTCGAGTCTGACGTGGAAGCGGCGGCCTACCAGGACCGGCTCTATCTCCAAGAGGGGCGCGAGGCCGATGGACGTCCGCAGTTCGTGTACGCCGAATCGCGACTGCCGCGCGAACGGGACAGCGGCGGCCCCGCCGCGGCCGCCGACTTCGACCGCGATGGCGACCTCGATCTGTTCGTCGGCGGTCGCTGCGTGCCCAGTGCCTACCCGACGACGCCCGTCAGCCATCTGTGGCGCAACGACGGCGGGACGTTCATCGAGGCGGCGCAGGAACAGACGCCGGGACTGTCCGACGCCGGCATGGTCACCAGCTGCCTTTGGACCGACGTGAATGGCGACGGCTGGATCGACCTGGTGGTGGCGACGGAGTACGGACCGGTGCGGCTGTTCCGCAACGAGTCGGGCCCCGCGGTGCCGGGCCTGGTCCCGGCCGGCGGCGCGGTGCTGGCCAAGGGCCTGTACAGCCTGGGGGGCGGGGCGGACGCCTACCCCGGCGCGGTGGCCATGGCGGTGGAGAGCGGCCCGCTGTGGGACGACGAGAACTCCAGGCTGGACCAGGGCGGCCTGGTCTGCGCCCCCGGGACCCTCAGCCCCTACCCCTCCGCGGTGCCGGAGGGCGGCGGGTGCGTACCCCCCGGCCTCGGGCGTCCTCGGGCCGCTCCGGGTCCCCCCCCCCCCCCCCCCCCCGGGCGCCCCGGGGGGGGGGGGCACGGGCCCGGCACCGCCCCGGTCCACTGCTCCCCGGCCCACTGCGGGGCCCCCTCGCTCGCTCACTCAATCGCTCGCTTGCCCCGCCCGCGCGACGCCGCCTCGGGGCATTTTTTCCTCAGGGGTGGAGCGGGAGGCGAGGCGTCGCCACCGGCCTCTTGTCTGCAACGCCGTTACACGCGGAAGCGCTCTGTCCCGGGGCTGTGCTCCGGCGCCGGCCCA
>CAZUJM010000227.1:0-9953 GCA_964620405.1 uncultured Pirellulaceae bacterium | reverse complement strand
CACCGAGATCGAGCTTCACGCTCGAGGAGGACCGCGATCGAGTCCGGTCGGCCTTTCGACGATCTCTCTGAGGCTTCTGCCTAAGCCCCCCACTGTTCCAGCGTCCAGGCCTCTGCGAGCCTGAGCGACTGCGCCGAACTACTGCGGGTTCTCCGTGACCGACCAATCCACGGTCGAAGCGGACACGCATCGCCCAGCGGAGGCACAGCCAGATCGACGGTGTGCGAGCATTCGCCCGTCGTTGACCCGGAGGCGATGAGGGCGCGACCGCTGCCGATCCACGTGCGACCACGGTCGTCGGGCACCCCTGGCGAGTTCTCCCAGCAAACCGGGGGATTCTCTCCGCCCGCCTTGCCGGTTACCTCGCGGTCGCGACGCTCAGCGGGCGGCCAGCCGATGGCCGCGGACATGCCCATCGTAGTGGGCCGTGTAGATGTCGATCTGGTTCGGATGCAGGTCGCAGTCGAAAATCGGTTCCGGCGTCTCCAGCAGGTGGAACACGTCCTCGGTGCCCCCGTTCCAGAAGCCCAGTTCCTTCTCCACGATGCCGATCATCGTGCCCGTGGGATGGTAGACCGCGCGCCACATGGTGGCGTCGAGTTCCTTCCGGAGACACTCCTGCTTGGGCAGCTTCTCGCCGGTCGCCCAGTCGAACGATACGGCCACCGCACGGCGATTACCGGCGGGGGCGTTGGTTACTTTATAAAGACCGGTCGCCGTGATTCGCTTGCCATCGGGGCTGAAGGCCAAGTTGATGATGCCGCCAAAGGGAGCGATATCGCCAATGTGCGAGAAGATCTCCGCCACATCCAGTTTCCGCACCAGCGAGCGATCCTCGTCGCGCCACTGAAAGATATTGCCCACGATGTCACCGCTGACGAGGTCGTAGGTGCCCGGCACGAAATGGACGCAGTAGGGAAGGTTCGGGTGCCCGGCCAGTTCGTACACCAGTTGCCCGTCCGCCGCCGACCAGACCTTGACCAGCTTGTCATTGCCGCAGGTCGCGATGCGCTGACCGTCGTGGCTGACGGCGAGTCCGCGGAGCCAGCCCTGGTGCGCCTGGATCGTCTGCAGCGGCTGCGGTTTCTCGGCGGCGATCTCCCAGGAGATCAAGCGGCCATCGTAACCGCCCGAGTAGAGTTTCGCGCCGTCGGGCGAGAAGCCCAGCATGCGCACCCAGTTATCGTGTCCCGCCAGCGGCGTCTTCGCGCCCGTGGCGATCTCCCAGCGTTGGATCGTGTAGTCGATGGCTCCCGCCACGACATACTTTCCGGTTGGATCGACCCGGCAGCACAACAGCTTGGCCTCATGCGGCCAATCCGAGACCAGCTTGCCGGCCTGGGGATCGAACTTGGGCCCCTCCGCTGGAGCTGCCGTGTTGTTGTCAGTGCTCACGCTAAGAGCTCCTCGATAGGCCCGTAGGCTGGATCCGCGATGGGAAACTTCCGCCCCGCCACGTCAAACTCGCCCGACGAATCGATGCCGACGGCGCGGAGGTACGTATGGAATAGGTGGCGGTGATCTACCTTTCGGTCGGTGACCTCGATCCCCTTCGCATCCGTCTTGCCAATCACGGCTCCATGCTGAATTCCGCAACCCGCCAACGCGACGGACCAGGCGTTCGGATAGTGGTCGCGTCCGTAGCCTACGTTGATCTTGGGCGTGCGCCCGAATTCGGTCATCACGATCACCAGGGTCCGCTCCAGCAAACCGCGCTGTTCCAAATCGCCGATGAAGTGCGCAAAAGGACGATCGAAGTCGGCAACGTAGTGCAGGTGGAACTCGAAGTTGTTGTGGTGGAAGTCCCAGCCGGCATGCTGGATCTCGATGAAGGGGACCTCCTGCTCCACTAGCCGCCTCGCCAGCAGCAGTTGCTTGCCGAACTCCGACTTGCCGTACGCTTCCTGAACCGCCACCGGCTCGTGCGAGATGTCGAACAGTTCACGTTTCTCCATGAGCCGCAGGGCCTGCTCGAAGCACTGCGTGTACGCATCCATCTCGGCGGATTGGACGCGTCCCCGGTGCCGCGTGTTCACGAAGCGCCGCCAGTCGTGGCGGCGGCTGTCCACCGTCACCGACATTCCATCGGGCAACTGTGTGTTGACGATGCCCCCCTTTTCCGCTCCCACCGAGACGCTCGCATAACGGGGCCCCAGATATGCGGCGTTGTTGGCTCGCCCTCCCGCGCCGCCGACCATGGTGGCAATGTGGCCGGGAAGCGGAAAATCGGCTCGTTCCAGCCCTTTCGCCACCACGGCCCCCAACTCGGGATACTCGGTCGCCGAGCGGGTCATCCGGCCGCTGCGAACCAGGTTGTTGGCCAATCCATGGTCATCCAGATCGGTTGAGACGCTGCGGATCAGGGCCATGTGGTGCATCTGCTGGGCGGTATGCGGCAGCAACTCGGAGATGTGCACGCCCGGCACCGTGGTGGGAATCGCCTTGAACGGACCGCCGGTCTCCAAGTCGCTTTTCGGGTCCCACGATTCGAACTGGCTCACGCCGCCATTCAGGTAGACGACAACGACCGACTTCCCCTGCCGGGCCACTTCGGTCGCACCCAGCGGATGGGAGAACAGGCTGGTGCCCGCCAACGCTCCCAGACCGGTCAAAAACTCGCCCATGAACTGCCGACGACCAAGACCATGGTCGGCAGTTCCACAGGGCTTGTACTGGCTTCTCAGCATGGGTAACCCCAAGATCTTCCCGTTCCAGCGGATACGATCCGTCGATTCGCCGATGCGGCGCGACGGGATTCCAGCCACTCACATCGAAAAACGAAACTCGGTCGACGCCAACAGTCCCCAGACCAGTTCCTGCACGATCGCCGCCCGTTCGGAGGCGTGCTGCGTCAACAGCTCACGCACCATGGTTTCCTCGTCCGCGTCCGGCGTCCGCCCCAAAACCACTTGATACAGTTGCTGTGCGACCACCGCCGGATCCTCAATCGCCGCCAGTCGATGGATCAGCGTGCCCTCGGCACCTTTGAGCCAAGCCTGGAAGGTGGGGTCGTTCTGGATCATCAGGGCTTGGTCGACGGTGGCGAAGAAGCCATCCTGCGGCGCACCCGCCGGGCTCGAGAACCGCGCCACCACCAGGTCCTCCACCGTATCCCACTGGTTCTCCGCGACCTTCCCGCTGACGAACGCCTGCCGCTTCCGCGCATCCACCAGGTCGGCCGGGTTGCCCTGCTGCGAAGTCTCCCATTCGGTCAGCGCCTTCACGCGGATCGGGCGGTCCATTTCCAGCGCAGTGTAGGTGGCCCCCGACATTTGTTCGGGAGTCAACGAGCGGACCCGCCGCAGGGCGTAGCTCCGATACCAAGACTCGATGAGTTCCGTTCGGCGCAGATCCTGCCGGGAACGAAGCGGTGCCAAGGTCGCCTCGTCACCGACGGCCCGGGCCAACTCGTCGCGCACGGCAAGCCAATCCCGCAGGCCCTGGAGTCGGAGCTTCTGCTGTTCGCAATCCGCCTGGGCGTCTGCCACCGCCTGCGCCTGCTTCATCAGCCGCCGCTGGACGCCGCGAGCCTCGATGACGAATTCCCCCAACGCCATCCGTCGATTCACCAGCGACAAGATCCGGCTTCGCTGGTCCTCGACGCGATAACTGGCATCCTCCACCGCCTCCTGCAGGGACTCCAATTCCGAGTCCAGCGTCGCCTTGTCCGCCTTGGCCTTCTCCAGTCGCGTGTTGAGCAGCGTGCGCGATGCGACCAGCTCCTGGTCGTCCGGCGTGAGCTTCAGGATCTTGTCCGCTTCATTCATGGCCGCCTGCAACGCATCGAGCAGCTGCTGCTGCCTGGCCTGCTTCTCCTTCACCTCCGTGGATCGCGCCACTTCCTTGTCACTCTGCGCCACCAGCTCCTGCAACCGCTGCTTGGCTTCATCGCACTGCGTCTGCAGGCGGTTCACGTCATCCTGGTATTTCCGCACCTGCTTCGCGGCCTGCGCCAACTCCGTCGCACTCTGGTCGGCCTGCGGCTTCAGCTCCGCCATCTTCGCATCGCATCGAGCCGCCTCCTGCTCCAGAGCCTCCAGCCCACCCGTCGGCCCCGGCCACTGGTCGAGGTCGGGCAGCACGACCGATCGCTGGTAGGCCTTGGACCTGGCGATCTGCCGGAGGAAATCACGCAGGTTGTATTGGCTGGCCACCAGTTCGTCCGACAACAATCGCAGCAGCGCCGAGGAGGTTGGCGGATTGCCGGCATGATGCATGTCCACCGGGTGCACCACGCCCGTTCCCATCATGTTCGCCCAGAGTCGGTTCGCGAGGTTCCGATTGAAACTCTCGTTTTCCGGATGGGTCGCCAGGACGGCCAACTGCTGGCGGCGGCTGTAGCGGGGAATACCGCGTTTGTCTTTCTCGGGGGCCACCACGTACGCGTCGGTCGCGTTCAGGAAATCCGGCTCACTATCCATGGCCATCGCCATCGGCAGCACCGGCTGCGCGACGCTCTTGCCCGCCTCCGGCTCGAACACCGAGGCGAACTGCAGTTCCCCGTCGCTCTTCTCGCCCAGGTACGGCTGGTTGCCCCGCTTCTCGTCCTGGAAAAGGTAGGTGCGATACACGAAGGAGAGCAAGCCGTAGTAGTCGGCTTGGAGGTAGCCTGAAACCAACGGGTGGTCGTGGCATTGGGCGCACTGCATGTCCCTTCCCAGGAAGATCCGCCCCACGTCCCGGGTGACCAGGTTCGGTTCGGCCTGACGGTTCAGGATGAAGCTGGCGGCCGCGCGATTCTCGGCTCCCGTGCCATCCGCGGCGAGGATCTCCGTGCACATTTCATTGAGCGGTCGCCGCTGCTCCAGCCACTGACGCAGCCACGCGCGAAACTCCAGCACCGAGATCACCTCGCGGCGTTCGGTGAACATTACGTCCAGCACCTTGGCGTAGTACCGCGAGAACTCATCCCGCTCCAGCAGGTCGTCGATCACCTCGTTGCGAATTACTTCCGACGACTTGTCGCCAGCCTGAAGTCGCCGCGTAAAGTCCTCCGTCTCTTCGCCGGTCGGACCACGCCCCACCAAGTCCAAGTAGATGCGTCGATGGAACTCGTAATCGCCCGCCAACGGCACCTCGGGCCCCCGGTGAAACTCGGCGATGGTCGCATCGATGCGATTCGCTAAAGCGTCGGACTCCTGCCTTGCCTGGGAGTCCGCCGGCGTGCTCCCCGCGGCATTGGTCGGCGCCGTGGCCTGCGGCGCGACGTTCGGTCCTGCTGTCGCGTCGCCAGGAATGGCCCACGCCATCCCCGGCAGCAGACAGCACCACGCGAGCAGCGTTCGTCCCAGCATCGGGCCACGTCGACTCGGGGGGCAAGAATTCGCTTGGGTCATGACGAACCATCCGTTGCGATTCAAAATCAGCAGCGTGGCAAGGCAACCGCGTATCCGGGGACCGACGAGCACCCCCTGTTTACGCTTTGGATTCGCAGGATCAGGTGGGAGGATTAGGGCGAGGTCGCGGAGCGGGGCAGGTTGGTTGGCTGTGGATCCTTTGAGCCGCCGTGCGGCATCGGCCCCCCCCCTTTTTGCTGCTTCTTAGATTAAACCCTTCTGCGAATTTGTCCATGCCTTTTGGGCTGCACGCCCTGGGTCCGAGCGAAAAAGCGAAATCGACCGAGCCCCCAAGAACCCCCCTCGCGGGCTGAATCGGACTCGCAGGGCCCGACGCCCCAAACAGCCCTGCCCGCAAGGCCGACAACGCGCCAACGAAACGAAACCCGTCGGTTGCCACGAGCAGGGACGATCGGGCCCGCCTGCCTCCGGGCCACTCGGTTTTGCCTCTGGAGAGTACGCCTCCCGCCGCTCCAAGATCGCTCAACGGCGTCCTGGGCAACGCGGGGAGAACGACCGACCCGACACCCGGGGACTCCCGCAGTCCTTCTTTCGTGACAATCCTCCCGCTGCGGTCGTACGCCTTCGCCGCCGTCGGCGACGACTTGTTGGTAGCGATGGACCATGTGCCAACCCGTGGCGCGCGGATAATGGGGTGAAACCAGCGGGGGCAACGGCGACGTGACCACACCCTAAAGGCCCTGGAACCTACAGGCTCCAGGACCCCAAGCTCCACAAGGCGCCTGTTGCTTCCGGTGGGATCTGCAAACGCTGCGTTTTCTTGGTGTGGGACAGCGGCATTGCCACGTGCCTTGGTGCAACCAGCGGCGACGAGAAGTGGGAGGAATGCATTCGAGGACAAGGCGTTAATGGTGGGTGGGGGAACGTCCGCATCGCCGGCCGGTGTTCACCTTTCCCGAGCGGCGAAGGCCCCGGTGGCTGCACGACCATCACACAGGCGGTACCATGACTCCGCCGTTCCGCTATCGGGACCTTCGCCCCAACCACGAGGGTACTCCCCATGGGTCGCCTCCATTTTGCTTGCCGCTGGCTCTGCCTTCTGCTCTTGCTCGCCTTCGTTTCAGCCCCGCTGGCGGCCGAGCGGCCGAACGTGCTGTTCATCGCCGTCGACGATCTGCGACCAACGCTGGGCTGCTACGGCGACTCGCTGGTCCAGAGTCCTCATATCGACGGCCTCGCGAAGCGGGGACTGGTCTTGGAGCGGGCCTACTGCCAGCAGGCCGTCTGCTCGCCGTCACGCTCCAGCGTCATGACCGGCGCGCGACCGGACACGACGAAGGTCTGGGATCTCAAGACCCACTTCCGGGTTGCCCTCCCGAACGTCGTGACGCTGGGCCAGCACTTCCGGCAGCACGGCTATTTCGTGCAGGGGATGGGCAAGATCTTCCATGCGGGGTACGACGACAAGGAGACCTGGTCGATACCCTGGCAACATCCGGATGCTCCCACCTATGCCCTGCCGGAGAACAGAGCCCACGACCGGCTTCCACCCGAGTCGCCGGGCAATCGACGACGGCGAGGTCCGGCGTTCGAATCGGCCGACGTGCCGGACGATCAATTTCGCGACGGAAAGGTGGCGGACCTGGCCATCGAGACCCTGCGCCAGTTGCGACTGCGGCGTGAATCGCAGCAGCAGCCGTTCTTCCTGGCCGTCGGCTTTACGAAGCCCCACCTGCCCTTCGTCGCACCGCGCAGGTACGCCGACCTGTACGACGCGGGCAAGTTCGGCCTGGCGTCCAACCCGTTCCGGCCGCGCGGCGCGCCACCTTTCGCGATTCTCGACGGAAATGAACTGAGGAACTACCGGGGCATTCCTGACGGGCCGCTGCCCGACGACCTGGCGCGGCAACTCAAGCACCACTACTATGCCTGCGTCAGCTATCTCGACGCCCAAGTCGGTCGCGTGCTGGAGGAGCTTGAGCGTCTGGGGCTCACGCGCGACACCATCGTGGTGCTCTGGGGAGACCACGGCTGGAAGCTGGGCGAACACCAGGCGTGGTGCAAACACAGCAACGTGGAGCTGGACACGCGCGTGCCGCTCATCCTAGCGGTGCCGGGGCGTACGGACCGGGGCCTGCGTTCGCGTGCGCTCGTTGAATTGGTCGATATCTATCCCACGCTGAGCCAGCTTGCCGACCTGCCACTGCCGGAGCACTTGGAGGGCACCAGCTTCGTGCCTCTGCTGCAGGACCCGGACCGACCTTGGAAGCAAGCCGCCTTCAGCCAGTATCCACGTCCCGCGGCCCAGACCGACGCCGGCCCTATCATGGGGTACTCGATGCGGACCGATCGCTATCGGCTGACGCGTTGGGTGCATCGCGAAGATCGGCAGAAGGTGGTGGCGACCGAGCTGTACGATCATGCGGTGGATCCGGACGAGAACACGAATCTGGCCGCGGACGGCGGCTCCGCAGACCTCGTCATGCGTCTAACGGAGCAACTGAACGGCGGTTGGAGAGCGGCGCAACCCGACGCACCCAGGCCTGCCGACAACGGCCTGCAAGGCAAGGCTCGTCGATCGCCACCCGCTACGGCGATTCCGGGCACGGGCGGGAACCCGTCCTCGACCTGAACTCCCTCGCGTCGATTCGCAAGCGATCTTCCCGCAAGACCCAATCCAATCAGAGAAGCTCCATGTCACGCATCGACCGCTTGATCCAGCAGCAGGGCGTCCTGCCCCTGCCCGGTGTCTTCGATACGCTCTCCGCGCGCATTGCCGAACGAGTCGGATATCGCATGGCGATCGTCTCGGGCTACTCGGTGGCGGCCACCACCATTGGCGAACCGGACATGGGACTGCTCACCCAAACCGAACTGGTCGACCGCGCCCGCCGCATCTGCGGCAGCGTAAGCATTCCGATCTTGGTCGATGCCGACACCGGCTATGGAAACCCGCTCAATGTGTTCCGCACGGTCAAGGAGCTGATCGCCTGTGGAGCAGCCGGCTGTTTCTTGGAGGACCAAATCTGGCCCAAGCGCTGCGGCCACATGCGAGGCAAGCAAGTGATCCACGCGGACGCATACCTGCAGAAGATACGCGCCGCCGTCGAAGCACGCGGCGAACACGATTTCTTCATCGTCGCGCGTACCGATGCACTGGCAGTGGAGGGACTGGAGTCCGCGCTGCAGCGCGTCATTGCCGCACGCGAGGCCGGCGCCAACGCCAGCTTCATCGAAGCCCCCGACTCACTGGACACGCTGCGGGCGATCGGCCAGCGGTCACCCGGCCCCAACGTCGCCAACATGATCGAAGGCGGCAAGACCCCGCTGCTCGAACAGCAGGAACTGAAGTCGCTCGGTTTTTCCCTGATCCTCCATCCGCTCTCCGGTCTGTACGCCGCCGCACGCGCCCTGGAGCAGACCTTCAACCTGCTCCTGCACCAGGGGTCGTCCCGGGGTCTTGAGGACCGCATGATGACGTTCGGCGAGTTCAATTCGCTGGTGGACCTGGACGCGAAGTACGCGATGGAGGAGCGATTCGCCGCGCAGACTTTCGAGAAATCCCGGGAGTCCTGATGTCACTCCACCTCGCGACGCTGCCACCTACCGACGCTCCGCATTCGTGACGCCACACCCGGGCGTTCGCCCAGCCGCGCACAAGAAACTGAACACACGCTTGCTGGATAATCCGATACCAGAAAAAACTGAGGCTATTCGCCAGTCGCCTAGCTGCCTCTACCGTTTGTTGCTCGAGTTCCACATCGCCGGTGCTCCCGAATGAAGTCTTACCGATCCCGCTTCCTCCGAATCATTCCAGCCCTGCCCACTCGGACTGCCCTGGCCTTCATCGCGATCCTGGGAGTACCACAAGCCCATGCCGTGATCGTGCGATGGGATACTGGGGAGCCGATTCCGAATACGGCGGACCTTGAGCCTGGCCCGGGCTTGGATGCGTCCAACCGCGATCTTTCCTACGCGAATCTCCATCAAGCCGACCTGACGCTCGCTCGATTCACGGCAACGAAGCTCGATTTTGCAGACCTCCGAGGGGCGACATTGACAGGCGCCGAACTTCGCGACGCCAGCATCGCGAACGCCTCCCTTCAGGATACAACTCGACACGGCCTGACTGCCGCGCAGTTGTATTCCACGTCCTCCTACCAGCAGCGGAACCTGTCGCTCATTAACCTGAACGATAACGACCTGCAAGCCTGGGACTTCACCGACCAGCAACTGCACTACGCCAGCCTCAGCGGCAGCCAACTTCGGAACGCTCGGTTTGACCGGAGCCAACTGTTCGGTGCGACTCTCGATCGCGCTGGCCTGCGCGATTCCCTCTTTCGTGCAGCCGACCTCCACCAGACCTCGCTGGTCGACAGCGACCTTCGAGGCGCCGACTTCTCGAACGCACGACTGACCTACACACGCCTGACCGGCTCCGACCTGCGTGACGCGAACCTGCGGAACGCGAACCTTGAAAACGCCGACCTCCGCGGGACGCAACTCGCCGGCAGCGACCTGGAAGCCGCTACGCTCCTTGGATTGACGCGTGAGCAATTTCAGACATCCGCCTCGTACGCCACCGGCAACCTGGAGCGCGTGAATCTTTCCCGCAACGACCTGCGTGGCTGGCTACTCGCGCAACAGAACTTCGCG
>CAZUJM010000226.1:1803-9960 GCA_964620405.1 uncultured Pirellulaceae bacterium | reverse complement strand
GGATGCGCTGCAGGGCAAGTCGCATCTGGGTGGCGGCCGCTTCTTGCAGGTAGCCCATGTAGCGGGCCAGCGTCTCCCAGCCGTGGCGGGTTTCCAGGGACCGCAGGTCCCGCAGTCCCTGTTGGTTGGCGGCTACCTGCGCCGCGACGTCCGCGAGGTTGGCAGCGACATCGCGCGATGGATACGGAGCCTCCGTGAGGAGACGCTCCAGTTCGTCCAGGCGTTCCACTCCCGCCTCGATCAGCTTGAAGCTTCGCAGCAGCACGCCTTCTTCGACCAGCCATCGTGAAAAAGGCGGCATGGAACCGGGGGTGATGCCGCCGATTTCGGCGTGATGCGCGCGGCTGGCGACGAACCAGCGCAGGTGTTCGCCGGAAGGATCGAAGACGGGTGTGACCACGGTCACATCGGGCAGGTGGGAGCCGCCTCGGAAGGGATCGTTCGTGATGAAGACATCGCCCGCCTGGATAAGCGGATGGTCGTGGAGGATCTGCCGCACCGTCTCGCCCATCGCGCCCAGGTGCACCGGCACATGGGGCGCGTTGACGACGAGGTCTCCTTCGCGTGTGAACAGCGCGCAGCTGTAGTCGAGGCGTTCCTTGACGTTGACGCTGCTGGCCGTGTTCCGCAGCGTCAGGCCCATCTGTTCCGCGATTTGGGTCAGGTGCCCGTGGAAGATCTCCAGCCAGATCGGATCGCAGTGCGAGGGAGCGACCGGCTGGGAGGTTGGCGCAACGTCGGTCAGGACCAGTTCACCTTGCGACCAGACGTCCGCCTGCCATCCGTCATCCACCACGGTGGTCGACGTGTCGCCGACGATCAACGCGGGCCCTTCGATGTGGTCGCCGGGACGAAGCGCCTCGCGGCGATAGATGCCCCGCGGCCGGAAGGATCCGGGAGATTCGTCGGTTCGCGGCGATGGGTGCACCGCGGCTGTGGCCTGGGGGCTGGTGGCGGGTTCGTGGGGCGTCGATGCTTCCAACTGCCAGCCGCATCCGCCGACCGCTTCGACCCGCGCGGCGACGACTTCTAGGCGAGTGTGCGGGCGGAGGTAGCCGTAGTGCTCCTGGTGCCTGCGGGCGAAGGCCGCGGCGTAGTCTCCATCGGCGGGTGTTTCGATGCGCAGCGGCCAGTCCGTACCGGCGTAACGCAGCTCCAAGCTGCACTGGAGGCGGATGGCTTGATTGTCGATTCCCTGCCGCCGCACCTGGTCGCGGGCCGTGTCCTGCAGGGAAGCGAAGATCGCCTCCAGCCCGCCCCGGACTGTCTCCCAGGGCTGGTAGATGCCCTGCTGCGCGTGGTGCCGCACGTCGGCCATGCCGATGCCGAGCGCGCTGAGCAGGCTGGCATGCGGATGGTCGATAAGACGCGGAATTCCCAGTTCCCGCGCCACGGCGCAGGCGTGCTGCGGCGCCGCTCCACCAAACGACACCAACGCGTACTCGCGCGGGTCAAAGCCCTGCTTGACGGAGATGGAGCGAATCGCCTGGGCCATGTTGGCATGGGCGATCTGCAGGTAGCCGGTCGCCAGTTGGGCGCAGTCGAGCGTCGAACCGGTGGCGGCCGCGATCTCCGCCGACAAGCGTTCCAGTTGCTGACGCACGGCGGTGCGATCGAGGGGAAAGGGCAGGGCGTCCGCGGGCAGACGCCCCAGGAAGACGTTCATGTCGGTGATGGTGAGGGGGCCGCCGCGTCCGTAACAGGCCGGCCCCGGATCGGCCCCGGCGCTCTCCGGGCCGACCGTCAGCTTCACGCCATCAAACCCGCAGACCGATCCGCCGCCGGCGGCCACCGTGTGGATCGCGAGCATCGGGGCCACCACGCGCACGCCCGCCTTCTCCGTCTCGAACTCGTAGTCAAATCGGCCATCGAACCGCGATACGTCGGTGCTCGTTCCCCCCATGTCGAAACCGATCACACGCGCAAAGCGAGTGGCATGTGCAACGGCCGAGAGCCCGACCACTCCCCCCGCCGGTCCCGACAGGATGCTGTCCCGGCCTTCAAAGTCGTCGACGGCAACCAAACCGCCCGCCGACGTCATCAGTCGCAGGTCCACCGGCCGCGATGGCGACCATGCCTCCGCGAGGCCGCGCAGGTAGCCGCGCAGGATCGGGTTCAGGTAGGCGTTGACGACCGTCGTGTCGCCGCGGGCCACGAGTTTGACCAGGCTGGCCTGGTCGCTGGAAAGGCTGATGTCCGCGAAGCCCATCGACGCGGCCAGTCGTGCGATCGTTCGCTCATGGAGCGGATTGCGATAGGAATTCAGGAAGCCCACCGCCAGCGCTTCGATGCCTTGAGCCCTCAGGGTCTCCAACTGCCGGACGGTCACCCCTTCGTCCAGCGTCTCCAGGATCCGCCCTTCCGCGTCGATGCGTTCGCCCACCTCGAGTACGCATTCGTAAAGCGGCTCGGGCTTGTGGATGTTCAATTCGAACAGGCGAGGTCGCGCCTGGTAGCCGATCTTCAGCACGTCCCCGAAACCACGCGTCGTGACCCACGCGACGCGGGCACCGCGACGCGTCAGCAGCGCGTTGGTCCCACGGGTGGTGCCGAGGCGGACACGCACCGAGGGAAGCGGCGTGTCGAGTGGACAGGCGAGCAGGTAGCGGATGGCCACGAGCGGCGCTTCGAGTCCGGCGGTCAGTTCGTAGCTGGTTCCCGCCGCCGGCGCCTCGTCCAGCGGGCGATCGAGCGTCAGCGTGCCGGAGTCGGCGTGGAAGCCGGTGATCGTGCGCCGGGCCTCGACGTCGCCCCGCCCATTCAACAGTCGCCAGGTCCAGCCGACCCAGAAACCGTCCGGGTCGCCGCGTCGCAACGGATCGACGAAGGCATCGAGAAACGCACCCACGCCCACGGCTCCCTTGACCACCCCGCTGCTCAGCGTCTTGTAACGCCGCCAGGGACCCTGCGGCGGCTTGGCGAGGCAGTCGGTGAACGTGCCACCGACGTCGATCCAGAATTCCCAGCGTCGTTCGTCCAACGATGACTCTCCGAAGCTCGTCGCGCGCGAAAACGCCACGGATGTTCGACCGATCATCCGGGCTGTTGTCCACCGAACGGCCAGTCCTGCCGCGTTACGCGCGCTGCCGGGTGTGACCATTGGCGGTCAGTGACTTGACGCAGTCCAGACGAAAGCGACCGGCACGGTGGCCTGTCAGGGGCGGCCGATGGACACGAGGTGCGAGTAGGTTCGCAGGTACATGCGGCCGTCGGCGACCGCGGGCGTGCTGCGGCTGGCTTCTCCCAGAGGCGTTCGTCCGAGCAACTGGAAGGTATCGCTGGCCGCGAGCACCACCACCTGCCCATCTTCGTCGATGCAGTAGATCTTGTCACCGGCGATGACGGGGGAGCCGGAGTAGTTGCCGCCGATCCGCTCCTGCCATGCCTGCGATCCATCGGACAGTCGTACGCAGGTCACGATGCCTTTGTCCATCCAGAGGAACAGCAGCCCGTCCTTGGCAACCGACGTGGGCACATACGGGGCCTGCTTGCGGAACTCATGCTCGACGCGCGGCTCCGCTCCGGGCCGCACGGCCACGACATAGTTGCCTCCGCCTCCCGAACCCGTGGATCCAATCAGCAGTCCCCCCGCTTCGTAGGGCGAGCTGACGGTACGCATGGAGAACACGGGAAGCGACCAACGCGGATGGCCGGTGCGGGGATCCAGCGCGTACATGCCTTCGGCCGTGCTGCAGCCGATCAAGTCGATGGTGCCGTCGGGGTGGGTGAAGAGGCAGGGTACAGAGTATGACATGGTCTTGCTGGTGCGCGGCGCCGACCAACGCGTGGCACCCGTCTCGCGATCCACCGCCAGGATCTGGCTCGGTCCTGGTTCCGGTGCCGCGTCATCCTTCTCGCGTGCCTTTTCCTGCGAGAGATTGAGGATCACCAGATCCTCGAACAGCAGGGGCGAACTGCCGAACCCGTGTTGGCACGTCATGGGACCCAGCTTGCGTTCCCAGACCGTCTGGCCCTGGTGATCGAGGGCCACCAGCATGGTTTCCTCGGGCGAAGCCCAGGCCGCGTAGACGCGGTCGCTGTCCACCGCCGGGCTGCTGGAGGCAAAGCTGCTGCGGGCGTGGATCGGGAATTTGCTCGAAGCGAACTCACGCGTCCAGGCGATGCGCCCCGTGCCTGCGTCAATCGCTACCAAGTAACGCGTGGCAGTCTCCGGATCCGCACTTTCGAGGAACACCAGCCCATCCCAGACGACCGGCGAGGAATGACCGATGCCGGGCAGCTTTGTCCGCCAACGCTGGTCCTGCTCAGTCCAGGTGGCAGGAAGCCTGTCGGCACTCAAGCCTGATCCGTTCGGGCCGCGGAAGCGGGACCACGCCTGGGCAACGGCTTCGTCCGCCCAGCCCAACGCGAGGCTCATCGAGACAAGGCAGGAGAAAAGGTGACGCCAAGGTGTCATAGGGCCTGCTCCATCGTGGGGCGGAATAACCGCCTACGATAACTTCCCCGCGCGACCACCGAAATGGGCTGCCGTTCTCCAAACGCGGGAAACGATCGGCACGGCTGGACAGTTGGGCGACACGCGATGCCGGAGCGAACAGCCCCGCCATTGCCAGCGGGGCGTAAACGAAAAAGACCCCGCTGTTGCCAGCGGGGTCTGGATTCACGACGGGCAGCCACTCGCATCCGAGAAAGGATGCGGTGGGAGTGGCTAGTTGACCGAGCCGGTGAAGCCGGCGGAGGTCAGCGCTTCCAGCGCCTTTGCCTGGTCGAACTTGCCCGGATCCACCTTCACGGTGGCCGTCTTGCTGTCGAAGTTCACATCGACGGTCTCGACGCCGTCCACGGCTTCCAGGGCGGTCTTCACGGCCGGCGGGCAGCCCAACGGGCAGGACATGCCTTCCACGGCCATGACCAGCTGCGTGGTGGCTTCGGCAGAGGTGGCGGAGGTGCTGTTCGAGTCCGCGGCGGGCGCGGCCGGTTCGGCGGGAGCAGCAGGCGTGGCCGGAGCGGCTGGAGCAGCCGGCTTCTCAGCCGCGGGCTGGCAACCAAGGGGCAGGGCCAACAACAACGCAAACGCAAACTTCTTCATCGACAAGCTCCTGGGTAAGGATCTGTGTGCGGGCGATTTGGTGAATCGATGGACGGCGGCTCGCCAATTCACCACCGGACGTCCATCGTTGTCTTCCGTTATCTTCCGATCAGCTCGCCGCGCGAAGGGGATGGAGGCAGCTGAGTCCGTATTTCCCTTACGCTTTCCCTGTCGCTTTAGCTCTGCGATTTCACCTGCTTTTTCCTTGGCTCTGCGGGCGGTCTGCGCGTCAGGCGGCTCGATCGAGCGACTCCGCCTGATTCAATTTATTATAGAGCGTCTTCAGGCTGATGCCCAACTCCTCGGCGGCCCGCGACTTATTACCACCGTGCCGCTGGATGGCGGAGTGAATGGCTTGGAGTTCCAGGTCCCTCAAGCTGGTGGGACCATCGGCGATGGTCGAAAGCGATCGTTGGCGTCGCGCTGCGAAGTCGCGTGGCAGATGGGCTGGGGTGATGGGAGGCTGGTCGCAGAGGATGGTCGCATGCTCAATGACATTCGCCAACTCCCGCACATTGCCTGGCCAAAGGTGGCTCTTGAGCGCTTCCAGGGCGTCGGCTCGGATCATTTCCGCGGCCGGAGGTGTGGAAAAGCGCAAGCGACGGAGCAGGTGGGTGACCAGTTCGGGGATATCCTCCAGCCGCTGCCTCAGAGGAGGGAGGTGGATTTCAAACGTGTTGATGCGAAACATGAGGTCTTCGCGGAACCGGTTGTCCTGCACCATCGCCTCCAAGGGACGGTGGGTCGCGCAGATAATCCGCACATCGACGCGGAACGCCTGGTTCTCGCCGATCCGGCGTATCTCGCCGTTCTCCAGCACCCGCAGCAGCTTGGACTGCATCCCGAGGGGCAGTTCGCCGATTTCATCGAGCAGCAGTGTGCCGCCGTTCGCCACTTCGAACAGCCCCATGCGATGTTCGTCCGCGCCGGTGAAGGCGCCTTTCTTGTGTCCGAACAGTTCGCTCTCGATGAGGTGTTCCGGGAGTGCTCCGCAGTTGACGGCCACGAAAGGCATGTGGGACCGCAGGCTTTGCTGGTGCAGGGACTGGGCCACGAGTTCCTTGCCGGTGCCCGTTTCTCCTTGGATGAGGACGGTGGAACTGGTGGGAGCGACTTTGGAAACCAGTTCGCGGACCTGCTGGAGCGCGGGGCTGTGTCCGACCAGTCGTGAGTCGCCCTGGATGTGTTCTACCTGACGCCGCAGGGCGCGCACCTGGGACTGCAGTTCCCGACGCTCAGCGACCCGCTGCAGCAGTCGATCGAGATCGGTCAGCCGGCAGGGTTTGGTCAGGTAGTCGAATACTCCGTGGCGCAGGGCGGCCACGGCGGTCTCCAGCGACGACTTGCCGGTGAGCACAATCGCATCGGTATCGGGGGACATCTCCTTGGCACGCGCGATGACTTCCATGCCGCCCATCCCGGGCATGTCGAGGTCGACGATCAGGCAGTCGTAGGAGTTCATCTGCAGCGCGGCGATCGCGGTGAGTCCGTCGGGGCAGATCGTGACCTCATGTCCCAGACGCCGCAGTTCGCGGTTCAGCAGGTTCTGCAGGGACTTCTCGTCGTCGGCGAACAGGAGTTTCAGCGAGCCCTTAGGCAGCTTGGTGTCGATGGGGGATCTCCTTCTGGATGGCTGGCGTCTGCGGGCGAGCTTCGAGGGGCAGGCGAATCGTGAATCGCGAGCCGGTGCCGGGTCCGTCACTGTGGACTTCGATGGAGCCGCCGTGTCCATTGATGATGCGATAGGAGATGGACATTCCCAGGCCCGTGCCCTGGCCGTCTTTCCTCCGCGTGAAGAACGGTTCGAACAGATGGGCCTTCACTTCGTCGGTCATGCCGCAGCCGTTGTCGGTGACTTCCAGCACGGCCGATCCCCGACCGGCGAACAGGCGCAGGCGAACCGTGCCGCCGGGTTCGAGGCTTTCCAGACCATTGGTGATCAGGTTCAGGACGACCTGCTTGAACTCCTGCGGATTGACCGGGGCCTCGATCGTTTCATCGCCTTGGAAGTCGATCTGTTTCTGGCGGTATTTGCCCACGTGGCGCACCATGTCGATGACGCCCTGGACCAGGTCTCGCAGTTCGGTCGGATGCTTCTCGCGGTCGCCGAGGCGCGAAAAGTCCAGCAGCCGCTCGGTGATGGATTTACAGCGGAACGCTTCCTCCTGGATCATGCGGAGGTAGTCCTGCACCAGTTCCCGGCTGGCATCGAGCGACGCGGGCGAGGAGTGTCGCACACTCATGTGCCTGCCTCCGCCGGTGATGCCGAGTGCTTGGTCGTCGTCCTCCCCGGTCCTGCCGCAGGGAGTAGGAAACCAGTCGGGCAGCTGCTGTTCCAGGGATTCGGCACAGAGGGCGATCGAGGCGAGGGGGGTGTTGATTTCATGGGCGACGCCCGCGGCCAGGAACCCGACGCTGGCCAACTGTTCGCCGCGGATGACTTCACGGGTCCGCTGGCGGACCTGTTCGTCCAGGTCGTCGCGAATCTGCTGGAAACGCTCGGTCATCTGATTCAACGCCTCCGCCAGCTCCTCCATCTCGTCGCCAGACCCGAGGTAAGTACGATGGTGGAAGTCGCCGCCGGCAACACGGCGCGAGCCATGGAGCAGGCATTGGAGCGGCCGGATGACCCAGCGGTAGAAGAGTCGGCCGAGCACCAGCAGCAGGAGTCCCGCGGACAGGCTCATGAACCAGGTCGCGATGATCCAGAACCGATAGTGGCCGCGCACGTCGCCCTGCAACGCATACATGCGTTCCTGCAGGTAGGATGGCAGCTTCTCGGCCATCTGGTTGAGGCGTTCCACCTGGGCCCGCAACTCCTCGCGCAGGTGTTCGTCGCGCAGCAGCCAGTCGTCCTCGGGCTCATGTTTCAAGCTGTCGATCCGCTCGAGCGTGGTCTCCATCTCGTGCACCGTCCGCATCTCGTGCTGGATGTCGCCAATCCGACCGTGCTCGGAGGCGTTCTCCTCGAGACGCTGGCGGTAGCCACGCAGCGACTGGTGGACATCTTTCAGGTGGCCTTCGAACTCCAGGCTCATCAGGGGGCTTCCCACCGACGGTTCGGCCATGTTGCCGGGCAGGTCGCCCTCCGGCAACTGCTTGCTGGG
>CAZUJM010000226.1:0-1778 GCA_964620405.1 uncultured Pirellulaceae bacterium | reverse complement strand
CTGACGTGCTGGGCCAGGGTGACTGCCATGGGCAGCTCGCTGGCGCGGCGACTGATGCTCCTCACCACGCCCCGGAACGCGTAGACGTTGGTGAACCCGCCAATGGCCAGGGTCAGGGTGGCCACGAGCAGCAGCGCGAGGCAGACGGTGAGCTTGCGACGGATATTCCAGCGGGAGAGAACCAATCGGGCATCCTTTGCCGAACGAGCCCCGCGGACGCCCGGGAGCTTGGGACGCGGCCTGGGCGGGGGCTGCAGCGGGCCGTTTCCGAGAAGGAACGCCTGTCCCAGCCTGTGTTCCGCCTGCCCGACGCGAGCTCTCATCGTTCACGGGCCATCGCGGGGAGTCCATCGGGCGGCGGAGTCTAGCAATGGGGCGGTGGTCGACGCAAGGTTCTTCGAGCGGGTTGGCAGCGTCCATGGAGGCCGCCGCGCAGGCAGCCAGCAGGGCAAGCAAAGGCGGTTCCTGGGATGGAGACTCCACGCGCTGTCCGAGGTGTCGTCCGGGCCAAGGTCCCCGCGAGTTCGAGCGATGCCCTGAGAACGTTTCGACAGGCTACTTGGAGGTCGGGCAGTGACCGGTGAGCGGGGCCGTTCCCTCGTTCACGTCGGTCTTGTTCGTGTTCGGGAACGCGAGTACGATTACCGGCGCCGTGGATGCCAGCAAGGGCGGCGGGAGAGATGTCGCGGGAGCGATTGTGGGTGGGGGCCGGAGTGTCCAAGAGCCGACGAACGGTTCCAGGGATTCAGAGGGCTGCTTCCCGTCGCGTCTCCAAGTCGCCTCCGCAGGTCGCGGATCCTTGCAGGACGCAGGCAACTTGTCGAGGAATGTGATTCCTCGGGCTGGCCGTTTCGATGTCCGGCGAAGGCTTCGATCGTTTCGCCTTGCGTTCGTTTTGCCTTGGAGAGTTGCGGCCCGGATAGCTGTAGACCGGATTGCTGCGTAGCTGGCCGGACCGTTTCCGCTTGAACTCCACTCCTTCACTGTCCGACCCCGCCTATAGTTGAATAATCGAGAGGGGCCAGCCCGGGGCGACCCGGAGGTTGCTGGCTGCCCCGTTAGCTTGCTGGGGCAAGCCGTCGTTCGATGGGAATCTAGCCGATAGGAATTCAGTTGATGCGCGCCTCGTCGAAGTATCGCGGAACGCTCTGCCTGGGGCTTCTGGTCGCGTTCGCCGGACTGTTCGGAAGTCCCTTCCAGCCCAAGGCTTGGGGGGAACTGACGGGGCCGCAGGCCAGTGACCGGCAAGTCGCCCTGATCGTGTCCTCGCTGCTGAAGCAGGAGCACCTGATGCGGCGAGGCCTCGACGACGAGATCTCCAAGCGAGCCCTGGCGACATTTCTGAAGCAACTCGACCCGATGAAGGTCTACTTCTACCAGTCGGATGTGGATGAGTTCATGACCCAGGCGGCGCAGTTGGACGACGCCGTCCGACGCGGCAACCTGCAGTTCGGGCATGAGGTCTTCAAGCGATTCCTGCAGCGGGTGGATGAGCGGGTCGGAATGGTGCAGGAGATCCTCAAGCAACCGCAGGATTTCACGGTGACCGAGGAGATGGTGACCGATCCGGAAACCGCCGCGTATCCCAAGTCGACCGAAGAAGCGTACGATCGCTGGCGCCGACGCATTAAATACGACTTCTTGGTGTTGAAGGCTGAAGAGGTGACGGGGCAGGAAGCGTTGGACCGGCTCACCCGCCGCTACGTCAGTTATGCGAAACGCATGCACCAGTTCAGCTCCGATGACCTGCTGGAGATGTATCTCTCCGCGTTCACGAC
>CAZUJM010000225.1:0-10056 GCA_964620405.1 uncultured Pirellulaceae bacterium | reverse complement strand
CCAAGCCCTGGTCCTGGAGATGGTAGGCCTTGATTTTTTCGACGAGCCCGATGCCGCGGCCCTCCTGCGGCAGGTAGACCAGCACCCCCACGCCCTCCCGGCTGATCTGCTCCAGGGCCATGTGCAGCTGGTCGCCGCAGTCGCAGCGAAGCGACGTGAGCAGGTCGCCGGTGAAGCAGCTGCTGTGCAGCCGCACCAGCGGAGCGGGGACGGAGTGAAGATCGCCCAGCGTCAGCACCACCGGCTCCTGCGGCTCGTAACGCACCTGGTACGCCAGGATGCGAAACGTCCCGTAGTGGGTCGGCAAGGCGGCTTCGGCGACACGCGACACCAGCTGCTCCCGATGACGCCGGTACCGGATCAGCTCCTCGATCGTGATGATCTCCAGCTGGAATCGCTCCGCCAACGCCAGCAGTTCCGGCCGGCTCGCCCGCTCCCCGCGATCGTTGAGGATCTCGCACAGCACTCCGGCTGGAGATCGGCCGGCCAGGCGGGCCAGGTCGACGGCGGCCTCGGTGTGGCCGGCCCGGCGGAGCACTCCACCTTCCTTCGCGACCAGCGGCTGTACATGGCCCGGCCGCACGAAATCGGCGGCGGAACTCTGCGGATTCACCAGCGCCCGGATCGTCTGGCAACGCTCGGCGGCCGTGATGCCGGTGTGCACGGCGGCATGGTCGACGGTGATCGTGTAGGCCGTCCGCAGCGAATCGGGCTTCGCGCTGGCCATCGGCGGCAGGTCCAGACGCTGGACCACCTCCGGCAGCACGGGCACGCACAGCAGCCCCTTGCCGTGGGTGATGAAGAAATTGACCGTCTCGGGGGTCAGCAGGTCGGCCGCGCAGATGAAGTCGCCTTCGTTCTCGCGGTCCTCCGCGTCCAGCACGATGATCGTTTCGCCGCGGGCCAAAGCCGCAAGGGCGGCATCGATGGTGGAAAAATCTCGAACCATGCTGGGGTCGGGTACTCCGCGATCCTCCGAAAAAAGCCGGCAGCGGCCGGATGGCCGGTCGAGCCGCCGGGAAGGAGCAGGACCGCACCTCTGTCCCACGACTCGACCGACGCTATTATAGCCACGAGGCCGCGAATTCAGGAGCGTGCGGAACTGTCTGGCCTGATGCGTTTCCTGAATCGCCGCAGGCCCTCACCCCGAGGTGGAAAATGCACTTGTTGAGGTCGCTGAGCCGTTGTGCGGAGAGGCACGCTGTCCGACTGCTGGTGGGGGCCGCGGCCCTGTTGCCGGCTGGCTGGCAAGCGGGACCCTTGCAGGCCCAGCAGCCCGAGACGCCTGCGACCGTGCCAGCTCCTGAAATCACGACGCCTGCGACGCCGGCCCCCGAAATGCCGGCCGGCAGCGATCTTCCCGCGAAGACCGGCGACGCGGCGGCAAAGGCTCCGGCGACCGGCGATCGGTGGTCGGGGCTGCTGCGACGCGCGAACTGCGAAGTGCGGCGGGATCTGGAATTCGCGCGGAGGGACGGCAAGCCGCTGCTGGCCGACCTGTACCTGCCGCCCGCAACCTCTCGCCCTCAAGCTGACAACGAACCGAGCCCGGCGGCAGGTTCCGCGAAGCCTGCGGACGGGACGGCCACGAGGGAGCTGTCGGCGACTGGGGAACGGAACCGGCGGCCGGCGGTGCTGATGATTCACGGGGGAGCGTGGATGGCGGGCAACAAGGCTCAAGTGGCCTGGCATGCGGGACGGCTGGCCGAACGAGGTTATGTGGTGATGGCCATCGACTATCGCTTGGCCCCCCAGCATCCGTTTCCAGCACAGCGGGATGACTGCCGCGCCGCCCTGAACTGGCTGTACCAGCGAGCGGACGAACTGGGCGTGGATGCCCAGCGCGTGGCCGCTTATGGCTATTCGGCCGGCGGCCACCTGACCTGCCTGCTCGCCTTCCAGGAAGCGGCTAACGCGAATGCTCCGGACAGACCGCCGCGACTGCGGGCGATCGTGGCGGGAGGAGTGCCGTGCGGTTTTGAGACGCTGCCGCTGGATAGCTGGCGGTTGGTCTTCTGGTTGGGTGGCACGCGACGGCAACGCGGTGACGTCTATCGGGAGGCGTGTCCGCTGAGTTTCGTGTCGGGCCAATGCCCGCCCGTGTTCCTGTTCCACGGCGATGGAGACCTGATCGTGCCACGCGGGGATGCGGAACGGTTGCACGAGCGGTTGCGGGATTGCGGCGTGGACGCACAATGGCACTTGGTGGCGGAAGCCGGGCACCTCACGGCTTACCTGGATGAAGACACCTTTCAACGCTCGGCCGAATTCCTCGACCGGCATTTGCAGAAGACGCACCCCGAGTGATCGCAGGAGGCCGCGGCGGCGACCAGCGCGTGGCTTGATCCCTGCCTCGCGATCATGACAGTCAGGAGTAACCCTGCCGTGGACAATCGACCTGTCCGTCCTGTTCCACCGCTGCTCGCCCCGGGTCATGCCGCCGACGGCCGTGCTGCCAGTGGCCGTGCAACCGACGGCCGTGCTGCCAGTGGCCGTGCTGCCGGGAGTGGCTCGGGCGCGGTCGCCGAGTTGCCGATCGAGGAACAGATCGAGCAGGCGCATCTGTTCCGAGGGCTGCTGGAGCGGATTGGTTCGAACACGCCGCTGCAGGAACTGCTGGAGTCGATGCGGCATGAGCTGTTGGTGACGACCAAGCTGCCGATGGCCATCGACTTCATGCTCGGGGAACTGCGGCACTCGGGCGGATTCGCGGCGGCCATGCGTCGTTTGCAGCACTACTTTACGTCGTTCCAGACGTTCCTCGTCCAGCAGGCCGAGGACGATCGGGGTCGCTTCGATCTGCGGACGGCGTTCGCGATCTTGGCGAAAGAGGCCGAGTACCGGGCAGAGAAGGCGACGCCGCAGGGCGAGTTTCTCTTCCAGTTCGAATCGCTGTGCCGCAACCGTTTGAACTACGACCAGGGACTGACGGCGATGGCGGAGGATCCGATCTACGACGGGGCTTGGCGGGACTGGATCCTGGTGGTCCGCCGCCAGGTCGGGCTGGTGGACCTGGCGGACCTGATCTATGTGCGGAGCGAATACTACCGCCGGACGGGTGGACCGCAGGCGGCAGCCGCTCTGGCCGACACGCCCCTGCTGTTCGGGGAGAAGGAGGGACGGATCGCCTGGGCGAATCGCCGCAAGGATCCGCTGTTCCTCTTCGCGGCCCTGCAGCGGCAGTTGGGCTATCCGACGGTTCCACGTCCCCAGCCCGTGGCCGACACGATCGACTTGCTGCCGCAGATGGCCCGCCGCATGGAGCGTCTGGAGGCACGAATCAAACTTTTGGAGGAAGAGCAGCGTGGCGGTATCGACCTGACGAAGTTCTACGGCGGCCGAGCGCCCGAGTGATCCTGCGTGGAACTCAGGTGTCCCGCCGGCATCGTCCAGCCCCCCGACTGTGCCAGCCCCAGACCAACCTGTCGCTGCCACCTCCAGGAAAGCTCCGCTGCCGCTTGAGCCCCACCCGGGAATCGCGTCCGGGTCCGTGGTCCGGGCCCGGTGTTCACCGAACCCAAATCGGCTCCGCAGACGACCGGTTCAAAATCGCGGGAGGCGATGGGTTATTTGTCCTTCTAACGGTTTGGGCAACGTGGTAAATTACGGTTTTCCTAGCCGAAAAAACGGATTTTGACTGCTTACCGCCGGAGTCGGTCGCCGCTCCAGACGATCCTCTGGCGGACGCCTCGTCTCGCTTCCTAGCAAGGGTCGGTTGCGGTTTGGAGCGGCCTTCCAAACCGCCGAGGTCGCGTGTGTGGATCGGGTCTTGTGGTTGGTTTGGGATGAGTGAGTTGTCTGGGGTGTTTTGTTGCCGAGAGGGAATCTTGTCGGGAGACGTTCGACAGCGCGGAGCTTGGATCCGGCAGGCGTGGCACGAGCGACGTCCATGGGGATCGCTGCGCGAGAGTGGCGACGATCCGACGGCGAGGTCGGCTGTCTTGGCGAGTGCGGCGGCGGGAAATTGCGGTTGCCTGTCGGACGCGAGCCGAGTACCGTCCCCCGGGTCGGCCACTGCAGGGGCTGCGGCGACTGGCGTTGCGGCGACTGGCGTTGCGGCGACTGAGTTGCGGTCTTGCGACATCCCCTCCAGGCATTCACATGCGGTCGCGTCGGACGTTTCGGCGAGACCGATCCTCTGCCGAACCGGAGCACGCTCCGAAATCCTCGAAGTAGTTGCGTTGGGCAGAGGCCTTTAGCCCGGTTTTGTCGGGCAGTGATAGACGTTTGCGTTTTCGAATCAACCTTCGCTCCTTTTGCAGAGTTTTCAAGCGAGTAGCATGTCGACAACAACCACCCCTGACAATCTTGAGACCCGTAAGCAAGTCATTAAGATCGAGTCGGCGACCGTGCGGTTCGCGGGCGACTCGGGTGACGGAATGCAGTTGGCGGGCACGCAGATGACGAACACGTCGGCGCTGGCCGGCAACGACATCGCGACATTCCCTGACTTCCCCGCCGAGATTCGCGCGCCCCGCGGGACACTGGCGGGCGTCAGCGGTTTCCAACTGCACTTTGCCTCGACGGAGATCTACACGCCGGGCGATCGCCTGAACGCTCTGGTCGTGATGAATCCCGCCGCGCTGAAAACCAATTTGGCCGACCTCGAACCGGGCGGACTGCTCGTGGCGAACGAGGACGCGTTCGACAAGAAGTCGCTGGAGATGGCGGGCTACAAGGAAGATCCGCTGAGCGACGGCAGCCTGGACGGCTATCGGCTGATCAAGGTGCCGATGACGAAGCTGTCGCGGAACGCGGTGGAGGGCCTGGGGCTGAGCCAGAAGGAGGCCGACCGCTGCCGCAACTTCTTCGCCATGGGGCTCGTCTACTGGATGTACGGGCGCAGCCTGGATACGACGCGCCGCTTCATCGAGAGCAAGTTCGGCTCGAAGCCGGCGATCGCGGACGCGAACCTGCGTGCGCTGCGGGCCGGCCGGAACTACGGCGAGACGACCGACGCGTTTGTCAGCAGCTACCAGGTCGACAAGGCCAAGCTGGCGCCGGGCAAGTACCGCAACGTGATGGGCAACGAGGCGATGGCCTTGGGCTTGGTCGCGGCGGCTCGCCTGAGCGGCAAGGAGCTGTTCCTGGGGTCGTACCCGATTACGCCGGCGAGCGACATCCTGCACGAGCTGAGCAAGTTCAAGAACTTCGGCGTGCGGACCTTCCAAGCCGAGGACGAGATTGCGGCCATGACAGCCACGATCGGCGCGGCGTTTGGCGGCTCGATGGCGATCACGACGTCCAGCGGCCCGGGCATCGCGCTCAAGGGCGAGGCGATGGGTCTGGGCGTGATGCTGGAACTGCCCATGCTGGTGATCAACATCCAGCGAGGTGGTCCGAGCACCGGGCTGCCGACGAAGACCGAGCAGGCCGACCTGTACCAGGCGGTGTTCGGACGCAACGGCGAGTGCCCGATGCCCGTGATCGCCGCTCGCAGCCCGGCCGACTGCTTTGATGTGGCCCGCGAAGCGTGGCGGATCGCCGTCCGCTTCATGACGCCCGTCATGGTGCTGTCCGACGGCTACATCGCCAATGGCTCCGAGCCCTGGCGGCTTCCCCACGTCAGCGACCTGCCCACGATGACGATCGAACATCCGGGACCGCGGAACGAAGACGATCCGCCGTTTCTGCCCTACGAACGCAACGAGCGTCTGGCACGTCCCTGGGCGTTGCCGGGCACGCCGGGCCTCATGCACCGCATTGGCGGCCTGGAAAAGCAGGATCGCACGGGCAACGTCAGTTACGATCCGATGAACCACCACCACATGGTGAACACGCGAGCCCAGAAGGTCGCGAATGTCGCCTTCGACGTTCCTCCGCAAGAAGTCTTCGGCGACTCGAGCGGCGACCTGCTGGTGATCAGCTGGGGCGGCACCTACGGTGCGTGCCTCACGGCCGTGCAGCGTCTGCGGGCCCAGGGACACAGCGTCTCCCATGCCCACATCCGCTACATCAATCCGCTGCCGCGCAACCTGGGCGAGATCCTGAAGAACTTCAAGCGGGTGCTGGTGCCGGAATTGAACCTGGGTCAGTTGCGTACCGTGCTGCGTTCCCAGTTCCTGGTGGACGCCGAAGGTTTCAACAAGGTCCAGGGCAAGCCGTTTGCCGTGGGCGAGCTGATGGACCGCATGGAACTGATGCTCAAGTCGTAAGCCGCGAACGCTCACGGCGTCTCTGGCAAAACGCAGCGGACAGATCGGGCACCTCCCGTCTCCGCGGCGGCAGACGGACGCTGGAGAGCCTTTTCCGAATAACAGTTCCCCGATACCTCACTCCACACACAACCTCCATTCATCGTTTTGATTGAACCGAGACACGAACATGAGTACCGAACTTCCTGTTTTGACTCCTGCCGATTTCGCCAGCGACCAGGACGTCCGCTGGTGCCCGGGATGCGGTGACTACTCGATCCTGGCCCAGATGAAGAAGGTCCTGCCGGCGATGGGCATCCCGCGGGAGAAGATGGTGTTTGTCTCGGGCATCGGCTGCTCCAGCCGATTCCCGTACTACGTCAACACCTACGGCATGCACTCGATCCACGGCCGCGCCCCGGCCGTCGCCACGGGCCTGAAGTCGGTTCGCCCCGACCTGACCGTGTGGGTCATCACGGGCGACGGCGACGGACTCAGCATCGGTGGCAATCACCTGATGCACGCGATCCGCCGCAACCTGGACATCAACATCGTCCTCTTCAACAACCGCATCTACGGCCTGACCAAAGGCCAGTACTCGCCGACTTCGCCGCTGGGTAAGGTGACGAAGAGTACGCCGATGGGTGTGATCGACAATCCGCTGCACCCGTTGTCGATCGCGATTGGCTGCGAGGCGACCTTCGTCGCCCGCTCCATTGACGTCAACATCAAGCACCTGGGCATGGTGCTGCAGCGGGCGGCCGAGCACAAGGGAACGTCGTTCGTCGAGGTGTACCAGAACTGCAACGTGTTCAACGACGGCGCCTGGGACTACGCGACCGACCGCGACAACAAAGCGGAGACGACGCTGGAACTGGAGCATGGCAAGCCGCTGATCTTCGGCAAGAACCGTGACAAGGGAATCCGCCTGAACGGCATGGATCCGGAGATCGTCGAATTGGGCAAGGGAGTCTCGGAGGACGACCTGCTGTTCCACGACGAGAAGGCTCCCCAGCCGAGCTTGGCCTACCTGCTCAGCCGGATGAGCTATCCGGAGTTCCCCGAGCCGATCGGCGTGTTCCGCGCGGTGGATCACCCGCGGTACGAGGAGGAACTGAACAAGCAGGTCCAGACCGCTCGTGCCAAGTACGGCGAGGGCGACCTGGAGAAGCTGCTCAACGGCGGCGACACCTGGGTTGTCGGCGAATAGTTCACCGAAATCGCTTGTCGGCCTCGATTCCCGGCGCGGGGATCGGGCGACCTCGATGAAACGATCATGAAGAAGGGCCGGGCGTCTCGCGGACGCCCGGCCTTTTTTCGTTGGTCGTGGGAGCCTCCGGAGCGCGGGCTGCGCGGGTTTCAAAAGGGGCCGGTTTTCCCGCGAACGGGCAGGCATTAGAATCGCTGCGGGACACGCGTCCGTTGCGGTGATGGCCGCGATGGCAGGCAGCGGGCTCCGTCGAGAGGCGAGTCGAGTACCGCGTGACAGTACCGCGTGACAGCAGCCCGTGAGGAGAGGATCCCGCGAGGGGAGCGGATCGCGGGGAGGAGCGAGCTTGGGTTCTGGAGCGGACGGCGCGGGGAAGCCGTCCGCTTGGACCGCGCCGGAATGCGGTTGGGCTTCGCCACCGAAGGCCGCCCGCCGTCCGTCCGCGGTCGCGAGGAGCTTCCCCTGGGGAATCGCCATGCCTGTCTCCGAATGGTTGAACTCCCGAATGTTCAACCTCGTCCACCAGAACAATCTGGTCTACAACACGTGCTGGGAAGATCCCCGGCTCGACCAGAAAGCCTTGCGGCTGGGCCCGCGCGACAAGGTGCTGGTCATCACGTCGGCCGGTTGCAACGCGCTGGACTACGCGCTCTCGTCGCCCCACCATGTGTACGCGGTGGACATGAACCCGCGGCAGAACGCCCTGCTGGAACTCAAGCAGGCGGCCATTCGCGGGCTGGAGTACGAGGAGTTCTTCGCGATGTTTGGCCGGGGAAGGTTGCCGGACGCGGCCGACCTCTACCAGCAGCGAATGCGGCAGCATCTGGGAGCCTGGGCCCGCGCCTACTGGGATCGCTGGATCCCGTTTTTCGATAATCGCCGCCGCCCGTTCTACTTCCGCGGGACTTCGGGGGCCTTCGCACGATTCGTCAACGTGTATGTCGACCGGGTCGCCCGGGTCCGCCGCTGGTTGAACCAGCTTCTGGAAGCCGATTCGGTCGAGGACCAGCGGCGGATCTACGAGGAGCACCTGCGCGACCGGTTCTGGACGCAAGCGATGAAGTTCATCGTGGGGCGTGACACAACGCTGTCACTCGTCGGCGTGCCCAAGGCGCAGCGGCAGCAGGTGGAGCGACATTACGAGGGAGGGATCGCGAAGTTCGTCGAGGACTGCGTCGAGGCGGTGTTCGCGCGGCTGCCGATCCACGACAACTACTTCTGGCGCGTCTACTTGACCGGACACTACACGCCGACTTGCTGCCCCGAATACCTGCGTCCCGACAACTTCCAGCGGCTCAAGGACGGCTTGGTCGACCGCGTTTCGACCCACACCATGACCGTCCAGGGATTCCTCGAATCGCCCGCCGCGCCCGCCGCGATCTCCCGCTTCGTCCTGCTCGACCACATGGATTGGCTTTCCGGGGAACGCTTGCCCCTCCTGCAGGCCGAATGGCAGGCCATTCTCCGCCGCGCCACGCCCGACGCCCGCTTCCTGTGGCGCAGCGGCGGCCTGCGCACCGACTTCGTGGATCGAGTCCGCGTGCCGTTCCAAGGCAGTCTTCGGGACCTCGGCGAACTCCTCGACTACGATCGCGAACTGGCCGAAACGCTCCATGCCCGCGATCGAGTCCACACCTACGGCAGCTTCTACATCGCGAACCTCGCCGCCTGACGCGCGACCGCCCGTCCGGCAAGGAGGCACAGCATGAGTTTGTGGTCGGACCTGCGAGTGCTTTACCACTTGGCGCTGAAACCGGTGCGGGGGGCCAGCCACCAAGAACGGCTGGAGAGTTTCTACGCGGGGCAGGCAGGGGGCTACGACGACTTCCGACGTCGACTGCTCCAAGGACGCCAGGAACTGGTCTCGGCCATCGACATCCCCGCCCAAGGCACCTGGGTCGACATGGGAGGTGGCACCGGCGCGAATCTGGAATACCTGGCCGGTCGTATCGGCCAGTTGCGGCAGGTCTACGTCGTCGATCTTTCGCCGTCGCTGCTGGAGGTCGCCCGGCAGCGGAGTGAGGAGCGAAGTTGGTCGAACGTCCAGGTATGCTGCGCCGACGCCACGACCTGGCAGCCGCCCGAGCCTGTCGATGTCGTGACGTTTTCCTATTCGCTGACGATGATTCCCGACTGGTTCGCCGCTATCGACAACGGGCTTGCCATGCTCCGGCCCGGCGGCACGCTGGCCGTCGTCGACTTCTATGTGTCCCGCAAATACCCGGCGCAGGGCCTGCGAAAGCACGGCTGGTTCTCGCGGAACTTCTGGCCGGTCTGGTTCGGCAATGACAACGTCTTCCCGAGCGCGGACCACCTGCCGTACCTGCAGAGCCGACTGGAGATGCTGGAGTTGGATGAGCAACAGGCGCGGATTCCCTACCTGCCGCTGGTCCGCGCGCCCTACTACCGGTTTCGCGGCCGCAAACCCCTCACCGAGTGCCGGCCCTAGCCCAGCACACCCGTAGTCGGCACTCGCCGAGTGCCGAGCGCCTTGAATCTCGCGTCGTTCGGCCCGCAGTGCCGCATGCTGCCTCATGCGTGGCATGCGAAGAGCCCAGCACACGGCGTGTGCTGGCTACGATGGGCGCCTGTAGTCGGCACACGCCGTGTGCCGAGCGCCTTGAATCTCGCGTCGTTCGGCCCGCGGTGCCGCATGTTGCCTCATGCGTGGCATGCGAAGAGCCCAGCACACGGCGTGTGCTGGCTACGATG
>CAZUJM010000224.1:3068-10065 GCA_964620405.1 uncultured Pirellulaceae bacterium | reverse complement strand
ACCGTGGTGGAGTTACCGCAGGTGGATATCCAAATGACGTCGGCGACGGCGAATGGCCAGTCGACGCTGACGGTTTCGTACACGATCCTGAATGGTCCCGCGACGCCTTTCGACTTGGTCGTCTATGCGTCGTCGGACCTGGTCGTTGGAGGCGATGTGCTGGTCGCCACGCTGAACGTCGCGAACGCCGCCGATCTGGCAACGGGGCCACATACCAAGACGTGGACGATCGGAGCCAACGCGGGGCAGGTCGCCTTGCCAGGAGCGGGCATCGACGACTTGGCGGGCGACTACTATCTGCTGTTCGCCGCCGACCCGACCGATGCGGTCGCCGAGGCCGATGCCACGGCGATTGCGGAGGACAATACCGCTGTCTTCTCAGGGGTGTATTTCGGCGGGGCTGGCCCCGTCATGGTCCAGGGACGCGACGTGGCCGATTCGCTCGTGGTCAACGGATCGCTCAGCTTCGCCTTCAATTCCACGACCAGCACCTACACCGCCTCCAAAGTCACACGCATCGCCGCGCGAATGCATGGAGGCAACGATACGGTGAACGCTTCGACCTACAACAAGCCGGTGCTGGCCTGGGGCGGCGTGGATAACGACACGATCACCAGTGGCACGGCGGCCGATATCCTGAGCGGCGGACCAGGCAACGACCTGTTGACGGCAGGCAATGGAGCGGATCGCTACTTGTATGCGGCGGATGTTCCGCAAGGAAGCGATACGCTGAATGAGAGTGCTGGCGGCGTGGATGTGCTGGATTTCAGCGAGACGCTGTCCACCGGCGTGGCGATAAACCTCGCCCAGGCCACGGCCCAGGCCGTAAACGCCAACCTGACGCTCACGCTCGGATCCGGTACGACGTTTGAAGCCGTGGTGGGCGGTGGCGGCGACGATACACTGACCGGCAACAGCCTTGCGAATACGCTGGCGGGCAATGGCGGCAATGATGCGCTCGCCGGAGGTACCGGGAACGATACGTATGAGTTCGACGCCGACTCCAACCTGGGTACCGACACGCTGACGGAACTGACCAGTGGCGGAACGGACGTGCTGAGCTTTGCGACTACGACGCTCCAGCAGGTCACTGTGGATCTGGGCACGACCATGTCGCAGGTCGTGAACGCGAACCTGAGTCTCGTTCTATCGGCCGGAAACGTTTTCGAAAACGCCGTGGGTGGTGATCTGGGTGACGCGATCACGGGGAGCAGCCTGGCTAACCTGCTGCAGGGAGGGCCCGGCGCCGATTCGCTGCAAGGCGCAGGCGGCAACGATTCGCTAAACGGCAATGCGGGCGACGATACCATCGCGGGTGGGGATGGGAACGATACCTACGTGTTCGACGGGGACCTGGACCTCGGGACGGATACGCTGGTCGAATCCGCGACCGGCGGCACGGACCTGCTGGACTTCGCGTTGACGACGACCAAGGCCGTTCAGGTGAACCTGGGAAGCACGACCACGCAGACGGTGGTCGCGTCGTCGTTGAATCTGGTGCTGGGAGATGCGACGACCTTTGAGCAGGTGCGTGGCGGCAGTCTGGGCGATACGCTGGTCGGTAGCGCGGTGGCGAATACACTCACGGGTGGCCCGGGCGACGATATCCTGCAGGGGCTCGACGGAAACGATGTCTACGGGTTCGATGGGGACGGGGTGCTGGGTACCGACTCGATTGTCGAGACACCGACGGGAGGCGTCGATACGTTGGATTTTGCGTTGACCACGACGCGGACCGTGAACGTGAACCTGTCGCAGGCCGCCTCGCAGAACGTGGCCCTCAACGGTGCCACGGTGAATCTCGCGCTGGTGCTTGGGGATGGTGCAGTGATGGAGAACGCCATCGGCGGTAGCCTTGCCGATTCACTGACGGGTAACAGCCTGGCGAATCGCCTGCTGGGCGGGCCCGGCAGCGATACGCTCGCCGGCGGTGCGGGAGATGACACCTACGTTCTGAGCACGACGAGTGCGTTGACGACCGAGACGCTGGTGGAGTCGACCAACAATGGCGTCGACCTGCTGGACTTCTCCGCTTTGTCGACGGCGATCACCGTGGATCTTTCGCTGGCTGCGTCGCAGACGGTAATTACCGGAGTGCTCGCGATCGTGCTGGGCAACGGCGCGGTCTTTGAGTCGGTAGTCGGCACGTCGCGGGTGGATACGCTGCGAGGCAACTCCCTGGACAACGTGCTGGTGGGTGGCGCGGGGAATGATACCCTGTTTGGGCAGGGCGGCCGTGACCTGCTGTTTGGCGGCAGTGGAGCGGATTCGGTGCAGGGCGGCGCGGACGAGGATCTCGTCGTGTCGGGACTGTTCGCCTACTTCAGCGAAGCCACGCGTGTGTTGGATCGGACTTCGGTCGACTTGCTGCGGACGGAATGGACACGCGGTGATGCCGACTATCCTACACGGATTGCCAACCTTCGGAACGGCACCGGACTGAACGGAGCCGCCGTCCTCAATGCCAGCACGGTTACGACGGATGGGACTGCGGTCGATTCCCTGTTCGGCAACGACGCGCTCGACTGGTTCTGGCGATTCGGCACGGATACCGTCGGCGACCTGAACCTGGGCGGCAACGAGACGGTGAACTGACGCTCCCCGGGTGGCGCTCATCGCGGTGCGAAGGGCACCGTCGAGCGGTCACCTGCATGGAGGATGCCTATCGCGCCGCGCAGCGATAGGTCGCGCGTCGGTAGCGATCGAGCGCCAAGGGCGGGGCGACGCTCCCGCGCATTCTCGCCATGCGGTCCGCAGGGTCTCCGCTGTTCACTCCTGGCGTTCCAGCGATTCTCGAGAGGGGCGTTCGTAGATGCCTCGATCGTAGAAGTCCTTGTAGGTGTCGAGGAAGTCGTCGATTCTTGTCAGTGGCATGGAGGACAAAGGTCGCTGCTGATGTTTCGCTCGCGGAACGGTAATGGGTGCGTCGGCGATTCCCAGGAACTGATAGACGCGCTGGAGCGTGGCGGCTCGATCCGCGATAAGATCCTCGTAGAGGATCTCCGTCAGGTGCTCGGTGGGGATCCGGGTGCGCTGCGTGAAGTAGTTGCTCAGTAAGAGTCGATTTGATTGGAGGGAATTTGATGAGGGTTTGAGCTTCCTCCGCTGCAGCGCGCCCCAAGTCGGGTTGCCGGAAGTGGCCGCCTGTCGTTGTGAATTGAATTGATGCAGCGGGTTGCGAAAGATCGTCACGAAGCGCGCCTCCGGGAAGATCGCGAGGATCTCATCCAGATGGGCCATGTGGTGCGGCGACTTGAACAGGAGCGGTTTCCTGTAGACCTGAACCAGTCGCCGGCTGAAGGTGCGCATGGCGACAGCGAAACTTGCCGGATCATGGTCGCAGAGTTGTTGTGTGCTGCAGAACGAGGCGCGAAAGCGCTTGCCACGTCCGGCCAACACACACAGGGCCAGTGTGTCCTCTTCCGGGGAAAGCCAACTTGTCGGCACATCATCCATGATGCGTTTCTGCGCGGGAATGAGCGATAGCAGGCGAGGGATGCCAAGTCGGTGCAGCGTGCGGAAGACGTGGGGATAGAAGGCATCCAGACGGGATGGGTATCCAAAGGCCTGGGACGCGGCGATCAGCTGGAACAGGTGGGTCGTGCCGCTGCGTGGCAGGCCCAGGATGAAGACGGGACGCTGGAGGAGTGACTCGTCGCAGGTGTCGGAGAAGCTGGCGTCATCAAGGATCTTCAGCGCCGAGGTCATGATGGATCCCAGGGTCACCAGCACGGCGCGTGGCAGGAAGGGCGCATCGACCTTCCAGTGGTTGGCGCGCAGCAGTCGTATCCAGTCAGGGAACGTAAGTCCAGCCAGATGGACGGGACCCACCGAATGAATCAGGCGGCGAATCGGCGAGGACACGCAGGACTTTCTCCGGGCAGTAAGTCGAGGATGCCTGCGCCGGCAGGCGGAAAAGTCAGTGATCCCATCATATGCGATGGATGCCCTTGAATGCATCTGGAATGGTCGGCGAATTCCCCCGTGCAGCCGTGACAGGCGGTGGAGTCCCGGCAGCAGCGGTTTACGGATGGCTCAAGGTGTTGATCCAGAGTTATCATATTGCCACGTCGCCGCGACCCCTACTTCACGAAACCGAGAATCTTGGTTAGGTTCCAACGGTTCGGGCAGTCGAAAGGGTTATTGGACTTCGATGCGTTGCTGACTGGTAGGACCGGAGGCGCGCCTTCTCATTGATGAGAGGCTGCTTCCATGCCAGCATACGCCGATAATACCCTGGCCATCGGCCAGACGCCCCTGGTGCGTCTCAATCAGGTCACCGGTCCTGCGACGGCCCAAGTCTACGCCAAAATCGAGGGCCGCAATCCCGCCGGGAGCGTCAAGTGCCGCATTGGGGCGGCCATGATTCAAGACGCCGAGTCGCGGGGCATTCTGCGCCCCGGCATGCGGGTCATTGAACCGACGAGCGGCAACACGGGGATCGCCCTGGCCTTCGTCTGTGCTGCCAGGAAGTATCCACTGACCCTGGCGATGCCGGAGTCGATGTCTGCGGAGCGACGGCAGTTGCTGAAGGCCTTGGGAGCCGACCTTGTCTTGACGCCCGCGCGGGAGGGAATGCGGGGCGCCGTGCGTGCCGCGGATGAGCTCGCTCGCGATCCATCCTATTTCATGCCGCAGCAGTTCGGGAACGCCGCGAATCCTGGGATCCACTTCCGCACGACCGGTCCGGAGATCTGGCAGGATCTTGGCGGAGAAGTCGATGTGCTGGTCTCCGGCGTAGGCACCGGTGGAACAATCACCGGGGTGTCGCGTTACATCAAGCAGCACTGCGGACGTCGACTCTGGTCGGTCGCGGTGGAGCCGAAGGCGAGTCCCGTTCTGTCGGGTGGAAAGCCTGGTACGCACAGGATTCAGGGGATAGGCGCCGGGTTCGTTCCCGGGATCCTCGATCGCTCCCTGATCGACGAAGTGATCTGCGTGACCGATGAGGATGCGATCACGATGGCCAGGCGACTGGCTCGTGAGGAGGGTATTCTCGCGGGGATCAGTTGCGGAGCGGCAGCTCACGCAGCGGTTGCCCTTGCGTCACGGCGGGAATTCTCGGGCAAGAACGTTGTCGTGGTGCTGCCTGATTCCGGTGAACGCTACCTGTCCACGGGGCTCTACGATTTCTCCCCGCCGCTTCATCCTCCGCTCGGTTTTCCCACGGCCATCCAACAGACCCAAGGCAGCCAATCATGAGTGACGTCTCCCGTCGACTGCAGCGCAGCGTGACGACATCGGTGGCCAGCAACCTGGCCCATACGACCAAGACATCACCGAAGATGATGTCGGTGACGCCGCGCCTGCTGCTCACCTGCTTGCCTTGGGTGCATGTGGCGGGAGGAACCTACCGCGTCAATCGAACGAAGGTAGAACTGCGCAACGCGGAGAGGATCGAGGTCGACCTTGGTCAACCGGGCGGCGGTCCCCTGCGACCAGCGTCTCTTCGCAGCGTGCCGCTGTTCGCGAAGCTTCCCGACTCGGTGCTGGAGCGTATGGCGACGCGGTTCGCCGTGGAGGAGGTTTCGCTCGGCAATACGCTGCTTCGCGAAGGCGCCGACCAGAGCACGTTCTTCATCATCGCACAGGGGCAGGTGGAGGTATTGAGCAAGGGGGATCACGGCAGTAACCTCCGCATCGCGCTGCTTACGCATGGTGAGTTCTTCGGTGAAACCGACCTTGTCTCCGACCTCCCTTCCGAGGTGACCGTGCGGACGCTGACTCCGTGCGTCTTCCTGGCACTCTCGCGCAGGGATCTGGCCGCGGCGTTGGACGAGGAACCGAGCGTTCGGCAGGTCTTTGAAGCAGCGATCTCCGAGCACTTGAAGCTTCGATCGACGGTCAATCGCTACGGGGAACGCAACATCGACCTTGTGTCGGGGTTCGCGGAAAATGTCGAAATCCCGGAGACTTTTGTGGACTACGCATCCGATCCGCGGGAATACAGCCTGTCGGCCGTGCAGACGGTCGTTCGCGTGCACACGCGCGTCTCGGACCTTTACAACGGTCCTTACGACCAGTTGGAAGAGCAGATGCGGTTGACGATCGAGGGCATCAAGGAACGCCAGGAATGGGACCTCGTGAACAGCCCTCGCTTCGGGCTGGTACATTCGGCTGATCCTTCGATGCGGATCAGCACCCGTTATGGAGCGCCCACGCCGGACGACCTGGACGAATTGCTGGCGCTGGTCTGGAAGAAGCCGGCCTTCTTCCTTGCCCATCCCAAGGCGATCGCCGCGTTTGAGCGAGAGTGCACGTGGCGGGGCGTTCCGCCGGTCACCATGGAACTCTTCGGGCAGCCGATCATCAGCTGGCGCGGCATTCCCATGGTGCCGTGTGACAAGTTGGAAGTGAAGAGCCACTATCACTCGAACCGGTGGTTCGGGACGACGAGTATCCTGCTGCTGCGCGTGGGGGAGGAGAACCAGGGCGTTGTCGGCTTGCACCAACAGGGGATTCCCGGTGAGATCGGACCCAGCTTGTCGGCGCGACTCATGGGACTCGACAGCCTGGGCGTCGCATCCTACCTGCTGACGCTTTACTTCTCCTGTGCCGTCCTGACGGACGACGCGGTGGGGGTTCTTGAAAACGTGGAGGTCGGTTTCTACCACGACTACACGATGCGTGAGACGCGAGGGTTTGAGGGAGGATTGGGTATCTGAGTGCAGGTGGTCCGCGGGTCGCGGAGGCCGTCGGCTGATTCGTGAAGCGATTATTTCCAGGGAGTTGAACATGTCCGACAATCTGTTGCAGCGCAGCGTGACGACCGCCGTGGCCAGGAACCTTGCGAGTACCACCAAGACATCGCCCAAGATGATGTCGATTACGCCGCGCTTCCTGCTGCGGCTGCTCCCCTGGGTTCAAGTGGATGGCGGTGTTTACCGGGTGAACCGGACGAAGGTGGAACTGCCGAAGGCGGAGCGGATTGGCGTGGACAGCGCGCAGGGAGTCTACGCGTTTCCCAGTGAGTCGCTGCGAAGCGTGCCGCTATTTG
>CAZUJM010000224.1:0-2968 GCA_964620405.1 uncultured Pirellulaceae bacterium | reverse complement strand
GAAGGGGAGTTCTTCGGCGAGTCCGATCTGGTATCGGACAAGCCCTCGGACATGACGGTCCGGACGATCACTCCCTGTGTGCTGTTGACGCTGTCCCGCAAGGACCTCGAGTCGATTTTGGACGAGCTTGACACACTGCGTGGCGATTTCGAGCGAGCCGTTGAAGAGCACTGGGAACTGCACTCGACGGTCAATCGCTACGGTGAGCGGAATATCGATCTGGTTTCGGGGTTCGCGGAGAATGTCGAGATCCCGGAGACGTTTGTCGATTACGCAGCGGAGCCTCGGGAATATACGCTTTCCTCGGTCCAGACCGTGGTGAGGGTCCATACCAAGGTCTCGGACCTTTACAACGGTCCCTACGACCAGCTCGAAGAACAGATGCGGCTCACCATCGAGGGGATCAAGGAGCGGCAGGAGTGGGAGTTGGTCAACAGCAAGCGTTTTGGACTTGTTCATTCCGTCGATCCGGCCATGCGGATCAGCACTCGTTACGGGGCGCCCACGCCGGATGACCTGGACGAATTGCTGGCGCTGGTCTGGAAGAAGCCTGCCTTCTTTCTTGCCCATCCCAAGGCGATCGCGGCGTTTGAACGCGAGTGCACATGGCGAGGCGTGCCACCGGTCACGATGGAACTCTGCGGACAAACGATGATCCTGTGGCGCGGAGTGCCGCTCGTGCCGTGCGACAAGCTGGAGGTGAAGAGTCGTTACCATTCGAATCGCTGGTACGGCACGACCAGCATCCTGCTGCTGCGCACGGGCGAGGAAAACCAGGGCGTCGTCGGCTTGCACCAGTCCGGGATTCCGGGCGAGATCGGGCCCAGCCTGTCCGCGCGACTTATGGGACTCGACAGCCTGGGAGTCGCGTCCTATCTGCTGACGCTATACTTCTCCTGCGCTGTCCTGACCGACGACGCGTTGGCCGTGCTGGAGAACGTCGAGGTGGGATATTACCACGACTACGATCATCGTCCTGCCAAGGTGAAGTAGATCGGCAGGTGTTCGGTCCTGGTCCGCGAGGCTCTGAGTGCGAGGAACTCCAAGATGGACGAGATAACTCCCGAAATCGTCGCGAGACTGGCGACAAAGATCTACCAGGAATCGGTGGGCGGAGGAAACTCCCCGGAGCCGATCGTTTCTGGAGATCCCATCGACGCGTTCCCAACCGGACCATCTTCCGCCCACGGCGCACGCGGCATCGCCTCGATGGAGCGGGCCGCGGGCCCGATGGCCGAGACGCGCCCGCTGTCCTCGGTTTCGGGGATCTCCCTGGCCAGTCGTGGTGGCGTGGCACCCACGGTGGATGACATGCAGCGGCCCCTCTCACCCGGTGGGCAGGCGTTACCTTCAGTCCACCCGCGGATGAACGAGTTGTCCTACCATCCGGCGCGGTTTTCCGGGTCGGAATACGGTCGAAGCGAGTTCGCGGCCGCGCAGTCGACAGGGAGGGTCGAAGAAGCCGCCGGGCTGAAGGGATTTGTACAACAAGTGCGCATGGCGTCTTATCGTGGATCCTCGCCCGAAGAAGCCAGCCTGCTGAAGGGACTGCGAAAGCATCTCGCGTCGTCCCCTATGCCGTTCGAGTCGCCTGCCCAGCGTCTGGACCCTCACGCGGTCCGCGCCGACTTTCCCATCCTCCACCAGCAGGTGAATGGCTACCCGCTGGCCTGGCTTGACAATGCCGCCACCACCCAGAAGCCACGTGCAGTGATCGAGGCCGTGGCCCGATTCTACGAACGTGACAACTCGAACATCCATCGTGGAGCCCACGCGCTGGCCGCGCGAGCGACCGACGCTTACGAACACGCACGGGAGACCGTGGCGCGGTTCCTGGGCGCCGGGACGAGCCAGGAGATTGTCTTTGTGCGTGGAGCGACCGAAGGCATTAACCTGGTCGCGCGGACCTTTAGTGCCGAACATCTGCGGCCGGGCGACGAGATTCTGCTGACGGTGCTGGAGCACCATGCCAATATCGTGCCCTGGCAGATGATCGCCAAGGAGCGTGGAGCGATCCTTCGCGTCATCCCGGTCGACGACGCCGGTGACGTGGTGCTCTCCGAGTACCAGCGGCTGCTGGGACCACGCACGAAACTGGTCGGCCTGGCCCATGCCAACAACAGCCTGGGCACGATCCTGCCCATCGCGGAGATGACGGCGATGGCCAAGCGATTCCAGGCACGCGTTCTCGTCGATGGCGCCCAGTCGGTGGCGCATGTGCCGGTCCACGTGAAGCAACTGGGAGTGGACTTCTATGTGTTCTCGGGGCACAAGATCTTTGGGCCGACTGGCATCGGCGCGGTCTACGTGACGGAGGAACTTCACGACCTGCTGCCCCCCTGGCAGGGCGGCGGGAACATGATCCAAGACGTGACCTTTGAAGCGACAACGTACGCGGAAGCGCCGGCCCGGTTCGAGGCAGGCACGCCCAACATCGCCGATGCGGTGGGCCTGGCCGCCGCGCTGGAGTATGTCCAGCGGCTAGGACTGGCGTCGATTGCGAGGTACGAACACGAACTGCTGGGGTATGCCACGCAGCAACTGCTCCGAGTGCCAGGACTCCGACTTATCGGCCAAGCACGCGAAAAAGTAGGTGTGCTCTCGTTTGTCCTGCCGCATCTCACCCCGCTGCAGGTCGGTCAACGGCTGAACGAAGTGGGGATCGCCGTTCGAGCGGGCCATCACTGCGCGCAGCCTTCCTTGCGTCGCTTTGGACTCGATGCGACCGTTCGACCTTCCTTGAGTTTCTACAACACGAAGGAAGAGATCGACCGGCTGGCGGACACCCTGCATCGCCTGGCCCGGGGACGTTAACCCGAGGCATGAAGCTCCTGCCGGACATGAGGCCGGTCCGCCTCTCTTCCTGACGCTGCTCGCACCGCGCCAATGCCTGGCGTCTTGGAACGCTGTTCCTCGTGCAAGGCCACTCCGTCCGCAGCCTAACACTTCGCAGGCTCATGCTCCGGCC
>CAZUJM010000223.1:0-10225 GCA_964620405.1 uncultured Pirellulaceae bacterium | reverse complement strand
GCCGCCCCGGATGCCGCCGCCGGCCATCCACATGGTGAAGCCGTAGGAGTTGTGGTCGCGTCCGGTGCCTTCTGCATACTCGGCCGTCGGCTGTCGTCCGAATTCTCCGCCCCACACCACCAGGGTCTCGTCCAGCAGATTGCGCTGTTTCAGATCCTTCAGCAGGGCCGCGATGGGCTGGTCGGTGTTGCCCGCATGGTAGTTGTGGTTTTGCACGAGGTCGCCGTGGGCATCCCAGTTGTCGTCGTTGTGGCTGCCGCCAGAATAGATCTGGATGAAGCGGACGCCGCGTTCCACCAGACGCCGCGCGAGGATGCACTTCCGCGCGAAGTCGGACGTCCGGGGCTCGTCGAGTCCATAGAGTTTGCGGATGTGCTCGGGCTCGTCCGCCAGGTCGACGGCTTCCGGCGCGTGCTGCTGCATCTTGTACGCCAGTTCGAAGCTGGACACGCGCGCCGCCAGGTTGCTGTTGCTGATCCGCCCGGCGTCCATGTGCTGCTGGTTGGCGGCGGCCAGGGAGTCGAGCAGTCGGCGCTGCGCGCCGCGCGACATGCCTTCCGGCGGTTCCAAGTCCAGGATCGGCGCGCCCTTCGGCTGCAGCAATGTCCCCTGGTAGTGCGCCGGCATGTAACCGCTGGTCCAGTTCTTCGCGCCGCTGATCGGCCCGCCGGTGCGGTCCAGCATCACCACGAAGTCGGGCAGGTTCTCGTTCACCGAGCCCAGGCCGTAGTTGACCCAGCTGCCCAGGCACGGATGGCCCGACAGCAGGCGGCCGGAGTTCATCACGAGCATGGCCGAGCCATGGATGGGCGAGTCGGCATACATGGAATGGATGAAGCCGATGTCGTCCACGCAGGTCGCGACGTTCGGGAACAGGTCGCTGACCCACTTGCCGCACTGCCCGTACTGCTTGAACTTCCATCGCGGCTCGACGACGCGGCCGACATTCTTTTTGCCGCCGCGACCGAACGTGTTGATCGGCACCATCTGGCCGTCCATGCCGTACATGTTCGGCTTGTAGTCGAACGTGTCGATGTGGCTGGGGCCTCCATACATGAACAGGAAGATGACGCTCTTGGCGGGCCCGTCGAAGTGCGGGTCCTTGGGAGCCAGCGGGTTGGCCAGCGGCGTGGCGCCGTCCGCGGCGACCGACTGCTGCGACAGGAACGAGCCGTCGAGCAGCCCGGAGAGCGCGAGGGCCGTGAAGCCGCCGCCGGTCTCCCAGAAGAACTCCCTCCGCGTGCGCCCGCAGAACTGACCGTTTGATCGTTTGGCTGCGTCCATGGAATGTTCACCTTCGTCGGGAATGCGACTCGCGGGAGGCGGTCGCGTGATTGGGTTCGTGCGATGTCGTTCGCGGGCACGAGCCAAGCCCGCACGCTTCAACGTCAGTCGATGTAGACGGTCTCGTTCAGGTTCAGCACCATCAGGCAGAAGTATCGCAAGGCCTGGTCGGCGGGCAACTGATCCTCACGTTGCCATCCCTCCAGCAATCGGGCCGCACGTTCCAGCTCTTCGGAAGTGGCCGGCCGCGAGAGTGCCAGTTCCAGGGCTCGCTTTGTCTGCTGCGCCGGATCGTCGCCCACCTCCCGCCGCAGGCGTTCGGCCATCACGCGCGCCTGCTCCAGGAAGAAGTCGCCGTTGAGCGTGGTGAGGGCCTGCGTGGGCACGGTGGTCGCGAAACGCACGGGGCAGCTGCCGTCGGTGTCGGCCGCGTCGAAGCCCTTCAGCACGGGATCGGCCACTGATCGTTTCACATGCACGTAGACGCTGCGCCGCACCTGGTCGGCGGGCGACGAACGACCCCAGGCCGCATCGGGTCGCGACGCGGTCTGCAGCACCTCGTCCGGGATCACCGAAAAGACGCTTGGCCCGCCCATCACAAGATTCAGCTCGCCCGTCATCGACAGGACCGTGTCCCGCAACTCCTCGGCCGTCAAGCGACGCATGTTGTAACGCCACAGTCGCAGGTTCTCCGGATCCTTCGCCAACGACTCCATGTTGTCGGCCGATGACATCCGGTAGGCCTGCGACGTGAGGATCTGACGATGCAGCCACTTCAACGACCAGCCGTGCTGGATCAACGATTCGGCGAGATGATCGAGCAGCTCGGGATGCGTGGGCCGGTCGCCTTGAAGACCGTAGTCGCTGGAGCTGGCGACGAGGCCGCGGCCAAAATGGTGCTGCCAGATGCGGTTGGCGATGACGCGGGCCGTCAGCGGATGGCTCGGTTCCACCAGCCAGGAGGCGAATGCCAGCCGGTTGCCCGACGACTCGACGCCTTCGCGGATTTCGATGCGGGGGGGAGCGGGCGTCGACGCGAAAATGCTCAGGAACCCCGGTTCCACCGCATCGCCGACCGCCTGCGCGTTGCCTCGCACCAGGACGTGTGTCGCACGCGGTGTCCGGCCGTTCTCGCGGACCACCAGCGCTTCGGGCAAGGGCGGGACACGCGTCTCCTCCAGCTGCCGCAACTCCGCACGCAGCCGCTCGTACTCCTTCAGGTCCTCTTCGCCCAGCACCTTGGCTGCCCGCTTCTCGATCAGCTGGCGACGCACATTCGCATCGCGCGCGTCTTCCTTCTCGGGATTCGAAAGCGTTTCGAAGATCGTCTTCTCGAGGACTTCCAGCGGCGCACGCAGGTCGCTGAGACGCTGCTCGTGCTCCCGCATCCGCCTCTCATGCTCGGCCAGTTCCTCGGGCGTCGCCACGACGGCCTGCGTGTTCAGCGAGAACGCCGACTTCTTGAACTGGTGCTGCACGCTGTCCTGCAGGATGTTGTGGAAGAAGGCCAGCGTGCGATAGTAGTCCTTCTGCGGAATGGGATCGATCTTGTGGTCGTGGCACCGCGCGCATCCAATGGTGGTACCGAGGAACGCGAGTCCCGTCGTGGAGACGACATCGTCGAGGCTGTCGTAGTACGCTTGGTCGGCATCGACCGGTTCGTCGTCCCAGATGCCCAGCCGATAGTAGCCCGTGGCGATCATCGCCTCGCGGTCGCTGTCAGGCAGCTCGTCGCCCGCCAGTTGTTCCAGCACGAATCGATCGTACGGTTTGTCCTGGTTCAGCGCGCCGATCACGTAGTCGCGGTAACGCCAGACGTTCTGCTTCGGTCCATCACGCTCGTAGCCATTCGTCTCGGCGTAACGCACGAGATCCAGCCAGTGGCGACCCCACTTTTCGCCATACTGCGGTGAAGCCAGCAGGCGGTCGACCAGTTCCTCGTAGGCCAGGGGGGACGGATCGTTTTCAAACCGCGTCACTTCGTCGACGGTCGGGGGCAGTCCCAGCAGGTCAAAGTAGAGTCGGCGGATCAGCGTGCGGCGGTTCGCCTCGGGGTTCGGCTCCAGCCCGGCCTGATCGAGTCCGGCCAATATCCAGCGATCGATCGTGGTCCGCGCCCGTTCGGGATGCTGGACCGCGGGAGCCGGCTGTTCCACGCGCGGCTGGTAGGCCCAGTGCGGCTCGGTCGATGGACTCGACGGCTCCGGCGCGGTGACGGCTGGCGGAGCCACATCGCCGGGTGTCCACGGCAGGCGACTGTTGACCCAGTCGGTCAGCATCGCCACCTGATCGTCCGGCAAGCGGCCGTCGGGCGGCATCTCCAAGCCATCGTAGCGAATGGCCGCCAGCAACTGGCTCTCCGCCGGCGACTCTAGATTCACCGCCGGACCCAGATCGCCACCCTGCAGCAGGCCGTCACGACTGTCGAGCCGCAGGCCGCCACGCTGCTTTTCCGCGGCATGGCACTTCCAGCACTTCTCCTGCAGCAGCGGCTTGATCTTCTCCTCGAAGTGTTGCACCTGTTCGGGCGTAAACTGCTCGGCCGACTTATCCGCCGACTTGTCCGCGGCCGCAGGCGTCGCGTTGGACTGCTCCGAGCCGTCCTGTTCTTCGGCCGCGCGCGCTTCCTGACCCAGCAGCAGTCCGGCGCTGTCACGCAGCCAATGCCCGCCGGGACGATCGAGGAGCGAGCAAACGAACGCCACGCCGAGCGCCGTCACGACGAATCCGAGGAGCCAGGAGCTGAGCGAGTCGGTGTTCGCAGAAGATCGCATGGTTGGTTCACTCAGGGGACGGAAATGGGGGCAGGGCGGCTCCGTGGAGAACCGTGCAATGATCATGGTACCGACCGGGACATGCACCCGCGGGAAAGCACGGATACCTCCGTGGATCTCCGTGCTCTCCGCGGTTAAAAAAACCACGAAAGCAAAACACGCGGTGGCTCAACCGTTCGTCGCCGGTTGACTCCCGATCCGGGGCGGCGGAAATGAGACCTGACCCCATCTCCGCTCCACGTTATTGTGGCAGTTTCGCCGCAACTCTCAAGGGTCCGCGTCCACGCGGCCAAGGGCCCCAGGTGTCCACGGTGTCGCATGCATCGCGTGCGTCAGCAAAAACTGGTAGGCAACCTGCGCCGCTTGACGCGATCGAGCCGGGGGTGGACATGTCAAGCGAATGAAATGTGGCCAAGCCGGGTCAGTCGGCGAGTTGGGCGCGGAGGAGGTCGATGCCGACCATGTAGGCTTTGACAGCGGCGGGGTTGGAGCCGGTGATCTGGATGGTGAGCCGTTGGGGGCCGGCTTCGAGGTGTGCCTTGCCTAGCGGGATCAGGCCCGTGGTGACCACGCCGGTGCCGTGGAACAGGTCGAGTTCCTGCAGCAGCGGTTGTCCGTTGAGCAGGACACGAACGATGGCGTAGTCGCCCGCCTTGGTCAGCGCCGTTTGCAGTTCGTACTCGCCCGCCTTCTCGATCGGGAACTCCAGTTCCAACTGGTCGCCCGGCTGGCCCCCGGTCCAGAACAGTTGACGCCGTCCGCTCCAGCGTCCCTGCGAGAAGCCGCCCATGTCCTGCGTGGCCGTCTGGCCGCCGGTGGCCTTGACCACCTTCAGCTCCTCGCCTTCCCACGCGTCGGGAACGCGGCCCGTCTGTTCGTCGATCGGCAGGTTATCCGCGGGCCGGGTTTCGTCACGCGGGCCATCGTACAGGCGCGGACGCGCGGCCTGCCATTCGGCTTCGGATACCTTCCGCCGCTCCTGCAGCAGCACATGCGCGCCCTTCATCCCGCCGACCACCATGTCGGGCAGGGAGTCGCCGTTGATCTCCGTTACCGTCAGTTGGCGTCCGATGCCGGCTTCGCCGTCGGCACGCATCGGCACCCAGTCGACTTCGTTGCCTTTCCGTTCCAGGCGAAACCAGTAGACCACCGCACCCGCGTCCCACATCGGACTCTGCATATGGTGCGACCAGTAGGTCTTGCCGGTGACAATGTCCTTCAGGCCATCTCCATCCATGTCGCGCAGGTTGACCGAATGGAGTTCGGTGAAGACCAGACCATAACGATTCTGGCTTGGTCGATCGCCCATGATAAGATGGCGGCGGAACGTGCGCTGGCCGTCTCGCTCGATCTGTTCGAACCAAGCGAGGCCGAATTCGTGCGCGGCGAGGCTCGTGATTACGTCCTGGTCGCCGTCGCCATCCACATCGTAGGCATGCATCTCGGCTCCGCCCGCCGGCGCGAAATCGTACGGATGAAAGACCCAGCGCGGGACGTCGAGGTCGGCCGGTTGTTCATACCAGCCATCCTTCATCAACAGGTCCGCTCGCCCGTCGCCATTCACATCGCCCACGCCCAGACCGTGTCCGAAGCGTGCGTCGGCCACGCGATCCGACACCGGGTGGAACTTCCACGGCGCCAGCCCCTGCCCCGGCTCCAGCGTCGCGTATCCCAGGAAACCATCGCGCGTGCAGACCAGTTCCGGCGTCTTGTCGCCCAGCAGGTCACCGAAGAACGGCGACTCGTTGGAAACCCAGTCGAACACCTCGTGCTTGGTCCAAGTCTTGTCCCAGCCAGTTGGACCCGGGTTGCGATAGACATACGCGGCCGTGCCGGGGAAGCCGACGGCGAAGACATCGGGAAACTGGTCGCCATCGAAATCGTGGACCCAGCAGAAAAAGTGGTCGGCGTAGCCTTCGCGCGGTTGCGGCTTGGCAGGATAGATCTCCCGGGCCTGCTGGAAGTCGGGGCCGGCGTACCAGTGCGGTCCGTAGATCGCGTCGACGTGTCCATCGCGGTTGATGTCCCCCGCGTTGGCCCCCTCCGAATAGTAGACATCCGTCAGCGGGATGCGACGAAATGACACCAGCTCCCGTTCCTGCGCGAGGGCAGGACTGACAGCAGCGACTGCCAGCCAAGCCAGCGCCAGCAAGGCTACAGGAATCGCCGGGCGATCGGCTGCGGTCAAAACCGCGGTAATCGCCTGTCGCGAAGCATGGGGCCGCGCGGACGTGTGGGATGTCGAGGCGTCAGCAGGTGGAGAAAACGGCCGGAGCATGGGGCGAGTCCATGAAGCCAGGGGTGTGGGAGGAGTGGCAGGAAGGTGAAGGGTAAGGGGTGCGGGAAGGGAAGGCAAGAGTCGGCCGAGGGCGTCGGAGCGTGACGCGTGGAATCCGCCTGGGAGAGCGAAGCTCGTTTGGACGATAGAACGTCGGGAGACGCGTGGCCCGCGTCCCATTTTCCATCGCACTCCTCGTCTGCTGGCAGTCACGCTGGCACGGCTGCGGACGCTTCCGGGGCTGGCGACAACCGCGTCCCGGCTTTTCTGCGAAACCGTGAAGCATTGGCATTTTCTCGCTGGACCGTATCGGCTACAAACCCGCCGTTCCCCACGAACCCGAAGATGGATTGCCATGGCTAGTCTTTCCAAGCCGCTGATGCTCAGGTTCTACCGCGTCATGTACATGGCCCGGCAGATTGACCGTGTGGAGCAGGAGATTACGAGTCGTGGCGAGGCGTTTTTTCAGCTGTCTGGATGTGGTCACGAGGCCACGGCCGTCTTGGCCGACCTGCTGACCTCCGAGGATTGGCTGCACTGCCACTACCGATCCCGAGCTCTGCTGCTCGCGCGCGGTATCGCTCCCCGCGAGTTCTTCGACAACCTGCTCTGCAACGCACGTTCTTCGTCGCAGGGGCGGCGCATGAGTGCGTTCTTCAGCGATCCGAAGCTGAAGATCTTGAGCATGGTGACGCCGGTGGGCAACAGCGCGCTGCAGGCGGTGGGTGTGGCCGAGGCGGTGCGCGCGTATGGTTCGCGGCCGATCGTCCTCTGCGGCCTCGGCGACGGAACCACGCAGCAGGGCGAATTCCTGGAGGCGGTAGGCGAGTCGTCGCGGCGCGGGCTGCCCGTGCTGTTCCTCATTGAAAACAACTGCTGGGCGATCTCGACCTGCACAAAGGGCCAGACGTTCTTCGATCGTGGCGTGTCGCCGGGCGATCAGTTCATGGGCATGCCGCTGCATCGCGTGCAGGGTCATGATCCGGTGGACTTCCATGCGAGCATGGGCGCGATCATCGGCCAGATGCGGTCGGATCGCAAGCCGGCCATCGTCGTCGTGGATGTCGAGCGGCTTAACAGTCATACGAGCGCGGACGACCAGAGCATCTATCGCTCGGCGGACGACCTGCGATCGGGCCGGGATGACCGGGACCCGCTCAGATACATGGAAACTCGGCTGCTGGCCGAGGGTTGTACCGAAGCGGAACTGGCCGAGGTCCGGGCCTCGGTGCTGGCCGAGGTCGCGGAGGCCGAGAAGGCGGCGTTCTCCACGGCGGCTCCGGTGGCCGATCCGGGCGCGAAGAAGCCGGTCCCGGTGGAACTGACGCACCCCTCGCGTGAGTGTCGCGGCGAGGGACCGGCGTCGGTGACCATGCGGCAAGCGCTCTGCGAGGTGCTCGATGCGCGGCTGAAGGAAGATCCCCGCGTGGTGGTCTTCGGCGAGGACATCGAGGATCCGAAGGGCGACGTGTTCGGCGTCACCAAGGGCCTGAGCACTCGGTATCCGGGCCGCGTGTTGAACTCGCCGTTGACCGAATCGACGATCGTGGGCGTTTCGGTCGGCCGCGCTCTGGCGGGTGAGCGGCCGGTGGCGATGATCCAGTTCGCCGACTTCCTGCCCCTGGCTTACAACCAGATCACCAGTGAACTCGCGATGATGTACTGGCGGACCGCGGGACGGTACAACGCGCCGGTCATCGTGATGGCCGCCTGCGGAGCGTATCGGCCCGGCCTGGGTCCTTACCATGCGCAGACGGGCGAAGCGACCTACGCGCACATTCCGGGCTTGGATGTGTTCATGCCTTCCACGGCCGCCGACGCCGCGGGCCTGCTGCAAGCGGCCTTCCGCTCCGAGCGGCCCACGCTGTTCCTCTATCCCAAGGCGCTGCTCAACGACGGCGCCACGGCGACATCGGCCGACATCGGCCGCCAGATCGTGCCCATCGGCCCGGCACGCAAGGTGCGCGCCGGACGCGACATCACGTTCGTGGCCTGGGGCAACACCGTCGGAATCTGCCAGCAGGTCGGCGAAACGCTCGAACAGGCCGGCATCGAGTCCGAGATCCTGGATCTGCGCAGCATCTCGCCCTGGGATGAAAGGGCCGTGGTGGCTTCCGCCGAGAAGACCGCTCGCCTGGTCGTCGTGCAGGAAGACAATATTTCGCTGGGCTTCGGCGCGGAAGTGCTGGCGCGAGTGATCGAGAAGGCTCGCGTGCCGGTGGCTTGCCGCCGCGTCGCGCGTCCCGACACGCACGTGCCGTGTCACTTCGGCAACCAACTGGAACTGCTGCCCTCGCACCAGCGCGTGCTGGAGGTGGCGGCCGACCTGCTGGACCTCGATATCGAGTGGCAGGTGGTCGAGACGCAGGAAGACGATTTTGCCACGATCGAAGCCGTGGGCTCCGGCCCCGCCGACGATCGCGTGGAGATCGTGCAGTGGCTCGTGCGACCGGGCGACGAAGTGCGGCGCGGCATGCCGCTGGTGTCGGTGGAAGCATCGAAGTCGGTGTTCGAGATGACGAGCACGATGGATGGCGTGATCGAGGAGCTGCTGGTCCGCGATGGCGAAGGCGTCTCGGTTGGCCAGCCGATCGCGCGGGTTCGCTGCGAGGCTGGCAGCGCGCGTCGCCAGTCGCCCATGGTCGGCAAGCCCACGCCCTGCGTGCTGCGTCCGCGTCCCAAGACCGGGCGCCTCGTGCTGCCTCGATCCGACGCGGGCGAGATGCGACGGTTTGACGTCGGCATGTCACAGATCGCGACCGTCGAAGGCAGTCGGCTCGTACCCAACCAGGAACTGGTGGCGATGACCGAGGGCCGCACGCATGAGGACATCGTGCGACGCACGGGCATCGAGCGCCGTCGCTGGGTGGTCGGCAGCGAAGACGCCATCAGCATGGCGGCGCAGGCCTGCCGGCTGGTCATGGAAAAAGAGAACCTCATCTTGGACGACATCGACCTGCTGATCTGCAGCACGACCAGTCCGTCGTCCGTGACGCCTTCGATGGCCTGCCGCGTGCTGAACCAGTTGGCCGTCGGCAAGGGCGAAGCGATGGTGCAGGCCTTCGACATCAACGCCGCCTGCTCCGGATACCTCTACGCGTTGCAGGCCGCTTACGACTATCTGCAGAGCCGTCCGCAGAGTCGCGTGCTGGTGGTGACGACCGAAGTGCTATCGCCGCTGCTCGATCCCTCGGACTTCGACACGGCCATTCTGTTCGGTGACGCCGCTTCGGCAACCGTGCTGTACGGCGAGGCGGACTTTGAGCGGGCGCAGGCGCGGCTTCATCGGCCAGAACTGTCGGCGAAGAGCGACGTGGGCGGCGCGCTGTCGGTGCCGCTGCTGCACGACGGTTTCATCCAGATGCAGGGCAAGAAGGTGTTCACGGAGGCCGTCCGGTCGATGGTGGCCAGCCTCAACCGGGCCTGCCAGCTCCGCGGACTCCAGGTCGACCAGCTCGATCTCATCGTGCCGCACCAGGCGAACCAGCGGATCCTGGACGCCATCCAGACCCGCATCCGTCCGCGGGTCTACAGCAACATCCGCGACCATGGCAACACGTCCTCGACCAGCATCCCGCTGTGTCTCTCGGAACTGCTGCCCTCCGCTCGCGCCGGCGACCGATTCGGCCTCTGCGCCTTCGGCGGCGGGTTCACCTTCGGGGCGAGCATCTTGGAAAAGAACTGAGCCGGGACGCGGACCTGGGCGTTTCGCTGCCTCCGTGGCCCTCTGTGCCCTCCGTGGTTCAGTCCCCCCAGGCATTCGGGCGGGTGCGCGGTTTCGCGGCAGGGCCCTTGCTTTGCCGCGGAGAGCACGGTTGCTCCGGCGAATCTCCGTGGGGCGCCGTTTCTTCTCGCGGGCTGTTGGGCTAAACTGTCCCCGCCTCGGATC
>CAZUJM010000222.1:8106-10244 GCA_964620405.1 uncultured Pirellulaceae bacterium | reverse complement strand
CCAAGACCGCGCTCAACAGCGCAGCCAGTCCCGCACCGGTGTTCCCCGCGACCTCGACTTCCACCTGCGACTCCTGCCCCGCGTCAAAGTACATGACGGCGATGACGCGCAGGTAGTAAGCGGCCGCGATGGCCGCGTTGAGAACGCCCACGATGCACAAGGCCAAGAACCACGGGTTCACTCCGCCCTCGGCGGGCAACGCGGCATCCAGGGCGCTGCGAAAGAGGGCGAACTTGCCCAGGAAACCGGCCAGCGGTGGAATGCCGCTCAAGGAGAACATGCAGATGGCCATCAGGGCGCCGATCAACGGATGTGCCCGCCCCACGCCCGCCAGTTGCGACAACTTCGAGAAACTCTCGTCGTCATCGCTCAGGTAGGCCACGGACGCAAAGGCCCCCACGGTCGCGGCGGCATAAGCGATCACATAGAAGACCATGGCGGCTACGGCCGACGGTCCCCATCCGAGGTTGTCGCGGGCGGCCAGGGCGGCCGCCAGTCCCACCAGCAGGTACCCCGCATGGGCGATCGACGAGTAAGCCATCAGGCGTCGGAAGTCCGACTGCCACAGCGCCGCCACATTCGCGATGGTCATCGTCACCACCGCCAGCACGACCACCGTCTGCCACACGGCGGTGAACTCGTGTGGGATCGCGATCACCAGGATCCGCACCAACCCCACCACGCCAGCCACCTTCGGAACCACGGCCAGCAGCGCCGCGTTGAGGGAGGTCGTCGCTTGGTAGACGTCCGGGGCATAGAAATGAAATGGAACCGACGCCAGCTTGAACGAGAAACCGCACAGCACCATCAGGAAGGCAACCGGAAACAAAGCGCGAAACGGTCCGCTCCGAGCGGGCTCCAGCGCCGCCTGGATCGTGTCCAGGCGCGTGTCGCCCGCCAAGCCGTACAGCGTCGCGAACCCGTAGAGCAGGATCGCCGAGGAGAGCAGGCTCAAGTAGAAGTATTTGGCCGTCGCCTCATCCGAGGCCCTTCCCGGTCGCCCGACAAAGAGCAGCACATACGTCGGAATCGAGATCAGTTCGAATCCGACGAACATGAGCACGAGGTCGGCCGCCCCTGTCACCAGCATCAGGCCGACGGTGATCAGCAGGATGCAGCCGACGATCTCCGCATGCAGGTGCTTCTGCCGCGATTGCGTGGAAAAGACCACAAACAGCGCACCCAGCAGCAGGGCGCAGACGCGCCCCACATGGGCGAGGCGGTCCGCGATCCAGGCGTAGTCGGTCGAACCGGCGTCACCGCCGGCCGCCTCCAACAGCGCAGCAGGTGTCCGCACCAAGGCCAGGGCGGCGATTCCCAGCCCCGCCAGTGCAGCCAGCGTCCACACCGTGCGGCTCGGGGCAAAGGCCCCGCCGAGAAACACGAGGATAGCGGCCACCACAAGGATGGCTTCCGGCATCAGGGCCGAAATAGTCGACGAATCAATAGCCACGTTGAGCAGACTCCTGTTCTCCGGGGATCCGCGGAGCCACGACGGCAACCGCCGCCGGGCCCTGCTCTTCCACCAGTCGCGCCTTGGCGGCGGCTCCAGTGGCAGCTTCAAGACCGACCGTCATCCGCTGGAGGAAAAACTTCGGGTACAAACCAATCCAGACGGCCAGCACAGCCAGCGGCACCAGGGCCAGGATCTCACGAGTTCGCAGGTCGGGCACGCCCTGGTCGCGATGGCCATGACCATGATGGCCCTGCGCCCCTTCGTGGGCCGGCTCACGCAAGGGCCCGAAAAAGACTCGCTGCACGAGCCACAGCATGTACCAGGCCCCGAGGACCACGCCCGAGACGGACAGCACGGCGGCCACACGAAGCCACCAGGAACCGCCGACCGCAGCCAGCCATGCCCGCTGGAACGCGCCCACCAGAATCAGAATCTCGCCCGCGAACCCATTGAGGCCCGGCAGACCGATGCTGGAGAAGGTGAACAGCAGCATGAAGAAGGCCATCACCGGCAACCGCCGCGCGAGGCCCCCCAGGTTCGCGATCTCTCGCGTGTGATAACGCTCGTACATCATCCCCACGATCGCGAACAGGCCGCCCGTCGAAATGCCGTGGTTCACCATCTGCAGCGCCGCTCCGTGCACGCCAAGCGGATTCAGTGCAAAGAGCCCCAGCATGCAGAA
>CAZUJM010000222.1:0-8096 GCA_964620405.1 uncultured Pirellulaceae bacterium | reverse complement strand
AACCCCAGGTGACTCACGCTCGAATACGCGATCAGCCGCTTGATGTCGGTCTGCACCAAAGCCACCAATGCGCCGTAGACGATGCCCGCGACCGAGAGCCAGAAGATGCACGGCATGCTGGCCGCCGTGGCCTCCGGAAGCATCGGCATGCTGAACCGCAGGAAACCGTAGGTACCGATCTTCAGCAGCACCCCGGCCAGGATCACGCTGCCCGCCGTCGGCGCCTGGACGTGAGCCAGGGGCAACCATGTGTGCAGCGGGAATAGCGGAACCTTGATGGCGAATCCGGCGAACAACGCCATGAATACCCAGATTTGCCAGGCATACGGCAGCGGATGGCGGGCCAGTCCCCACGTGAGTTCCGCGATGGAACAGTGCAACACGGAACTGCCGGAACTGCGGGCGTTCCAGATGACCAGGGTCAGCAGTCCCAGGAACGTCAGCAGACTCCCGGCCAGCGTGTAGAGGAAGAACTTCACCGCCGCGTAACGACGATCCTCGCTTCCCCAGATGCCGATCAGGAAGAACAGCGGAATCAGCGTGAACTCAAAGAAGATGTAGAACAGCACCACGTCCCGCGCGGCGAACACCCCCAGGCAGCCCGCTTCCAGCAGGAGCAGCATCGCGTAGAACAATGCGGCCCGGCGTTCAATGGCCTCCCAGCTCACCAGGATCGCGGTGACCATCAGCACGGCCGAGAGCCCGTACATCCACAGGCTCAGGCCATCCAGCCCGAGACTGAAGCGGATATCCAGGCCGGTCGTCTCGGGGATCCATTTGAAATCGGAAACCGCATACGCTGCCTGCGTGGCGTCCGGAGCTGACTGCTCCGAGCCGCCTGCCACCGCCTGCAGTTGGTCTCGGAAGTAAGCGTCGCCGGTGGCATCGAAGTGCCAGACCACGTGCGCGGCCAGCAGCAGCGACAGCAGCGATCCGCCGAGCGCGACGCGACGTACCAGCCTCCGGTTCTCGGAACCGACAAGCAGCACGATCCCGGCGGTGAGCACAGGGACCAGAATCGACCAGACAAGTGCCAGGGCAGAACTCACGCGACTAGCCTCCGAACCACAACCAACCACCAAGGCCCACGATCACCAGCGTTCCCAGGGCCATCATCAGACTGTAGAAGGGAACGAGCCCCGACTGCCAGCGACGGCACAACGCTCCGCACCACACGGGAATCCGCCCGCACAAATTGACCAGGCCATCCACCACCCAACGATCCACCAGGTAGCTCAAGGCCCCCAAGCCGCGCAGCGGCGCGACGATGCAGGCGTTGTAAATCTCGTCGATGAAGAACTTCCGGTACGAAAGCGTCCGCAGCGGCCCGAGCTTCCGACCCAGACTGTCGACTTCGGCATGGTGCCCCAGGTAGCAGTATGACGCAAGGCCGATACCCAGCAGCGCCACCACCGTGCTGATCAGCGCGATGTCGAAGTGGAATTCGCCTCCCTGGAAACCGCCCGCCGGCACGAGGTACGCGATCGACGGCGCCGTGCTCAGGAACCAGGCCAGCGAATGCCCCGATTCGAAAACGAATCCCACGCCGAAAGCAAAGATGGCCAGTACGGCCAGCGGACCCCACATGACCGGCGGTGACTCGTGGGCGTGGTGCCCCGCTTCCGGAGGCACCACCTCCGGCCCGAAGAACGTCATGTAATACGCGCGGAACGTGTAAAACGCCGTGAGGAACGCGGTGACGAGGCTCAGTACGTAGAGCCATCCAAAGATCCGCATCCGAGTTGCCGGCGCCACATACGAAGGCTTCGCCACCCCGTGTGTCGTCGCGTGAACCGACTCCACGGCATCCGCGACGGGCAGAGTCACGACGAGCGTTGAGTCTGCCAAGGCAGCCGATTTGCTGTTGCCCACGCCAGCCGCCGCATGTCCCGCACCCTCGTCCGCTCCGTGTTCGCCCGCGTGCGCCGCGCCCGCGTGCGCCGCGACCGGGTGCATCTCACCGTGCAGGGCCGCGACAATCTGGTCCTTGCTCCAGAATCCCGCGAAGGGAAACACGCCGGCCAACGCGAGGCAGCCGACCAAGAAGGTGCGGTGGGTCCATGGCATCAGATGACGCAGGCCGCTGAAACGCCGCATGTCGATCACATGGCCCATCGCGTGCATCACGCTTCCCGCGCCCAAAAAGAGCAACGCCTTGAAGAACGCGTGCGTGAACAGGTGGAACATGCCCGCGGAAATACCAGCCAGCGTCCCCGTACCCAGGGCCAGGAACATGTAGCCCAGTTGGCTGACTGTCGAGTAGGCCAGGACCCGCTTCAGGTCGAACTGCGTGAGCGCGATCAGGCCGGCCATGAGCGCCGTGATGCCGCCCAGGACGGCGACAACCAGTTGTGCGTCGGGCGATTCCTGGAAGAGCGGCGTGCAGCGCGCGACCATGTACACACCGGCGGTGACCATCGTGGCCGCGTGGATCAACGCGCTGACAGGCGTCGGGCCTTCCATTGCGTCCGGCAGCCACACATGCAGCGGGAACTGGGCACTCTTGCCACACGCGCCCGTCATCAGCAGGATGCAGATCGCCGTGGCGACACCGCCTCCGACATAGGGAAGCGCTCCCGACAGCCGCTGCTGTCCGAAGATCCCCGCGATCGTCTCCGTATCGTGGAAGTTCCAGGTGCCGTAGTAGACCCACAGCAGCAGCAGGGCCAGGGCGAATCCAAAGTCGCCGATCCGGTTGACCAAAAACGCCTTCTTGCCCGCTGCCGCCGCTTCCGGCTTCTCGTACCAGAACCCGATCAGCAGGTAGCTGCACAAGCCCACCGCCTCCCAGAACACGAAAAGCAGCAGGAAGTTGCTCACCAGGACCAGCATGGTCATCGAGAACACGAAGAGGGAGACGCAGGCAAAGAATCGCCAGTAGCTGCGGTCACCATGCATGTAGCCGGACGCGTAGATCGCGACCAGCGTCGCGATGAAGGTCACCATCGGCAGCATGAGCGCCGTCAGGCCGTCGGCCCGCAACGTCACATCCAGCTCGAAGGGAATCGCCTTCGCGACCTCCGCCCCGGCTTCGGCCGCTCCCCCCAGCGTCCTGGGCAGGGCGTCGGGTATGGTCGCCCACGTCCAGAGCGTCTCCGTGTGCTCGTATCCGACCGTGGTCGCTCCGCGGGAATACTGGACGACATGACGCACGACGCCCAGGCTGCACAGGAACGAACCGGCCAGCGCGGCCACGGTGAGCACATGGCTTTTCTCGCGCAGCACCCGCGGCCCCAACACAGCGGTCAGCAGTGCGGAGAGCAGCGGCAGCGCGGGAATGAGGATCAGCAGCCAACGCAATTCAAACATGACTTCGGTACCATTGGTCACGGGGATCCGGCTCCGGCTCGACACCCGCCGGTGTCAGCGTCGGCCAGACAGGTTCTTGCACCAACTCTTCGGGAACTTCCCGATCCACGTAAGGCTCGTTGCCCGCTTCGCGGACCCGCTGCCAGACAGTGACATCCAGACTGCCTCCATCGCGGCAGAGCATCAGCACCAGCGCCATGGCGAGGCCCGCTTCGCAAGCCGCCACGGCGATGATGAAGACCACCATCAGCTGGCCGCCCCAGTTGTCGTGGTAACGGCCCCATGCCACCAGGGACAGGGAGATCCCCTGGAGCATCATCTCCGCGCACAGGAACATGATGATCAGGTTCCGGCGAACCAGAAAGCCGGTCAGTCCCAACGCGAACAGGACCGTTCCCAGGATCAAGTAGTTCTGCAACAAGGCAAGATCGTTCATGGACATACCCTCGTGCGTCGCCCACCGAGCATCCGGAGGATGGCCTCGCTTGACGCGCTTTTGAAAACGAAAGGCTAACCCTTGCCAGCCACGGTGTCACGACTGGCGATCGCCACGGCACCGACCAGGGCCGCCATCAACAGGGCGCCCGCAGCCTGGATACTGATCCACTGGCGCCCGAAGAGCCTGCCGCCCAACTGGGCCATGTGGTGCGGAGACCGCAGGTCGTCCCAGGTCAGACGCACTTCACCCAAGTTGGACAGTCCCTGCTCCCGCAGCGACTTCCGCACCGTATCCTCCAGCTCCGACCGCTGCTCGCGCAGTGAATCGATCTCCTGCGGAGGCACGTTCACGCCCACCACCGCGCGGATGGCTCGGTTCGTCGTGTCCGTCTCCAGGCGAATCGAGCGGACCACCGGATCGCGCAGTTCTCCTGCCAGGACCTGCTGCACTGCTTGAATTTGCGTGTCGCGCTGCGCGATCATCTCGCGGTCAACCCGCGAGATCGTCCATCCCATCAGGGACACGAACAGGGCCGCCACCAGCGCGGCGGTCCACCGCGGCAGCGTCCCCCAGGACATCCGATCGTAGTAGGCATGCCCGCCGGGCTGGGACAGCATCAGCACGAAGAGGAAGGTCACGACGATCGCGCCTGCGTAGACGGCCACCGTCGCCACCCCCAGGAACTGAGCATTTTGCAGGAACAGCAGCGACGCGGTGCCCAGCAGCGAGATGGCAAACCAGATGGCGCTGTAGACCGGGTTCCGCGCCGAGATCGTGGCCACGCTGGCGGCGATGGTCAGGGCTGCCAGCGTCCAGAACCCGGCCTGCTCCGACCATGTCGGCAGCGTCGGCACTCCCCGCCAGAGGAGTCCGAGACCGACCAGGCCGCTGACGACCGCCACCACCTGGCGGAGTCGGGTGGGAGCCTTGCCGCTAGGTAGCCAGCAGGACAGGGAAAGCACCAACGCGAACGCGGCGGCCAGCCAGTGACCGACGCCAAAGGGTGCGGCCGGCAGTTCCACGAGCGGTGTCATACCGTGCCCCCCAACTGCCGTGACTTCATCGGCTCTTTGTCCTTCGTCGCGTCGTAAACGCTGAGCAGCTTTTCCTTGTCGAACACCATCTCCTCGCGACTGCGGCCCGTCAGGTTGTACAGGCTCGTCAACTCGATCGCATCCACCGGGCAGGCTTCTTCGCACATGCCGCAGTAGATGCACCGCAGTTCGTCGATCGTAAAGCTCTGCGGATACTTCTCGCGATCCGGCCAGGGACTCTCAGTGCCAATGATATCGATGCAGTGCGCGGGACAGGCCGTGGCGCAGAGGAAGCAGGCCACGCACTTTACCCGATCCTGTTCGTCCTTGTTCAGGCGATGCACGCCGCGGTAGATCAGCGGATTGCCAATCTCCGGTTCCTGGTCCGGGTAGCTGACCGTCACCTTCGGCGAGACCAGATGCTTCGCCGTCGTCGTCAAGCCTCCGAAGATCAGCGGCAGGTACATGCGGCCCACCAGCCCAAGCTTCGGTTCCTCAACCCACAGGATGGATTCGTCTTGTTCTTTCATCGATCCCGCTCGCCCGTTGTGATTTGCGATGCGCTAGACGCGCGTTGCTTGGTTCGCGTTCCCCGACCCGCTCGGCGTTGCGCCTCCGCGAGCCCCCAGACCAACTCGTTCGCCTCGAACTACCCTCTCATCACTCCGCCTATCACCCATTCGCTGCGTCTTCCGTCTCGCAACGCATCCGCCTTCCTCATCCCAACTGGCTGTCGATGTCGCCGACAGCCAGATCGGTACGAGCCCGGTTGTCGGTGACCAGGGGAGCGGCCCAAGCGACCAAGACCCAGGCGGCCAGCAGCACCAGCCATCCGACCAGGCAGACGGCTCCGATCGACAGCCGCTCACCCCAATTCGATGGATGGCGCAGTTCGGTGAGGATCGCCACCGCCAACAGGTTGAGCACCCCCAGGGGCAGCATGATCTTCCAAGCCAGGGTCATCAGCTGGTCGAACCGGAAACGCGGCCAGCTCCAACGCACCAGCATGAAGAAGAAGATCACTCCGAAAACCTTGGTGAGCAGCACCAGGGCCCGCAGGATCGCCAGCCCCCAGGTGATCTCGGTCGACGCATCGCCCGTGAGCCATGGCAGGTGCCAGCCGCCGAGGAACATGATCACAATCAGGAACGCAGCCGTGATCATGTGGATAAATTCGGCCGTCAGGTAGAGCACCAGTTTCATGCCGGAGTATTCGGTGTGGTAACCGCCCACGAGCTCCTGCTCCGCTTCGGGCAGGTCAAACGGCAGGCGTCCCGCTTCCGCGAAGGCCGCGACGACGAACACGAGGAATCCGAGCGGCTGCGCCAACGCGAACCACACTTCGCTCGCCTGGACTCCCATGACATCGTTCAACCGCATGGAACCGGTGGCGAGCACCACGGCCAGCAGGGCGACCCCCAGCGGCAACTCGTAGGCGATCATCTGCGCACTCGATCGCAGCCCGCCGAGGAAGCTGTACTTGTTGTTGCTGGCCCAGCCGCCCAGGATCACTCCATACACGGCGATGCTCGACAGCGAGAAGAGATAGATCATCGCCACGTCCAGTTCCGGGGCAACTGTCAGCGGGATCGGCTCGTTCAGCCCCAGGGCGGGAATTGGCGGCAGGCTGCCCCCCACGGGAATCACCGCGTAGGCCGACAGGGCAGCCGTCATGATGACGAGGGGAGCGAGCACGAACAGCCGCGCGTCGACGTGCCCCGGCGTGTACTCTTCCTTCAAGACCATTTTCACGCCGTCGGCCAGGGGCTGCCCGAGGCCGAACATGCGGATCTTCGTCAACGGAATGCCGACGCGATTCGGTCCGCGCCGGTCCTGCACCCAGGCCGCGACGCGCCGCTCCAGCAGCACGAAGTAGGCTGCCGCCGTCATGATCCCGCCAAGCATGACGAGGATCTTCACCACCGCAACGATCACCGGAGTCAAGGGTATCACGTTAGCTCTTCGCTCCTATCTCCTGGGACTGCGTTGCGGCATCGGCCAGCTGGCCGACTCGCAGGTCGATACCAACCGCGGGGATCTCGCCGGCGACCGCCGCGAAGTCCACGATCTCTTGGGCCAGCTCGCGCCGCACGGCGGCGGGCGAGTAGAGACCGCGACGTCCGAGAAGACGCCAGTAGACACTGGCCTCCGTGCGGCATCCGACAGGCGGCCGCACCGCCCAGTCAAACGACTGCCACCGATGCTGGATGTTGACGAACGACCCAGCACGTTCGGGGTACGCCACCCCTGGCAACCGATAGTGGGCAGCTTGCCACAGCGGTGAATCGAACAGATCCTGCGCGACCAGCAGGGGCACGGATGCCAGCGTTTCCATGGCCGCGTCTTCAATCCAGGTTTCCGGGTAACCGCCGGTCACCCACACCGCACCCAGTCCCGCCTGCGGCACGCGTGCCAGGAACTCTTCCCACTGGAGCAGCTCCCCGCCCAGTCGACTCACGACGGTCTCCACGCCTCGACGGTTGGGACACTTCTCCGCGCGGATCGTGAAGCCATTCGGGAAGGAAACGTCTTCGCCTTGCTGCGGAATCGGCCCCACGGCCAGCAACGCCTGCGGGTCCAACTGGCGGACATATTTCGCCAGCAGATAGGCCTCCTCCACCGTCAGGAACGGCGAGAGCACGGCCGCCAGGCGACCGGCGGACCGCAGGTCGCGGTCCAACGAATCGAGCACCGCTTCCCACTCCCCCGATTCCACCGCGGGCTTCCCGCCCGCGACCGGCTGGTGCGATACCTGGGTGAGGCGGTTGTCGCTGTGCACATACTTAAAGCCGTACCGTCCCTCGTCGCACATCCACCAGTGGTTGATATGCGGATTCTCGCGCGGCTTCAGACGATAGATCCGGTCCTGGTTCTCCTCGACCTGAATCGAGCATCCCTGCGCGCATCCGCCACAGACGCTCTCATGCCGTTTCATGAACCAAACACGCTGCGAGTAGAGAAAGTCCACGTCTCCCAGGGCCCCGACGGGACACAGGTCCACGACGTTGCCGGAGAGCGGATTATCGAGCGGGAAGCCGGGGAACACGTCGATTTCTTCGTGAGCACCGCGGTTCACCACCATCAGTTCCGACGTTCCCGTGATTTCGCGAGTGAACCGGACACACCGCGTGCACATCACGCAGCGGTCGACGAACAGCGTCACGGTATCGCCCACCGGCCGGCGTCGACTGGTGAACGGCTTGATGTCCGCGCGGCGCTCCGGGCGACCATGCTGGAAGTGGTAGTCCTGCAGATTGCACTCGCCGGCCTTGTCGCAGATCGGGCAATCGAGCGGATGGCGGATGAGCAGGTCT
>CAZUJM010000221.1:0-10263 GCA_964620405.1 uncultured Pirellulaceae bacterium | reverse complement strand
AGTGCCGGGCAACCGGTTGCGGGTTCGAGTCCCGTGCCCTCCGCTGAAGTAGCTGCGTCGGAGAACCCGTCGGGTTTCGACGGCCGGTCAGTCTGTGGCACCTTGGGGCAGGAGCCCGGGTGTGGGTAAGGACCGGGGTGCGGCCGCGAGGCTCCCAGGAGCCGATCTCTTTCCCGCGTCTTCTTTTGAATAGCCCCAGCTTTCAGGTGGCTGGGCCCTCGAAGGGCCTTCCCTGTCGAAGGGCTCCTCGTGTGAGTCGCCCAATACTTGGCATGGCGACGGCGGCCGGGACGCTGGCTTCTGCAGTGGGCGGTGTCAGCCCAGGGTGACCACCAGCTGGTAGACGGCGACGCAGATGCCGGAGGCGGCCAGTAGCAGTCCGAGAGCGACGGCCAACCAATTGACTTGGGGGCAGTAGGGTTCTCCCCGACGCAGGCGATGGACGTCGCGCTGGTATTGCCAGACGGAGATGAGCTGGACGATTACGCCCAGGACGATCAGGCCGGTGCCGAACCAGACCGAGAAGGCCAGCGATTCGGCGTCTGGCTTGGGCGTCGTGGTCGGCGACAGCGACAGTTCGCGGACCAGCAAGCCGAAGCGGGTGACCACGAATCCGAAACCCATCATGGCCAGGCCGGTGCGGATCCAAGCCAGCAGGGTGCGTTCGGCCGCCAGGTAGATCCGAGGATCGCCCTCAGGCAGGGGAGGGTTCATCGCGACTCCGTTCGGGGTAGGTGGAGGGAGTAGCCAGCGCGAAGTACCGGCAGACACTTGTCCCGACGCTTGCTAAACCGCTTAAATGTCGACTTCTCGCGCGGCGTCGCCTCGCTGCAACGCCTCCCGGTAAGCCTTCAAAACGGCCTCCTCGATCTTCCGTCGACAGCCGGGGTTGATCGGATGGGCGACGTCGAAGTGGACCTTGGTTTCGGGCTGGGCTCGGCGGGCGGCATCTCCGTCGCGAAGTCGCGAGCCGCAGTTTCCGCAGAACGACTGGTCGACGGGATTCCGAAAGTTGCACGAACTGCACTTCGCCGTGACCTTGCGACTGGGCATGGCGACCAGCAGCCCGTCTGCTCGTTCGATGACCCGCACATTATGCACGACGAACGCGTTGTCGAACACAACGGCGCAGTAGGCCCGCAAGCGGTCTTCTTCGTTCGCGCAGAGATTCACTTGAACGTCGGTGACTTCCACAGGGACCCCGCCAGGTCGATCGCCGGACTTGGGGCAGGAAAGAAAACTCGCTGCTGCCCCGGACTATCGCTTTTTGTTAGATTAGTCGGCCCGGAGGCCCAACAGAAGACGGCTGGGGGTTGCGACGGGGTGGGAATGCGGTTGAACGCCTGTGACATTGTCTCGAATGGTTGGCATATCGGCTTCCAGACACGCTTGCGAAGGTTGCGGTCTCCCGAAAGAAAACTGGTGAAGTCCTGGGTTCGAGTGGCCTCCCCGGGGGGCTCGGGAAGCCAGGGTCGCGGAGGAACATGATGGCGATTCGAATCGTGGTGCTGGATGGAATCACGCTGAACCCGGGCGACAATCCTTGGACGGAAGTCGCAAGCTTGGGGGAGATGCAACTCTACGATCGGACTCCCCCGGAGCAGGTGGTGGAGCGATCGCGGGGCGCTGAAGTTCTGGTCGTGAACAAGGTGCGTCTCGGGGAAGCCGAACTGGCTCAATTGCCGGAGTTGCGACTGGTCACCGTGACGGCCACGGGGCACGACTGTGTGGACGGCAAGGCGGCGCGTGCTCGCGGGATCCCCGTGACGAACGTTCCTGTCTATGGCACCGATTCCGTGGCCCAGCACATCATGGCCCTGCTGCTGCATGGGATTCACCGAATCGACCTGCACGACCAGGCGATTCGGGCGGGCGAGTGGGCGCGACGCGGCGACTTCAGTTTCTGGCTGACGCCGTTGACGGAACTTTCCGGGAAGACCCTGGGAGTCGTCGGCTTTGGCCGGATCGGACAGCGGGTCGCGGAACTCGCGCACGCTTTCGGCATGCGCGTGATCTCTTGCACCAGGTCGGTTCGCCCGCATCCGGGGCTGGAACGATTCGACTGGGTCGATCTGCAGACCTTGGCCCGCGAATCCGATTACATCACGCTCAACTGTCCCCTGACACCGGAGACGCGCGGCCTGGTGAATCGCGAGTGGTTGTCGCTGCTGAAGCCGACGGCCGTGCTGATCAACGCGAGTCGTGGGCCGCTGGTGGTGGAGCAGGACCTAGCCGATGCTTTGAATGCGGGGCGGCTGGCGAGCGCGGCGCTGGATGTGGTGAGTGTGGAACCGATGCACGCGGACAATCCGCTGCTGACCGCTCGCAACTGCCTGCTGACGCCCCATCTGGCGTGGGCAGCCCGGGAAGCGCGACAGCGGTTGATGCTGACCACGGCGGAAAACATCCGCCACTTCCTCGCGGGCACCCCGCAGAACGTCGTCAACGCCTGATGCCACCAGGGGCGCTGCCTCTCCGGCAGCGGGGCTGCAGTGCGCTGCCTGTCCGGCAGCGAGGGACTGCAGTGCGCTGCCTCTCCGGCAGCGGGGGACTGCACCGTGGCGGTGCACTGCGCGGGTCAGGTGCCCAGTTCCCAGTCGAGAGCCACATCGAGGCAGCGGGCCGAGTGTGTCAAGGCTCCGACGCTGATCCGTTCGACCCCCGACTTCGCAATGTCGAGAATGGTTTCAAGATGAACCCCGCCTGACGCCTCCAACTGGACTTCCGGCGCCCGGCGGTCGCGCCGCTCCACCGCCTCACGCATCCGTTCCGGACGCATGTTGTCCAGCAGGATGATATCCGGAGCGGCTTGGATCGCGTCGTCGAACTGCTCCAGCGAGTCGACTTCTATTTCGATGAGCATCTGGCCCGCGCGGTCGGGCAGGGTGGCGGCCAGGAACGCTCGCGCCTCCTCCACGGCGATGCGTGGGGAGAATCGGTCGCGCTGGTGGGTCGCTCCGAATGCCAGATGGTTGTCCTTGATCAGGATTCCGTCGAAGAGTCCCGTTCGATGATTGCGGCCGCCGCCGCAGCGCACCGCGTATTTCTCCAGTCGGCGGTAGCCCGGGCACGTTTTGCGAGTGTCGTAGACGTGGGCAGAGGTGCCGGCAACGCGGTCGACGTACTGCCGGGTCAGCGAGGCGATTCCGGAGAGACGTCCCACGAGGTTCAGGATCAGACGCTCCGATGTCAGCAGGTCCCGGGCCAGGCCGCGCAGGACTCCCAGGCGTTGGCCGGGTTCGACGGCGGCGCCGTCCTGGCATTCCGGGGTCCATTCCACGACGGCGTCGATCTCCTCCAGGATCAGCGGGATAGCGGCGAGTCCGGCGATCACGCCGCGTTCTCGCGCGACGAGCGTGGCCGACCCGCGCCCGTCGGCTGGGACCAGGGCCACGGTAGTCCAGTCGTACCCCTGGTCCAGGTCTTCCCGCATGGCGAGCCTCACCAGATGGCGACAGTCGTCGGCCACATGCTCGTCCCAGCAGGTCTGGTGGAACTCTTTCCGCATGGTCTACTCCACGATCGGGATGCAGGGGATTTCTGGAGGGCGAGCCGGCCTCGCCACTGCAAGGGTTTTGCTAAACTTAGGGGCTCCCGGAAGCCGCCATGGATCCCCGTGGTTCACAATGACGACTAACGTTGGCGGCTGCGTTGGCTCGCGGGCAGGTGGACCCCACGGGGCCCCTGCGGCGGCGTGCCCTGGTGTTGTCGTCCAAGGGCGGAGCGGCGAAGAGCGGGAGTGGCTTGCGATCAGGTGTTGGAACGACGGAGAGATTCATGGAGCCGGCATCGCCGATTCTGCTGAGGAACAATCCCAGGGTCGCTCGACTGATTCTTGCCGGCCTGGCTTTGCCGGTAGCGATCGGTATCGCTTGCGTCCTCGGGGGCTGGTGGCTTTCGAGGCCAATTATAGCTGCGGTGGGAGTCGCTGTGGGGCTGCTGGCCGCCACGGCCCTGGTGCTCTGGCAGTCCTGGTGGCGGACTCCTCGGGTGTCGCTGGCGTCCGATGCGGTGGTGGTCCATCTGCGGCGAGGAAAGCCTTGGCGGATTCCGCTGGAGGTGGTGGAGTGCTTCTTCCTCGGGCAGGCGCCCAGCACGATGCGCGACGCCGAGGGACGCGAGGTGGAGACTCGCAATGTGGTGGTCCGGCTGGCGGAACGCAGCGTGGAATGGCATCAGAAGCCCGGAAGCGCACCGTCGCTCGGGCGTTGGTGCGATGGCTACATCACGGTCTATGGAATCTATTGCGAGCCGCTCGATCGTTCGGTGGTGGATCGGATGAATCATCAACTGGCGGAGTGGAAGCGGAGCCTGAAGAACGCGAAGGTTTCCGGGACTTCCGTAGCCGGAACGAAACCAGGAGCCGCCGCGCCATGATGCAGCTGCTGGTGAGTGTCCGTTCCGCGGCCGAGTGCCGGCAGGTGGTCGAGGCGGGCGTGGACGTGATCGACCTCAAGGAACCGCTGCGAGGTTCGCTGGGGGCTCCCGACCCGCAGGTGCTGCGCGACGTGGCAGAGGTCGTGGCCGGCCGTTGTCCTCTGAGCGTCGCTCTGGGAGAGGTCCTGGACGGGGAGGGCGATGGACAGTCGAGGGACAAGGACCTTCCGCCGGTCGTCAGCTACGCGAAGTTTGGGCTCTCTGGTTCGCAGTCGCATCCGATGTGGCGCCAAGCATGGGCGGCGGCTTGGGAGCGAGTGCCAGCCTCCGTGTGTCGCGTGGCCGTCGCCTACGTAGACCAGGGGCCTGCGCGGTGCCTGCCCTGGCGTTCGATCCTCGCCGAGGGCACGGGGCTCGGCTGCGGCGTGCTGCTGCTCGACACCTTCGACAAAAGCCAGGGGGGGCTGAGATTCTGGATGACGGATGCGGAACTGCTGGCGGTGCGAGAGGCGACGGCGGGCAGGGGCATGAAGCTGGCCCTGGCGGGATCGTTGCAGGTCCCCGATCTGTCCGCCTTGAGAGCCATCCAGCCGGATCTGGTGGCCGTTCGTTCGGCGGTTTGCGAGGGCGACCGCACCGGCCCATTGAGCCTCCGGCGCCTCGCCGAGGTTCGCGAACAACTCCGCGTGTGCGGAGTGGCTTGACGGCTGGCGAGCGGGAACGCAGGTCCGGCGGGCTCGGGGCGGTGCTTTTTACCGCGCGGGAATCCTGCGTGAGAATCCTGCGCGGGCCGTCTGCGTCGGCGCTGGCAGGTCGCACCGCCAGGTCGCACCGCCGGGCTACTTCGCCTGGCGGTGCAGCCGTTGGCCGTCGCGGCCGCAGACGGGCCGGTTGACCTACAATTCGATGCCGAACTTCTGTCGAGTATTAGCCTTCAGTAGTCCGTTACCTTCCAAGCGTCCGTTACCCATGACAGGTTGCTCGCGCTCGCCGCGAGGTTCCCCAGGAGGATCCCCCATGCCCTCGTTCTCCGTTGAAGTCCCCCACCAGCTTGGCAAGCAGGGGGCTCGCGCCCGTCTGGAAAACTTCCTGCAGACCATTGGCGAAAAGTACAAGGGCCAGATCGGACATTTGGAGGGCAACTGGCAGGACGACACGCTGCAGTTCAACCTCTCCACCTTCGGCATTCGGATCGACGGTTCGATCGCGGTGGAGGAAGAACGCGTCGTCCTGCAAGGCGAGCTGCCTTTCTCCGCCCTCATGTGCAAGGGCAAGATTTCAGGCGGCATCCAAGAGGCGTTGGCCAAGGCCTTGGCTCCTGCGGCGACCTAGTGCCTTGCTTCAGGGCCGCAGGTCCACACGCAATCGCGCGTCTTCGACTTGGCCCACGATGGGAAGCCCCTGGAAGAGTTCTGCGAGCAGTACGTCCAGGGACGCGTTCTGGACGGAGACGCTGCGAAGCGTGTCGGCCCAGCGGCCTTCTTCGACGTTCCACTGGAGGCCCAGGCCGGTCTCGCGGGAAATCGTCTTCAGGATGGCTCCGAGCGGCTGGTTCTTGACGGTCAGCGTGAATCGCTGCTGGGGGCGGGCGTCGCGAGTTCGTGGCGGGGTGGGTTTGGCCGTGGGTCCGCGACGCAGTCGAGGCGAAGGCGTACCGCGGACGGCTTCCTCGAAGGCTTGATGGAATTCAAGCGGTGCGGTCACGGTCCACTGACGCCGCGACTCGTCGATGGTCACCCCCGGAGCGTCCCGTCCGTCGATCTCAGGTAGTGTCGACCGAGGGGAAGTGCGCGGGTAGGTCCGGGTGATCCGCAAGTCCTGGGGCATCGTCACGATGCGGACATGGCCGGACGATTGATCGACTTCGGGAGCGAGGTCGAAGCCTGCCAGCAGGATGACCAACTGCTCCAGGAGAGGCATCTCGGGCAAGGTGGTTTCCGCCCAAAGGTCGTGCGGAATCCTCGCGCTCTCCTCGACCTGGATGCCATGCCGAGCGGCTCGTTCTTCCACCAAGCGACGTGGTTCGGACAGCTTCGGCCAGGAGGCCGTTTCGAGGGCGTGCCAACGCTCCTGCAACGCGGGCGGGAGCTGCCGAAGACGCTCCTGTTGAATCGCCAGCAGAGTGGCCATCTCCCGCGTGGTGGAAGCGGGGCCGAAGTAGGCGGCGTGGGGAAGAAGGCTGATGCCGCACCCCTGGAGTTCCGCCAGGGCTTGCAGGCAGTCCCCAAGCGGCGTGGCGTCCATATCCAGGGTCACGGTCGCCTCGGGGTCCAAGCGTCGGTCCACCACCAAGGCCGCGCCGGTGCCCGTTCCCAGGCGGTGGAGCCCGTCGCGAAGCGGCGTCTGTTCCCAGGTGAACTGCACGCGCGCACGCAAGGACTCCTGCTGCCGGGCGACGCGGTCGTCAAGTATCTCTTCGGCCGTCAGGTTGTCGTGGGAAACACGGGCCAGCAGGCTGGCTGCGCACATGACGAGCAGGAACAGGATCCGCGGCCCGCGGTTCGGTCGTTGGGAAGGACCCTTCACTGCTCTTGTCGGCATGACCATTCCAAGTAGTCCCGCTTGCGCGACCCGCATGGGTCAAACCGTGGGTTGCTGTTTCTCAACGAATCGCATCCAGCGAACAGGCCAACTCGTTGAAGAGCCTCAACCGGCTGATTACACTCGGCGAATCGTTGTAGCGAAAAACGATCCCTCGATGCGATTTCGCTTCAAGTTCGTCCCGTCCCGTCCCCGAGTGGTTGAGGCTCCTACCGTGCTGGAAGATTCCACCCGACAACCGCTCATTGCCCGATTCTATTACCGTTTCATCGACGAGGGCAACGTGGCATCCTTCGTGCGGGATGTGAGCCTGCACTACACGCCGGTGACCTTGCAGCGGGTGGTCCGATTCGGCGGACGCGCGGGCAGGCGAGGCGCCGCTTTGGCCCTGACGCTGATCGGAGGCCGCGATGCGGCGGCGGCGGTAGGGGAGGCGTTGCAGGACGAGGACCGTGGCGTGCGGATGATCGCGGAACAGGGATTGCCTGCAATGTGGCTTCGCGCCGCGGGCCCCGAGGCGGCATTGCTGCTGCAGTCGGTCCTGCGTCTGAACTCCATGGGCGATCATCTGGAGGCGCTGGACAGCGCCGACGAACTGCTGGCCAGCTATCCGACGCTGGGCGAGGCGTGGCGTCAGCGGGCGGAGGCACAGCGATCGCTGGGCGTTTTTGAAGAAGCGGTGGGCAGCTACCAGCAGGCGTTGGAATGTGAACCATTCCACTACCAGGCCGCTTGGGACATGGCCGAATGCTATCTGGAGCTGGGGGATGCCTTCCGCGCCATCGACAGCTTAAAATACCTGCTTCAGATCCACCCTCATTACGAGCTGGCGCGGATGCAGCTGCTTCGCCTGCAACGAGACTTGCGGGAGCAAGCCGACTTCTAGGACGGTTCGGCGGAGTGCCGGGCCGCGAGCCGCCGGGGGCTTGGACTGCTTGAGGCCGAGAGGCGGGCGGTGCTGTGATGGAAGGTTTGGTTCTTGCGCTGGACCAGGGAACGACCTCCAGCCGGGCTCTGGTCTTTGACGCTGCGGGAAGCGTGCGTGCCCTGGCACAACGTGAGTTCCCGCAGCTCCTCCCGGCACCGGGAATCGTGGAGCACGATCCGGAGGCGATCTGGGAATCGCAGCACGCGGTGCTGCTGGAGGCCTTGGAGCGACTGCCGGCGGGAGACCGTCGCCTTGCCGCGCTGGGAATCACCAACCAGCGCGAGACGACCGTGCTCTGGGAACGCGATACGGGGCGACCGATCGACCATGCGGTGGTCTGGCAGAGTCGCGTGTCGGCCCCCGTTTGCGAACGGCTGAAGGCGGAAGGCCTGGAACCGCTGTTCCGCCGCAAGACGGGCTTGCTGCTGGATCCTTACTTCTCGGGCACCAAAGTCCGGCACCTGCTGGACAAGCATCCCGGGCTGCGGGGCCGCGCCGAACGAGGCGAGGTGCTTTTCGGGACCATCGACTCCTACCTCATCTGGCGCCTGACCGAGGGACGCCAGCATGTGACCGATGTGAGCAATGCCAGTCGGACGCTGATGTTCGACATCACCGCCCTGGATTGGGATGACGAGTTGTTGGAGGCGTTGCAGGTGCCGCGGGCGATGCTGCCCGCGGTGGTGGCTTCCAGCGGCGTGGTGGACACGGTGCGCCTCGGGGGGCAAGAGGTTCCCCTGGCTGGCTGCGCCGGCGACCAGCAGGCGGCGTTGTTCGGACAGGCCTGTTTCCGCGCGGGCGAGGCCAAGAACACCTACGGCACCGGCTGTTTCCTGCTGCTCAACACGGGTTCGCAGCCCGTCTTCACCGACTCGCCTCTGCTCACCACGGTGGGATGGAGGATCGGCGACCAGGTGACTTACTGCCTGGAGGGTGGAGTGTTCGTGGGCGGAGCGGTCGTGCAGTGGCTCCGTGACGGCCTGGGAATCATCGACCAATCGTCGGATATCGAACGCCTGGTGGCAGGCGTGGAGGATACGGGCGGGGTGTATTTTGTGCCCGCGTTCGTCGGCTTGGGAGCTCCCTACTGGGACCCTTACGCCCGCGGCACGATCGTGGGGCTGACGCGTGGGACAACGGCTGCCCATCTGGCCCTGGCAGCGGCCGAGTCGATGGCGTTCCAGTCCTGCGACCTGCTGGGCGCGATGCAGCAGCATGGGGGCGTGGCGCTGCGATCGCTGAATGTGGATGGCGGCGCCAGTGTGAACGATCGCCTGATGCAGTTCCAAGCCGACCTGCTGGGCGTCCGCGTTCAGCGGCCGCGCGTCTCGGAGACCACGGCGCTGGGGGCTGCTTACCTCGCGGGACTGGCCGTTGGATTCTGGAAAGATTTCGACCAGCTTCGCAGCAACTGGCAGCTGGACAGATCCTTCGAGCCTTGCATGGCGGAGGCGGATCGGCAGTCAAGGATCGGCCAGTGGCATCGAGCCGTGGAGCGTTCCCGGGACTGGGCGGCACCCGGGACGACGTCCTGAGTTGCGGGCGCGGGAGTCACCGGACCGATCGACCCTGGCAACCGACCGGACGCTCAACGCCGGAAGACGCCCAGGTCGCCGGTCTGCATCGCCTGTTCGATCTGCTTCGTGAAGCGTTCCGGATGCTGCAGGAACTCCTCAAGGTTCGCTTCGCTGGCGAACATGTAGACGCGATCGTGGTAGACAAGCCCGTGGGCGCGGCGTCCCTCGCTGATGTTGCCGGTCCGGGCGAGTTCCACCGGATCGATTCCGGCAAGGATCGGGCTGAAGGCGTCGGGATCGGCCAGGAAGGCGTCCTTCTCCGCAGTCCCCGTGAACAGGTAGGTCTTGCCACGATGGGTGGCGCCGTACCGGGCAACGCCCTTCTTCCAGGCGTTGTCGCGGATCAGCGTGACGGGGCAGTAGCCCTCGAGGCCGAGGGAGTCCGCCGTCTCGTCGTCCGTCGTTGGGGCGATGGGCATGTCAGAGGTGATTGCCGTCGCATCCGCAACCGCCGGGGGGGCGGCTTCCTTTCCCGCGTCGCTGAGGGCGGTCGCCTGGTTCACCGACGTCTTGGCGGCAGGGGAGGATCGGTCGGAGGAGGCATCGGCGGCCACGGCGGGAGCGGATGCTTCAGCCGGGGCACTGCCGGACGTCGGCTTTGCAGTTTCTTTAGCCTCTGCCGCTTCCGCGGCGATGGGCTTCGAGCCTTGCTCCATGGTTGTATCCGACGGCGTGTCCTGGGAACTCGCCTTCCCACGAATCCGGGCGGCGAAGCGATTCATGACTTCGCGCGGTCCCTTGACGGAATCTTCCTGGGGAAAACGAGCCTCCTCGGTGGCTGCGGAGTCGTTCTCGGGAGTTTCCTCGGACTGGCCCCGGGACGTTTCCTTCGAGGCGGAA
>CAZUJM010000220.1:1245-10301 GCA_964620405.1 uncultured Pirellulaceae bacterium | reverse complement strand
CCTCCTACCCCGAGAAGGGGCTCTTCGGTGCGTGCCTCGCGTCGTTCCATCTGGACCTGCCCACCCAGGCCTCCGGCATGGCGTTGAACCTGCATGCACGGTCGGCGACCACCGTGGGCTATCGACCTGTGCTGCGCGTCACGACGGCCAGTGGCGAGCCGATCGCGGTGGATGACTACGCGACGACTGCCGAGGACGGGGCCGTGGATGTGCCGGTGCTGGCGAACGATGGGGATCCGGAGGGCGGACCGCTGGTGGTGACGGGCGTGACGCAGCCCGTTCGGGGCACCGCTACCTTGCTGGCGGACGGCACCGTGCGGTACGCGCCGCAGGCGAACTACCACGGATCGGACAGCTTCCGCTACACGATCCGCGACGCCCAGGGGCTGGTTGCGACGGCGTCGGTGACCGTGGCGGTGACACCGGTGAACGACGGCCCCGTCGCCACCATCGACGCGGTAGTGACACGGCAAGGCGTTCGCGTCGATGTCCAGGTGCTCGCGAACGATATGGATGCGGATGGCGACCTGCTGACGGTGACTGCGGTCGGCGCGCCTGCCCATGGCACGACCGCGATCAACGCCGATGGCACCATCGCCTACACGCCTGCCGCCGACTTTGTTGGCTCGGATTCGTTCGTCTACACGATTCGCGACAGCCTGGGTGCGCAGGCGACGGCTTCCGTTCACGTGCAGGTGCAGGCACACACGTCCTCCGCCTGGCCCCAGGCGACGTTCGCACCGTATGTCGATGCGACTCTTTGGCCCTACGTCGACCTGGTGGCGACAGCCCAGCAGACGGGGCAGAAGCATTTCGTGATCGCTTTCATCACGGCGGATGCCAACAAGCAACCGGCCTGGGGCGGCGTGATCCCGATGGCGGATGACTTTCGCCTCGCGGAGTTCCAGCAGTTGCGGGCCATGGGCGGCGAAGTCATGGTATCGTTCGGAGGCGCCGCGGGCACGGAACTGGCAGCGGCGATCACCGACGTCAACGGACTCACGGCCGCCTACCAGTCGGTGATCGATCGCTACAATCTCCAAGTGATCGACTTTGATATCGAAGGAGCGTGGGTTTCGCAAGTTGGACAGAAGGCGTCGATCGACCGTCGCTCGCTGGCGATGCGCAAACTTCAGGACAACGCCACTACCGCGGGCAGGTCGCTCGACATCTGGCTCACCCTGCCGGTCCTGCCCTCAGGGCTCACCGCCGACGGCATGTACGTCATCCAGTCGGCGCTGGCCGCGGGTGTCCAACTGGCGGGTGTCAACATCATGGCCATGGACTATGGCAGTTATGCGGCTCCCAGTCCGGAAGGCAACATGGGCGAGTATGCGATCCAGGCCGGCAACTCGCTCTTCTCTCAGCTGAAGAGCCTCCACACGGCCGCCGGTGTTTCGCGCACGGACGCCGAGTTGTGGCGGATGGTCGGGGTCACGCCCATGATTGGCCAGAACGATGTGCTGACCGAGCGGTTTTACGCGGAGGACGCGGTACAGTTGCTGCAGTGGGCTGAGCAGCGAGACGTGGGGCTGCTGTCGATGTGGTCGCTGACACGCGACAAAGCATGCTCGACCCTGAACGTGGTCTCGCCGAGTTGCAGCGGAGTCGCCCAGCAGCCCTACGAGTTTACGCACATCTTTGATGACTTCAACGTTTCCGCGACTCCTTCCTTGTCGATTCAAGATGCGCGCATTCTGGAGGGGAACAGCGGCGCTTCGCAGGCTACTTTCGTCGTGCGGCTGTCCGCGCCTCGGTCGGAAACCGTGTCCGTGAACTATGCGACCGCAGTCACCGGAAGCAAGCCGGCTTCCAGTGGCGTGGACTACACACCGGCGAGCGGCACGCTGGTGTTCTCGCCGGGGGAAGTCGTCAAGACGATCCAGGTTCTCGTGATGGGGGAGACGGTGATCGAAAGCGACGAGTCGTTCGCCGTGGAGCTGACGGGTGCCGTGGGAGTGCCGATCGCGGACGGCTCCGGACTGGGTACGATCCTGGACGACGATACGCCCGTGGTGCCCAGGGTATCGGTAACGGACGTTGCAGTGCTGGAAGGCAACAGCGGTTCGCGGCAGGCGAATTTCGAAGTCAGGCTTTCAGCGGCGACCACTTTGGCGGTGAACGTGCCGTATGCGACGCGGAACGATACGGCCACGGCGGGTACCGACTATCTCGCTGTGTCCGGCACGCTTGTGTTTGCGGCCGGCGAGACGGTGAAGCAGGTGGCGGTTCCCGTGCTGGGTGATGTGGATGTGGAGGGCGTCGAGCGATTCTTCTTGGACCTGGGTTCGCCGGTCAATGGCGTGCTTGAGGATGCCCTGGGCATCGGTTCGATCCAGGAAGACGACGCACCCGCAGGCGTGGCTGAGGTAGCGTGGTCCCCGATCAGTGCCTGGTCGGGCGGCTTCACCGCCAACCTGACGATCAAGAACGTGTCCACCACGGCGTGGTCCGACTGGTATCTGGAGTTCGAATGTCCTTACACGCTCGCGAATCTCTGGAATGCGACGGTCGTGTCCCGGGTGGGGAACCGCTATCGGGTTCGTGCCGAGTCCTGGAACGGGCGCGTGCAGCCGGGTGCCGCCGTGGTGATCGGCTACGAGGCGGCCTGGACGCAGGCGATCGCTCCGACCAACCTGACCGTCTTTCCCATCAGTTCCTGAGGGAGCGCGGCGGTCGCAGATACTCCAGATGCGCCCATGACTCACCCAGGAGCCAGGACGCGTGGCCGATGAACTGCAGGGGGAACGTGGCGAGGTAGCGCCATCCGTGGCCGGCGGCGGCACAGTAGCGGGCTGCCCGGATGAGGAGGACGGCGAGCGTCAGCGGCGCGGCGAGCAGGTAGGCCAGCGCGCGGGCTTTCGACCAGGCGAACCAATCGGAGCGAACCTGAGCGAACTCCTTTCCTCGCGCGAGACGCTCCCGGATGAATCGGCCAATGGTCGTCTGGTGGTCGTGGAGCACGACGGCCTGCGGCTCGAAGTCGATGCGTGTCGGCAGGCGCTGCAGCTTCCACGACAGGTGCGTATCGCCGCAGAAGATGTTGGCGTTGAAGGGACCTGCCTGCTGCCAGGCCCGGCGAGCGAGGCAGGCGTTGGCGGTCGCCAGGTCGGACAGCGTGCCGGCCCGGGCGCCCTCCAGGCACCAGTAGAATTTCTGGAGGTGGATGCCGGTTTCCAGCCAGTTGAGCCGGATGACGCCCATGCCGCCCACGACGGCTTGGCTGCCGCGATCCACGCGGGCGACGATCTTTTCGAGCCAATCCCGCCGCGCGACGCAGTCCGGGTCGGTTAAGACGATCAGGTCTCCCCGGGCGTGCGTGACGCCCACGTTGCGGGCCGCGTGCGGATAGAGCCGGACCGGAGACTGCACGAACCGCACCGACGGGAATCGCTGCGTGACGATCTCCTGCGTCACGGTTTCCGGCGAGCTGTTCACGACAACGATCTCGAAGTCCTGGTAGGTCTGGTCCAGCAGGGCGCGCAGCGACTCCTCGATGGTTTCGTAGGAATAGTAAGCCGGACACACGATGCTGACGCGTGGCTTACGCTGCATGGGACCTCCTCGTGCGTTCCGCTTCGAGTTCCCAGTAGAAGAAGTCTTCTTTGGCGCGACCCACTCCGATGGAATAACCCAGCGCCTCGCCAATCGACGCCCAGGCGAACAGAAGCAGGAGCAGCGGAAGCGACTGGAAGCATGTCCACAGGGCGTCGCGCGCGTCCGCGCGAAAGCGGAAACTGCCGAGCAATCGGGCCAGGCGCACGGGCGTGGAGACCATGGGCGTGCCGACAGTGTAGACAAGACGACGCATCGGGCTCCATCCGTTGCGGCGGTGGCGATGGAAGGCGAGGATTCGAGCGTACGCAAAGTTCGCTGCCATGGTGGCCGGCAGGTGCTCAATGTTCTGGTGGGATGCTTCTGCGTTGGCGGCCATGAAAAGCGAGTGTCCCTTCGCGAGGAGGCGCTCGTGCAGATTGTAGTCCACCTCAAGCAGGTCCCGCAGTTCCGTGCCGAAGTCTTCGATCGCAGCCCTGCGATAGGCGACGTTGTTCCCCGGCAGTTGCTTGACGCGGCGAGACTGGGTGGGAAGCTGCCAGAATCCGTAGTCGAGCATCATCCCCACGCGACTCATCAGCGTCTGGGGATTCGCGTTCTCGAATCCGTATCCGACCGAGACGTGGCCATCCTGGAAGGCCTCGATCAGCGCTTCGGCCCATCGCGGGCCCGCGAAGCAGTGGTCTTCGATGAAGGCGACCACGGGCGCGGTCGCGTGCAGCATTGCCTCGAAGCGGCAGGATCCCATAGGTGTTCCTGCGGGCACGCGGACCTGAACGCAGCGGGCGACGCCTTGGGCGACGAGGTCCGGATGGACGACCGGGTCGGCCGTGTCGATCACCAGCAACTCCAAGCGTTCGGCGATCGACTGTGCCCCGATCGCGTCGACCGCCCGCTGCCCGCGGCAACGTAACGGTCCGACCACGATGATGGCACAGAGAAGCGGCGTTCGTGGTTCCACGATCAGCACTCCTGCCGGTCGATCCGAAGGGTGGGAGACACAATTTCCGAATGCGGAGGATCGGCACAGCCCCCAACCTCCTTTGGCGGACGCCGAGGAATGGAAACGAGGGGGCGAGGCCGGAAGTCCGTAATCTCTAGAGGCGAGTTTGCACCTTAATGTAGGTCGCCAACGGCTGATCGCGAAATTTTTTCGCGGTCAGGAGGGGCGGTTGGCCCCTTTTTCCCGTGCGTCGCTCTCCCGGTCGGCGGCCTCCCAAGGCGACTGACATTGACAGTGGCGACCGGCGGCGGGCATGATGCCGCCGGTGACTTCCCCTCACGATGGTCCAGGGCCTGTCGCATGGCGCAACGACGCAGCGATCTCGATGCACTTCGCAGTTTTGCCATGCTGTTGGGAGTGGCGCTGCACGCGTCCTTGAGTTTCCTCGCGTTTCCCTGGCCCGTGCACGATACGCGGCGAAGCGACCTGCTGATGCTGCTACTGGCGGCCGTGCATGGGTTTCGCATGCCGCTTTTCTTCCTGCTGAGCGGCTACTTCACGATGCTCGTGTTCCGTCGCCGGGGTCTCCGGAGTCTACTGGAACAGCGGTACGCGCGGATCTTCCTGCCGCTGCTGGTTGCGGCCGTGACGATCGGGCCCCTGGATGCGGCCCTGGGGCGGTACGCGCGGCAGGCGATCCGTCCCGAGCCCGCGGTCGCCGAGATCCTGGCGGGCGACGAGGCCGCGGTCCGACTGCGACTGGGCACACCCGGTGCGGTGGAGCAGCGGGACGCCTTCTGGCGGATCGCGCCGCTGGGTTGGGCCACGATGCAGGGCGACCCGAAGATCATTCGAGCGGTGCTCGATGCGGGTGCTGACGTCCATGATCGAGATGCGGGTGGGAACTCGGTCCTGAATGTGGCCGCCTTGTTCGGTCGGGATGCGGCCGCTCAGTTGTTTCTGGCGCGGGGAGCGGACCCGCTGGAGCCGAACGTCGCCGGGCGTCTGCCAGCGGCAGCCGATTTTGCCTGCGAGGTGGCGCCGTTCTATGGTTTGGCCCCCTTGGCGGTGGACGAAGTGCTGCGGGGACGCGAGCGGATTCGTTCCCTGCTGCCCCAAGGCCCCAACTCGGAAGATACCGTCGGTGGCATGCTCGATCGCCTGGCCCTTGCAAGCCTACGAGTTCAAGCCTCGGAGCAGTTGCGTCTGACGTTGGGTTCGAACTCGATCCACCTCATTCAGACCAACGTCTTCGATCATCTCTGGTTTTTGTGGTTTCTCTGCTGGTTCGTCGTCCTTTTCGCGGCATTGGCAGCGACGGGGTGGTTGCCGATGGGACGCGGACGTTGGTGGTTGGTGGCCGCGTCCTGCGCGCCGCAGGCACTGATGGGGATGTCGCTTGACGGGGCGTTCGGCCCCGATACCTCCTTGGGGCTTCTGCCCAAGCCCCATGTGTTCGCGTACTACGGCTGCTTCTTTTTCTTCGGAGTGGCCACGTTCGCCGCGGAGGGCATGGACACGCGGTTGGGCCGGTCCTGGAAACTGCTGCTGCCAGCGGCGGTGGCCCTGTTGATTGCCGGGATCGCGACGCGGAACAATCGCGAACTTGCCACCATCGTCCAGCCCGCGTACGCCTGGACCATGTCGCTGGGCCTGATCGGCCTGTTTCATCGTTTCTTTCCGAAGCCGCATCCAGCGGCGTCCTGGCTGGCCGACGCGTCGTACTGGATGTATCTTGTGCACGTTCCGCTGGTGATGGTGGCCCAACTGGTGGTCCGGCCCTGGCCGTTGGCTGCGGGGTTGAAGTTTCTGCTGATCCTGGCCACGGTGACTCCGCTGCTGCTCCTCAGCTATCGCTTCGGCGTGCGTTACACCGTGATAGGCCGTTGGTTGAATGGACCGCGTGGCACGTCGGCCCAAGAGGAGGGTCGGTCCGCGCTGAATTCGTAGTCAGGCAAGAAGCCAGGGTTGGCGGGGGGTAAGCATGGCGCGGATCGCGATCAGCCTGTGCGGCGAGGGCCGCGGGCACGCCAGTCGAATCGTGGCACTTGTGGATCGGTTGGGGCTCGACCATGAGGTGCTTCTCTACGCCACGGCGGATGGCTACGAATTCCTGCGTCGGCAGTTCGAGGGCCAGCGTGGCCGAGTGGAAGTGCGGCAGATTCCCGGCATCGTGTTCCAGTACTCGGCCGGCCGTCTCCACGTCCTGCGTTCGATCGCGGCCGGTTTTGATTTCCAAGCTCGCGTGCTGGGTCCGCTGGTGGATCGACTGACCCGCGAATTGGAGGCTTTCGGCGCAGAACTCGCCATCACCGATTTCGAGCCGGCGCTGCCGCGGGCCGCGCGACGCCTGGGCATTCCGCTCGTCAGCGTCGACCACCAGCACTTTCTTCGCGCCTATGAACTTAAGTCGCTGCCCCGCGCGTTGCAGTGGAACGCGTGGAGCATGAGTTACGCTGTCTGGATCTTTGTTGTCCAGCCGTCCGACATCGTCGTCTCGGCGTTCTTCCGTCCTCCCTTGCGACGCGGCTGGCAGCATGTCGTGCAGGTGGGACCGCTGTTGAGAACTTCGCTGCTGCGTGCGGTGCCGGAGGACGGCGGCTTCGTGCTCTCCTATCTGCGACGGCACACGCCGCCGGCGGCGATCGAGGCGTTGGCCGGCTGTGGCATGCCGGTCAAGGTGTACGGTCTCGGGCGACGAGAGCCTGTCGGATGCGTCACGTTCCACGAGATCGACGAGCGGCAGTTCGTGGACGACCTCGCCAGTTGTTCGGCCGTGGTGGCCGCAGCCGGTAATCAGTTGATTGGCGAATCGCTGCATCTGGGCAAGCCCATGCTGGTACTGCCGGAACGGGCGCATGCCGAGCAGCGGATCAACGCGCACTTCCTTGCGGGCATGGGGTGCGGGGAGTTCACGTTGCTGGAAGATGTGACCGGCGAACGCATCCGAGCGTTCCTGGAATCACGCGAGCGCTACGCGGATGGGCTCGCCTGCGTGGCGGGCTGCATGGACGGGACGCCCGAAGTGCTGCGTGTGATCCACGGTCGTATCCAGCGGAGCACGCCGCACGGTTGCCGGCATCTGTCGAGGGTCCTGCACGATGGCGATGACGGGAATATGGCCTGACGCCGACATCGGGCCTCACGAAGTCGCAGTGTGAGCCGCCGTCGCCGACCGTTCGCTTGCGTTCGTTCATGGCCGCGTGAGCGCTCGTCCGACAGCGGTCGGCCGAAGTGGTGCTTCTCGTGATGCTTGGCCGGATGATGCGGCTACCGTTTGCAAGCCTCCGTGGGCATGGGCGGAGTACGCAGTAGGTACGCTGCGCGAGGCTCGGGGCATCAGTAGCGGTGATCGTCGGGGTCGTAGTCGGGCGAAAGGTGCACGTTGCCTTGCGGATCGGCGATGTATTTGTAGCGATGGTCCACCAGGCGCCGCAGGAATCGCGACCGCATGAGCGACGAGACGAACTTGCCGAACGACTGGCCTTTGCTGTCCAGCGGTCGATCGGAGGTGAACGTGAACATCGGCAGCAGCATCTCGTCGGTGATCGACTCATTGTGCCAGACGTGCTCTGGCGGATCGGACGGGTTTCTCGGATTGGCCGACGAGTTGTCGTAGGAACACTCGGCTTCGAACCGTGTACCGGCCGGGAAGCGGCGGGGCTGTTGGAGGTCGTACGGCGCCTGCCAGTTGTAGTCCCACTGCGGCACCCGCAGCAACTCAAGCGGCTGTTTCTCACCGGGCAGGTAGGCCTTGATCTCGATCCAGCGGGCGAGCTGGTGCACGTGTGGCAGGACGCCGACGAAATCCGCGTCCTGGGGGAGCGTGTAGCTGCCACGGACGCGGAAGTCGGGGATGCCCTTGGGCACCACCGCGAACTCGCCGGAGAGGTAGATGATGTTCATCACCCGGCGTGGCGGCTGCTTGGCGAGCCAGATACCGACCCGGCTCGAATCGGTCTCGAGTTTCCCCGTGCGGACGTAGTGTGTCTGCACGGAGATGTCGCAGCCGTCCGGAATCACCAAGGCCGCATCGGGGGGCGAGACCGTCGCCCGGACGCCCGGCACGAATCCGCTGAGGAAGGCGGCTCGCGGCTGACCGTCTTCCCGAATGGGAGGTACTCGGAACCCGACGCCGGGGGGATCCTGAAAACCGCCTCCCCGGTCGTCGGGATGGCCGAAGCCCTCGCGGCCGCCGTGTTTCCGCACGGCCTCTTCCGCTGATTCCCGCGGCAGGTGGCCGATCAGCGCGTGATGCACGACGTGGCGATTGCCAGGCAGGAACTGGATCGCCCGGACCGCCAGGTCCTCGTTGCGGTTGAGGGGAAACACGATGTTGCGGTAGAGGTCGTTGCCGTGAGCGCCGAGCTGTGTCGGCTCCGGCTGCTCGAGAACGATGTCGGGCGGGCCGAGGTCCTCCTGGAAGACCGAGTAGTCGGGCAGCGGCGGCAGCGACGGCGTATCGGCAGGATCCCCCTTCGGCTTGTCGGCCGCCACCCACTGACGCAGCATGGCCAGGTCCGCAGCACTCGGCGGCTTCGCATGCTGGTAGTCGAGT
>CAZUJM010000220.1:0-1235 GCA_964620405.1 uncultured Pirellulaceae bacterium | reverse complement strand
GCCGGGCTTCGATCTCGTCGATGGCAACTTCCAACCAATCGACGGCGTCTTCGTAGGTGAGCAGGTTGAACGGGCCGGCCTGGTTCGGACTGTGGCACTTCTGGCAATTGGCATGCAGGAAGGGAAGGATGTCCCTAAAGAAGGTCGGCACGTGTTCGTCTGCGGTATCTGCCGGTGCGTCGGGCCGTTCCGGACGGTCAAGCGGGCAGCCGACGGGCTGGGTCCGCGGTTCGCGTATCTCGCGGTCGGCGAGGAGATCCCGAATGGCGTTGGCAAGTTCCGGCTCGGCATCGCCGAGGGTGATCACGCCGCGGACTTTGTAACGGTCGTCAATCCGGCCCGCGTAGCGAACCTTCCGCTCTCGGTCCACTAGCAACACCTCCGGCGTGACCGTCGCGCCAAGGGCCTCCGCGAGCGTGAAGTTGGTGTCGAGATGAAGGGGGAACGTGATGCCGAACTTCGTGCGATAGTCGTCGGCCTCGAGGGGAACGTCGTTTTCGCAGATCACGCCCACGAACCGAATGCCCCGGTCGTTGAACTCGCGGGCGAGCTTCTCCAGCACCGGAGCGTACTCCTGGGAGAGCAGGCAGCGGGGATGGAGGAACGCGAAGCAGACCGCGCGGCCATCGGCGCCGAGCAGTTCATCAAAACCACGTGGCGTTCCGTCGCTCGTCGACACCACCAGACGGCTCGCGGTCACCGGTTCCTCCGGCAAGGCGGCCAACTCCTCCGCCGATCCGCAGGCGGCGCAGAGCATCACGAACGCGACCGTGAGCAGGACGCATGTCGATGGAAGCAGTCGCCAGCCGAGCGGTCGCGCTGCGGCGCCGCCGAGGGAGAAAACGAACCGATCGCGCGACAAGGCTCGATCCCGCGGCGCGACCCGGATGTTCCGGCTGAGCGCGCCCCCAAGCGTGGTGATAAACGCGTTCGCGTCGCGTCTTCGTGTCAGCTTTCCGCTCATCGCAAGCATCTCCCGCCCCCGAGGGGCTGCCGATCATGAGGTCCGTGCCCCAGTCAGAATTCGATTGCAGGCGTCTTCCTCAGATGCGCCGGTTGCGGCCTTGGGCGACTCGCTCCTGCCAGATGAGGATCGCGATCGTCACCGCGGTCGCCACCGCGATCTGACCGATGAGGGCCGCGTACGGGATCCAGAGGGCCGGGTCGTAGTGGCCGAGGTTCTGCCAGAACACGGGCACCCCGGTCCCCTCGCTGCGGCAGCCTCGATGGGCCCA
>CAZUJM010000219.1:0-10305 GCA_964620405.1 uncultured Pirellulaceae bacterium | reverse complement strand
TCAATGATCTTACGGGCTTTTCGCTTATTCTTGGGAAGTTCAGCAAGCACTGGATTGATCGGTTCGGATTCGTTGGGACGTGGATCAGGCATGGCCTTGATTTCGAGGCTGTAGTCATCCTTGCCCCACTCGCATTTCTGCATCACGGCCTTGGGGATCTTCTTGACCGTCAGTTGTGGAAAGTCATCGAGCTTTTTGGTGCGGTAAGCACCGCAGCAGACCAGCAATGAGCGATTGGGACCGACTTCATCGTTGAGCTTTTGAAGCTGCTCACGACTGAGCGTCTGAGTGGTGACGAAGATATAGTCGCTCTCGGTCGAGTGTCCGTGCTGCCAATAGTACTCATCGCTGGGAGCGTAGGTGAATCCTTCAAGCTTACAGCCCGCTTCTGCAAGCATCGCCGAATTGTATTCCTTGCTGATGACCCAGTTGCCGAAGGCGTCCTCTTTGAGAAGGGATGGGGCAAGTGAGTAGTAACGGAACCCTCCGCCACCCTTCCAGTCGCAGATGATCCTGCGGCCGCTGCGCGTCCTCGAGACCGTCGGTCCGGTGCGAACGCGTCTGCGTGTCGTCCACGATGGATCCGGTGGCAACAGCCTGATCGTGCAGGATCGCTTTGGCAATCCGCTCCTGAGTGTCCCGAGCAGCGCGGCTCGGGGCGTGAACCGTTTCGTCGATGGCACCATGTCCTACCGGTCGCTCGGCCATCTGCTGATGGTCAACCTCGGACACACGGTCGTCGCCGTGGACGCGCTGCACGCGAACGGCCCCTCGGAGGAACACGTCCGCTGGCCCTCCAACTTCAACGACCTCATCTTCTCCTCCGCGCCTGTCGTCCGACAGGCCGGCGTCCGCACCATGTCGAACACCAACGCCTGGGGGCAACTGATGTTCGAAGTCAGCGGCCAGCGGGTCCAGGCCCTGGGACCGATCAGCAGCACGGGAGCCATCTACGCGCAGTCTAACCTGCTGCACTGCGTCGATCCCGTGCACGGCGAGGTGCTGTGGACGCGTCAAGGAATGCCCTCCGAACCAACGATCTGGGGCGACGACCAGGTCTTGTTCGTCGCTGACCGAAACGGGTCCGAGGCCCGCGTCTACCGCACGCTGGATGGCGTCGAACTGGGCCGCCGTCCGCTGCCGGCTCCCGAGCGGCGTTGGGCCACGCGTGGACGCCACCTGCTGACCTGGGATGATGTCACGGAGGAAGGCAAACCGGCGCGACGCCTGAAGCTCTGGGACGCCCTCGATAATACGGAACGCTGGGCCAGGATCTTTCCCGCCGACTCCAAAGGCACATTCCACTCCGAAGGACTGCTGGCGATCGTCGACCCCACCGGCCGCATGACGCTGCTGGACGCGGCCTCGGGTACCGAACTGGTCAGCGACCAGTTGGAGGAATCCAGCCGCCCCCTGCAGTCGGTGCAACTGATTGCCACGGAAGATCAGTTCCTCGTGATGCGCGGGTTCCAGCCGCAGGCATCGCGGGGTCAGACCGTGGACAGTCCCGACGCATTCCACGCACCGTTGATGGACGGCGACCTCTATGCCTACGCGCGGAACGCTGGTCCCGGCGGCACCGGCCCGCGGCAGTGGCAGATGCCCGCGGTGATCGAAGGCTACGGCCTGCCTCTCGACCAGCCCGAAGGCCTGCCCGTGTTGGCGTTTCTCCGGCAGAGTTCCACGGCATCGGGACGCAACCGGCGACCGGAACTGGCACTGCTCTGCATCGACCGTCGCGATGGTCGATTGCTGCTGGACGCGGACCGACTGAACTTCTCGTACGGGACGTTCTTTATTTCCGGAGACCCCGGCGAACAGGTCGTCTCCATGCGACTCTCGAATCTGCATCACTACCAGTTGCACTTCACGGACGAGCCGCAGGCTCCCGAGCCGGCAGCCCAGACCGGCTCCGCCGCCAGTCGCGGTAAAGGGCCCCTCTCGCGTGTCTTCGGCGCCGCGCTGAACGCCGTCGGCCGCGGAGTCGATTCGACACGACCGGCGGACGAAAACAACCGCGATGCCAATCGTCCTCCCGTGGACGTCGACAACGCCCGACCTGAAAAACGCCTGGGGCTCGGCGAGAATGAGAAGCCCGGCGATGCTCCCGACCGTCCGCCTCAGGATGCGGCGCCCCAGGATGCGCCGCGACAGGTTCCCGATGCCGAGGAGGAAGAAGACCAGACGGAACCGGAGGACTTCCCCTTCGAGGAAGGCCCGCCGGACCCGCCTGGAGAAGAGGATCCCACGGAGCCCGAGGACAGTCCTTAAGTGGAGAAAAAACATTCATGGGGAACGCGGCGTAGGTGCCAGGGTGGTCGGCGCGGGCCTCTTGAGCCCCCACGACCAGTAGGCGTCACGAGGCGTGTCCAAGGGTCTGGTGGGCAACGTTTACTGCGGAGCGTGCAGTGACGATCGGCCAAGTGAGGCGAGTCAGTCCCGCCAGGGGGTCCTCGGAACTTCCCCGGAGAACTCCGCCGAAATTGGTCTCTCTGCTAGGCACTCCCGGTTTTCGCGCCTATTCTTAATCGGAACTCGGGTCGCCGAATCTGCGCAACCGGCATAGCTTCCGGCACGCAGGACCTCTGCCATCCCGCAGATCCCAGGAAGGGCTCGAATGGTCTGTCCCCAAGACATGCACCCTCAGGGTCTTCCCTGACGCAATTTCCGTTCGGCACGATGGGCTTCGTGAGGAGAAAGACAGGCGATGAGTGAGATCCAACAGGATGCGATCGAGAAGATCGGCCACGCACGGGAACAGATCCTCGGCCAGCTGTCGCAAATCATCGTGGGGCAGCAGTCCGTGGTGGACGAACTGCTGATCACGCTGTTCAGCCGAGGCCACTGCCTGCTGGAGGGCGTTCCGGGCCTGGCGAAGACGCTGATGATCAGCACCCTGGCGCGGACCATGAACCTGTCGTTCAGCCGCATCCAGTTCACCCCGGACCTGATGCCGGCCGACATCACGGGCACGGAGGTCATCGAGGAAAACCGTTCAACGGGTGCCCGCGAGCGTCGATTCCTGGAGGGTCCGCTGTTCGCGCATGTGATTCTGGCGGACGAGATCAACCGCACGCCGCCGAAGACGCAGGCCGCTCTGCTGGAAGCGATGCAGGAACGGCAGGTGACCGTCGGTCGACAGCGTTTCCCCCTGGCCGATCCCTTCTTCGTGCTCGCCACGCAAAACCCAATCGAGCAGGAGGGAACGTATCCGCTGCCGGAAGCGCAGCAGGATCGTTTCATGTTCAAGGTGTTCGTCAACTATCCGACGTTCGATGAGGAGTTCGAAATCGCGCGCCGCACGACGGCTACACAGCAGGTCGAGGTGCGCCCGGTTCTCGACGCCGACGACATCCTCAAGCTGCAGCGCATGGTGCGCGAGGTGCCGGTATCCGACCATGTGATCCGCTACGCCCTGTCCCTGGTCCGGCAGACCCGCGTGGGCACGCCGGGTGTTCCCGATTTCATCCGGGACCAGTCGGCATGGGGCGCGGGCCCGCGGGCGGTACAGTTCCTGATCCTCGGCGCCAAGGCGCGCGGCCTGCTGCACAGTCGCGGACACGCGACCGTCGAGGACATTGCCGCACTGGCCAAGCCAACGCTTCGCCACCGCCTCGTGGTGAACTTCGCCGCCGAGAGCGATGGCGTCACGGCCGACCAGCTGATCGATCGAATCGTGTCGGAAACCCCCACCCGCGAAGACGAACTGACGAACGATGCGCGATTCAAAAAGATTTTTGCATCCTGAGGCGGTCAAGAAGATCGCGCGACTGGAGCTTCGCGCTCGCCATGTCGTCGAAGGGTTTCTGTCCGGCATGCACCGCAGCCCCTACTTTGGGCAGTCGGTGGAGTTCCGGCAGCATCGCGAATACACGGCGGGTGACGATCTCCGGCATGTCGACTGGAAGGTCTGGGCGCGGCAGGACCGACTGTACGTCAAGCAGTACGAAGCGGACACGAACCTCCGCTGCACGCTGCTCGTCGACGTCTCCAACTCCATGCGCTACGGCAATGGGCCGCTCAACAAGTACGAATACGCCTGCACCATCGCCGCCAGCCTGGCGTACTTGGTGCTGCGGCAGAGCGATGCCGTGGCCTGCGTGTCGTTCGACCAGAAGCTTCGTCGCTCGGTGCCGTTCCGCAACCACCGCGCGCACCTGAATGCGATCGTCGACACGCTGGCGGTGAGCGACCCGGCGGACAAGACCGACCTGCAGGACGTGATGCGACGCGTGGCGGAGACCTACCCGCGGCGCGGACTGGTGGTGCTGATCTCGGACCTGCTGGGGGACGAGCAGCAGACGCGTCGCGGCCTGCAGTTGCTTCGGCAGCAGGGCCACGACATCCTGCTGTTCCACGTCATGGACGATGACGAACTGGACTTTCCCTTCAACGGCGTCACGCGTTTCGAGGGTTTGGAGACGGACGAGCAACTGACGTGCAATCCTCGCGCGCTGCGGGATGGCTACATGGAAGCGTTGCGGGCCTACCTCGACGAGACGCGGCGCCTGTGCGCCCAGCAGTCGATCGACTACGCGCTGCTTCGCACCAGCCAGCCCCTGGATGTGGCACTCAGCTCCTTCCTCTCGCATCGCCTCGGAGCCCACTCGCACTAATCAGGCATTCCCTGCAGAACCCGCGTCCCACCTCCCGAAACGACTCGGACACGACCACCCGATACGGCACCAGACGCCTCGCATGCAATTCCTCTATCCATCACTGACCTGGGGCTTCTTGCTCGTGCTTCTGCCGGTGTTGATCCACCTGATCAACCGCCTGCGGAACCAGCGAGTCGCCTGGGCGGCCATGCAGTTCCTGCGGGCCAGCTACCGCAAGCACCAGCGCTGGATCTGGCTCAAGCAGTTGCTGCTGCTGGCCACCCGCATGGCCGCCTTGGCGGCCGTGGTCGCCATGCTCGCGCATCTGGTCACCCAGCAAGAATGGCTGGGCTGGTTCGGCGGCCAGACGACTCATCACATCGTGCTGGTGGACGACAGCCTGTCGATGGGCGATCGCAGCCGCGATGGCGTGGCCGCCTTCGACCACGCCCGCGAGTCGCTTCAGCAACTGGTGCGATCGGCGCGGCAGAGCGGCCGGCCCCAGAAGCTCACGGTGCTCCGCTACTCCCGTGCCGCCCGAGCCGGCATGGCTGCCGGCGTTGAGGCCGGCGATCCGACCACCGCCGGTGGCACCTCGACCGAGCCCACCGCGAACCTCGCCAACGCAGCGACTTCGAATGCGGAGCCGGGCAAGCGAAACACCGAAACGCTCCTCACCCTGGCCGACGTGCAGGCCGCGCCGCTCACGGCGAGCCTCGAACAGTCGCTCTGGGGCGCGGAAAGTGAAGAGGGCAGCTGGCGCCCCAGTGAACAGCCCGTGGGACTGGAACCAGCGCTCGACCTGACCGCGCAGCTGATCGGAGATGCATCGCGCGACCGCAGCGTACTGCACGTGCTATCGGACTTCCGCCACACGGAATGGAATGCGCCGGAAGGCATCCGCGAACGCCTGGGGCGACTTGCTCGACAGCGGGTCGAAGTGCACCTGGTGCGCTGCGCATCCGAGCCGGACATGAATCTTGCCGTGACCGCGCTGCAGCCGGAGGTCGGCACACAGGCCGCCGGTGTGCCGCTCTTCATGAAGGTGACCGTCAAGAACTTCGGCGCTACTGCCGCCGAACGCGTTGCGCTGAAGATTCGCTCGGTCTTCCACCCGACCGGCGCCACCGGAGCCGAATCGGACGCGCAGGCGAGCGAACTGCCGAGCCTCGTGCTGGACCGAATCAACGCCGGGGAAACCATCACGCGACAGTTCCAGGTCTTCTTTGCCACCGCCGGTCAGCACGTGGTGGAGGTCGACCTGCCCAACGACGCGCTGCTGGAGGACAACCATCGCACATGTGTCGTGCCGCTGGAAACCAGCGAATCGGTGCTCGTGCTGGACGGCGATCCGGCGGGCAAGTCGGCCTACTACCTGGAGGCCATCTTCCAGCCCGGCACGCGGACCCGCACAGGCGTGAGTCCGACCGTCCAGCCGCTCGACTACCTCCGCGACGTCGCCCTGGAGGAGTTGTTCCGCTACCGGGCGATCTACCTGCTGGATCCTCCTTCGCTGGACGATCGTTCGCAAGCGAACCTGCAGGCGTACCTCGCGCAAGGCGGTGGGCTCGCCACGTTTGTCGGCGAGCAGTTCAACGGGCCGTTCCTGACGCGCGCCTATGAAGCTGGCTGGTTTCCCGCTCCCCTGGAACGGCTCGACGCCATTCCCGCCGATGCCGACGCCACCGCCGGCAGCCTCGAACTTAGCGACTCTCCGGTATTCCGCGCGCTCGCGGGCCAGCGTAATCCGTTCACCAGTTCCATCCGAGTCCGCCGTTATGCCCGCGCCGCCGCCAACTGGCAACCCGCCAGCGACTCGGGGATCCAGACGCTCGCCCGCCTCCACAACGGCGCACCGCTCGTCCTGGAGCGCCGCGTCGGCACCGGCCGATCGGTGGCCTTCCTGACCTCCCTGGCTCCCGACTGGAACAACTGGGCGATGGAGCCAAGTTTCGTGGTGGTGGTGCTGCAGTTGCAGGCATACCTCAGTGAGACCCAGCGTCCCCATGGGGAACAGCTCGTCGGCAGCCCACTCTCGTGGACCATGGACGGAGCGGAGTACCGGCCCGAGTTCAAGGTGACGGCGGCGGCCGGCACGGAGCGAACGCGACAGTATGACAAGGTGGCCGTGCCCAGCTCGCCCGACCAACCCCTGCAACTGGTCGCGCGACTCGGCGCGGAACCGCCCGCGGGCGTCGGACTTGGCGAGACAGACACGCAAGGCGTCTACGATGGCGAACTGCAGACGCTCGCTGGGCCCGTGCACCATCGTCGCTGGGCGCTGAACGTCAGCACCCTCGACAGCGATCTCACCCTCGTCGACGCGCCGGCGCTCCGCCAACGGATGCTGCCGCTTGGCGTCAACATCCGCGGATTCGACCAGGCCCTCAACGTTTCGGGGCTCGGGGCGTCGAATCCCTGGAGTCTCTGGCTGCTGGCCGGATCGGTGCTGCTTTTGCTGCTGGAGCAGTGGCTCGCCTACCGTTTCAGTTTCCATCCCGCTCCCTTGCCAGCCGGCGGAGGATCTTCCGTATGATCAACGGCCTGGCACCCCTCCTGGCGGAATCGACCACGCGCACCTTCTGGCAGTCGGCGCGCCTGCAGCAGTTTACCCAGTGGTGGCACTGGATGGCGCTGCTGGCTGCGATCGCTCTGCTGGTCAGCTACGTGCTGCGCGTCTATCGCCGTGATTCCATCGACCTGTCACCGGGACTGAAAGGCATTTTGCTGGCCCTGCGGCTGGCGGCCATCGCGGGCCTGGTGCTGTTCTTCCTGGGCATCGAGAAGCGTTCCGAACGACGTGTCACACGGACATCTCGGGCCGTCGTGCTGGTGGATGTCAGCCAGAGCATGGGGTTGGCGGACGCGGGAACGGCAACGACGGACAGTCGCTTGCAGCAGGTGATCCGCGAATTCGACCAAGGTAAGCTGCTGCCGGAACTGCGGCGGAAGCATGACATCGCCGTGTACGCGTTCGGCGGCGCGGAACCTCCGCTGTCGGTGGCCGTACTGCCACGCGACGCTCCAAAGGATTCCTCCGACGCCGAGGCTGCCAGCCAGCAGCGCGACGCCAACGAGCGAGGAGCGCGCGCGTCCTATGCCGCGGCCGCAGCGTTGCTGCTGCTCGGACTGTTCGCCCTGGTCGTCGACCGCATTTTTGTGCGGGCGCTGCGCGGTGCCGAAGGCGAAGCGTACGGATCGCTGGCCAGCGTGCTGCTGGGACTTGCCGCGCTGGTGCTGGCCGCCGTCACCAACCTGCGCTATCCGGAAGTGTCTTGGCGGCAGGCGTGGAGCGGCCAGCCGGCCGCCGTCGCGGCCGCCCCGGAGGCTCCCGAGGCTGATCCCGCTGAAACCAAGCCCGCGCCGCCGGACTGGAATGCGTCGCTGGTCGCTCGAGGCACCGAAACCCGCGTCGGCGACGCGCTCCGCTGGGTACTCGACCGCGAACGCGAAGCGCCCATCTCCGGAATCGTCCTCGTCACCGATGGCCGCAGCAACGCGGGCCTCGCACCCGAATCCATGCTGCGGGCGGCCCAGTCGTCGGAGATCGGCATCTACCCGATCGGACTCGGCTCCGAGAAGCAGCCGCGCAGTGTGCGTCTCGTGGACCTCGAAGCACCCCAGCGCGTCTATCCGGGAGACCGCTTCACCGTCACCGGTTACCTGCAGTCGTTCGGACTTTCGGGCCGCACATTCACGGTCGAACTGCAAGCGGCGCCGCGCGAAGGCGCCGCCGCTAACGTCGAGACCGGCCGCCAAGAGCGACGCATCACCCTTCCAGAAGATGGACAGATTGTGCCCGTCCAGTTCGAAGTGGTGCCCGAGGCGCCGGGACAGGACGAGTGGTCGATGCGCGTCATTACGGGAGCCGACGACGACCTCGAACCACGTGACAACCAGCGTGCCGCCAAGGTAGAAGTCGTCGATCGCAAGTCGCGCGTCCTGCTCGTCGCGGGCGGCCCCAATCGCGACTACCATTTCCTCCGCAACATGCTCTACCGGGACAAGAACACCCAGGTCGACGTCTGGCTGCAGTCGGCCCTGCCGGGAGCAGCCCAGGAGTCGAACGAGGTGCTGCTGGAGTTCCCGGCAGATCGCGAATCGCTCTTCGAATACGACTGCCTGGTGGCGTTTGATCCGGACTGGACCCAGTTGTCGGACGAGCAGGTCGCGTTGCTCGACGAATGGGTCGCGGAGAAAGCCGGGGGACTGGTGGTCGTCGCCGGCCCGGTCAACACGTCACGCTGGACGCGAGGCGACCTGGGCGGTGGCGACGAAGGCCGACTGGCGCGGATTCGCGACCTGTACCCGGTGACGTTCTACTCGCGCGGAGCGGCCACGATCCAGTTGGGCCGCGTCGGATCCGAAACTCCCTGGCCTCTGCAATTCAGCGACGAAGGCCGGCGATCCCAGTTCCTCTGGCTGGAGGATTCGCCGGGCGAGAACGAACAGACCTGGGGCAAGTTCGCCGGCGTCTTCGGCTACCAGGCCATCAAGGATGTCAAGCCCGGGGCGGTCGTCTACGCGCGATTCTCGGATCCCCAAAGTACATTCGCCGAGGAGCAGCCGGTCTACATCGCGGGGCAGTTCTATGGAGCAGGCCGCGTCGTCTACCTCGGCAGCGGCGAGATGTGGCGTCTGAATGAACTCGACCCACGGTACTTCGAAACTTTCTATACCAAACTGATCCGCCATGTTTCCCAGGGGCGCCTGCTGCGCGACTCCAGCCACGGCATCCTGCTGGTGGATAACGAACGCGCCAGCCTGGGTGACACGATCACCATCCGAGCCACGCTGACCGATGCGCAGTTCCAGCCCCTGACCATCGAGTCGGTGGCGGCGAGCCTCGTGGCACCCGACGGGTCCAGGCAGCCGCTGAAGCTCTCGCGACTGGCGCAGTCTGAACGCCCCGGAACGTACTCGGGGCAGTTCACGGCCACGCGGGAAGGCGACTATGAAGTGCAGTTGGCGATTCCGGGCGTGGAAGGCGAACTGCTGCGAAGGACCGTCAAGATCCGCCTCCCGGCGCGGGAGACTGAGCAGCCGCAGCGAAACGACGCACTGCTCTCCGACCTCGCCCGACAGACGCGCGGACAGTACTACGTGGGGCTGGAGTCGGCGCGCGGCGAACGATCGCAGGGACCGCTCGCCCAGCAACTGCCCGTGAAGGACCAGGTCACCTTCGTCCCCGGAACTCCCGATCCCGACTTCCAGCGCCGACTCATGCACTGGCTGCTGGCGCTCATCGCCGGCACCTTGTCCCTGGAGTGGCTGCTGCGTCGTTGGAACCGACTCGCGTGATCCCCACGAAAGACCTGACCACGAACGAGACTCATCAGCCGGAGTGACGCTCCGCAAGACCTGCCATGATTCAAACGCACCCGAACCTGCCGCAGCCCATCGCCCGGATGCTGACGCAACTCCGTCGGCAGATCCGCTGGTATGTCTGGCTGGAAGGCTTGGCGTTCGTGCTGATCTGGCTGGCCGCGATCTACTGGATCGGATTGGCCCTCGACTACCTGCCGGTGACCGTGGGCGCCAGCGAGATGCCGCGTGCCGCGCGAGCAGTGCTGCTGCTCGTGCTGGGCGGCGGCGCCGCCTGGCTGCTGGTTCGCTTCATCGGTCGCCGCGCTTTCGCTCGGCGGCCGGACCCGCATCTGGCCCTGCTGCTGGAGCGTCATTTTCCCCAACTGGACGACGCGCTGCT
>CAZUJM010000218.1:6041-10387 GCA_964620405.1 uncultured Pirellulaceae bacterium | reverse complement strand
GCAGACGGCCTTCTCCGCCCTCGCGGGCGTGCTGATCTTCCGTGAGCCCTTCACGGTCGCCCTGGCCTTGGGCGTCGGCCTCACGGCCCTGGGACTGTTGATGACCAAGGGCCGCAAGCCGCAACTGCCCGTCGAGTCGGGCGATGGCGAGCCCGTCGATCGCGCGCAGAGAACTTCGGGAGGCGTGGAATGAGTCGACCAACGGGTCCACGCCATGCCGACTCCACGGCCTATGCATGGTTCGCCGAAGCCGTGCCGCAACTGCACACTACCCGCGGGCTGGTGACTCTCGCCACCGCCATCGCGCGGCACAAGCTGCAGGACGCGCACCCGCGCGAGGTGCTCAACGAGATCGACCGCATCGCCGAATCGATCCGTGCCACCGTTCGCAACCCCACGCCCCAGGCACTGCTCGCCAATCTGCACGAACGACTGTTCGAGGAGTTGGGATTCCGCGGCAATGCCAGCAACTACTACGATCCTCGCAACAGCTTCCTGCCCTCAGTGCTGGAAACGCGACGCGGCATTCCGATCACGCTCGCGCTGCTCTACAAAGCCGTGGCCGAACCACTCGGCATTCCCGTTCGCGGCCTGAACTCCCCGGGCCACTTCCTCGCCCAGCTCGAACTGCCTGACGACCACTCGATCATTGACACGTTCGAGGGCGGCACGCTGCTGACCGTCGAGGAGGCCGTGGCGCGCATCGAAGCCGCCTTTGGCAGGCCGCTGCCCCACGGTGCGTTCTGGCTGCAACCGGCCTCCCACGAGGCCTGGATTCGGCGTATGCTGCTGAACCTTCAAAACATCTACTCCATGCAGCAAAATGAGTTCGACATGGGGGCGATGCGGGAGCTGGAGGAGTTGCTTCCGCCGTAAGCTTCGCGAATGCCAGCCGGCAACCGAGCGGCACGGACTGGCGTCAGGCAAACCCGTTACCCCCGCGTCTTGCCTTGTCCCGCCATGACGATTCCATGGAGCGACCTGGCAAGCCGACGGCCCGCGTCCCGACGATCCAGGGCGTGCATTTCAGAGGAGCGACACAAACGATGACAGAGCGTTTTTCCGTGATCTCGCCCGTGGATGGGCGTGTGTATGTGGAGCGAGAGTACGCCGGCTCAGCGGACGTCGACCGCGCCGTGGAGCGGGCTCGCGAAGCGCAGCGTGACTGGAAGCATGTGCGTCTTGAGGAGCGCATGGCCGTGTGCCGCCGTTTCGTGGAGGCGTTCGAGGCGAAATCGGCAGCGATCGCGGAAGAAATCGCCTGGCAGATGGGGCGGCCGATCCAGTATGCGCCGGGCGAAGTGCGCGGCCTTGCGGAACGTGCCCGCTACATGATCGAGGCGGCTCCCCGCGCGCTGCACGACATCGATCCGGGCGAGAAGGAGGGTTTCCGACGCTTCATCCGTCGCGAACCCCTGGGCGTCGTGCTGGCCATCGCCGCCTGGAACTACCCTTACCTGATCGCAGTCAACAGCGTGGTGCCCGCGATCTTGGCCGGTAACGCGGTGCTCCTGAAGCACTCCGCCCAGACCCCTCTGTGCGCCGAGCGTTTCGCGGAATGCTTCCGCGAGGCGGGCCTGCCGGAGGGCGTCTTCCAGTACCTGCACCTCGACCATGCCGGCACCGACCGCCTGGTCCGCGACCCCCGCATCGACTTCATCGCTTTCACGGGTTCGGTCCGCGGCGGCCACGCCATCCAGACAGCGGCGTCGGAGCGATTCGTGGGCACCGGCCTGGAGTTGGGCGGCAAGGATCCCGCCTACGTGCGCGCCGATGCCAACTTCCAGCACGCCGTCGAAAACCTGGTCGACGGCGCGTTCTTCAACTCCGGACAGTCCTGCTGCGGCATCGAACGCATCTATGTCCACGCGTCGATCTTCTCTTCCTTCGTCGACGCCTTCGTCGAGCTGACGCGCCAGTATCGCCTGGGCAACCCGCTGGACCCGTCCACGACACTGGGTCCCGTCGTGCGTCCGGCCGCCGCGAAGTTCGTGCGCGACCAGATCGCCGCGGCCGTCGCCGCTGGCGCGAGGACGCTGGTGGATCCGCGAGCGTTTCCGGCCGACAGCCCCGATGGCCCGTACCTCGCGCCCCAGGTACTGGTCGACGTGAACCACCAGATGGAGATCATGACGGAGGAAACGTTCGGGCCGGTGGTCGGCATCCAGTCGGTCCGCGACGACGCGGAGGCGATTGCCTGCATGAACGACAGCCGCTACGGATTGACCGCGTCGGTGTGGACGGCCTGCGAGGAGACGGCCGTGCGGATCGGGGAGCAGGTGGACACGGGCACGTGGTTCATGAACCGCTGCGACTACCTGGACCCCGCGCTCGCCTGGGTCGGCGTCAAAGACTCCGGCCGCGGCTGTACGCTCTCGACCGTCGGCTTCGAACACCTGACGCGTCCCAAGTCGTTTCATTTGCGGCGGGTGTAGGCAAGAGCCTTGGATTCAAACCATCGCGGCCGGTGGCTCGCAGGCGCTCCCCAAGGCCCCGCGTCACGCGACCGCGCGCCTGCGGGCTTCGCGTCTGCGGCCCGCACGGGCCATTCTCCGACGCAGGCTCGGCCTTCCACATCCACCCGGGCCTCGCCCAAGGCAAGCCGGCGGACCATGGATTGGATTCCCACGATCGTGTCTACCGCAAATCCCCGGACAACGGCTTGAAGTTCGGTGTACTATACTTCTCCATGGCACGTCGATCCGCACCACAGGCATGGTCTCGCGACACGGGGGGAGCGGCGCCGTGGTCGCCAGCGTATCGGCGGTATCGGCGGGGAATTCTGCGCGAACGCGAGGAGCCAGATGCAGCTCTACGACCGGAACATTCGCCTCGCCGACCTCTGTTTCGCGGAAGTGACACGCTGATCCATCCTGCGCGGCTTTCCTTGGAACGTCTGCGGGAGCAATGAACACGACCCTGGTGCCATATCCACGAGGACACCAGCGCGACCGAGGTTCACTCGCCGGAGGTACCTAGTGGAAGCTCCCGCAATCCATCGGCGTCGTTCCGCAGTCTGGCTGAGCGTCAAGGACCTGCTGAGGTGTGTCTACCTCTGGCCCTTGAAAGCGATCGCTTGCCACATGGGAGCCGCTTCCCTGCATCGCCTGGGAAGAGCCCTGACTCCCGTGTACCAGGTCCTCACGATGCGAGCGAAGCAACGCGCCCGGGCCCGCATGATGCTCGCCTACCAAGGGCAGCTCGACGAGCGTCACTTGCGGATTCTTTGCCGTGAGTACATCGCCAATGCAGTAGTCCGCGCCCTCGACGACCTGCATCTGGCGGAACCAACGCTTGTTTCGCGCCTTCCAGCCCCCACCCTGGAAGGCATGGAACATCTCCAGCGGGCCCTGGATCGCGGCCAGGGTGTGCTGCTCGTCTCGGGCCACTTCTACGCCAACCGCCTCGGCAAACGACACCTGGCTCGAATCGGATACCCTATCCTTTCGGTGGGCAACGGGCGTCCCAGGGACCGGGCTTCCGGTCGAGTCGGATCGCGGCTGTTGCTTCCGCGTTACCTGCGGTTCCTGTCCGAGATCATCGGCGACGAAGTGCTCATCCAGGATCCCGATCGCGCGCTGAAGATCTTCCAGCGGCTTCGCCGGGGCGGACTGGTGAACGTCCTGATCGACGCGCCGTTTGGACAGGCGGCGGTGCTACCGTTCCTGGGCAAAGCCACGCCTTTCGCGACGGGCCTGCTGGAGATTGTCCGGCTGTCGGATTGCGTCGTCATCCCCATGCTCTGCCTGGGCAATCAACAGAACTACCGCATCCAGTTTGGAGAGCCGCTTACGCTCGAGAAAGCCGCCACGCGCGCGGAGTTCTTCGAGCGAAATATCCAGCGTCTCATTGAGAAACTGGAGCGACAGATCCTTGAACACGGAAGCGAATGGGAGCTCTGGACACGCCTATGAAAACGTCCACGCTGCAACGGATCCGTGCCATCCTGGCCGAGACACTAGGAGTTCCCATTGGCGACAAAGCCAGGGTCGATGAACTGCGCGACGTGGCTGCCGTTGACTCCGCAGTGATCCTGCAGTTCGCGGTCGCCCTGGAGCGACAGTTCGGCATCCGACTGGATGCAGACCGAGCGACTCCTGAACCTGAACGCCTTGGCGGCCTATATCGACCAGGTCCAACGAGACGATCGAGCCCCGCGCCTCGACCAGCACCAGCCTTCCGACAGCTAGACGGCCAGCGTCCCGCGATTCCGGCAATCGGCCGAAGCACGTCCCGTTGTCTTTCGCGCGTCGACGCACGCTCCAGCCAAGGCCCTGGGGATCAGCCATGTTTGCCGGACGCATCCGCGGCGAGGCATATGCGCAAGGGCGACGAGGGTGAGTGCG
>CAZUJM010000218.1:0-6031 GCA_964620405.1 uncultured Pirellulaceae bacterium | reverse complement strand
GGACGCATCCGCGGCGAAGTCGGGGATGATCCTGTCGGCACTCGTTCGTTGGATCGATTGGAGCATTTCGAGCATCGGCCGCCGTCGACACTCGTCATCGTCGCCGCTGAGCGACAGCCCCTCCATGGTATCCACCTGAACAATTGCCGGGGGCAGGGGGAATCGGACCCAACCCGCGAATCGACGAAACGATGTCCAGGTGTCCGAAGGCGGGCTTCACGATGACTGGGTCAACGCGCTCAGGATAAACCGTGCCCAGCCAAGACGGGTGACAGGCAACGAAAGGGGTCGTTGGCAGACACCTTCGCAAGACACTTTCGCGATACCGCTGCCAAGACAATCGTTGCTGGCTGACGGACGCCTGACCTTTACTTGCCCGGTCCTGCACGATAGCGTACTGCCTTGCCGTTCACGGAACGTAGGCACCGGCCGGCACGCATCTGGGCGAACCGGCTTTACGGGTCCGCGGGGCAACGGCGATCGGTCAGTTGTCGTGTTCGCGGAGAATGTATGCCGAAGCCCGCAGGCTGTTCGCTCCTGCGTCGGCTTCGCGACGCCGCTCCAAGGCGCCGCCGCGGTCGTGATTCGTCCTTCCGTCGGCACATCGTTCCCTTTTTTACTCGCATTGAGAAAGAGTCCTCGCATGAGTCGTTCCTCCGACATCCGGGTTCTGGAAGCTCGCTCGCAGGCGAGACGGATCGCCTATCGGACGCCGATCAAGTTCGGAGGTCGCGTTGTCACCGACGTCACGATGCTCGATGTGCAGTTGGACGTGGTCACACGCGACGGCAGGCATGCGACCGGGTACGGGTCGATGCCGCTGGGAAACGTGTGGGCGTGGCCCAGTTCCGCGAGCACGACCGAGCAGACGCTGGCGGCCATGCGGGAGTTGGGAGAGCGATTCGCATCTGCGTGCGTCGATCCGGACCTCACGGGACATCCGCTGGAGGTGGCGCAGGCGTGGCACGCGCGACGGACGCAGGTTGCGGCGGAGGTTGTGGCGCGACTGGGGATCCCTGAGTCCATGCCGGTGCTGGCGCAGATGGTGGCGGCCAGTCCGACTGAGGCGGCTTTGTTCGATGCCCAGGGCCGCGCGCTCGGCGCGAACTCCTACCAACTGCTCTCCGCCGACTTCATGAACCATGACTTGTCGCGATGGCTGGGCGACGACTTCCGCGGCCACTACCTGGACCGTTACACGCGGGCGACACCGCAGCCGCGCATGCCCCTGTACCATCTGGTCGGCGCGCTCGATCCGCTCACGGCCGCCGACGTGGGCCAACCCGTGGGCGACGGCCTTCCCGAGACGCTCGGCGACTGGATCCATGCCGACGGCCTGACGCACCTGAAGATCAAGCTCAACGGCGACAACCTGCAGTGGGACGTGGACCGCGTGGTGGGCGTGGACCGGGTGGCGAGCGAAGCGCAGGCCGCGCGCGGCTGTTCGCGCTGGTACTATTCGCTGGACTTCAACGAACGCTGCCAGGACGTGGAATACGTCCTCGACTTCCTGCGGCAGTTGCGCGAGCGGGCGGCGGACGGGTTTGAGCGCGTGCAGTACATCGAGCAACCGACGCACCGCGACCTGGCGGGCCATCGGCACCTGCGAATGCATGCGGCGGCACGCATCAAGCCGGTGGTGATCGACGAGTCGCTGGTGGACCTGGAAAGTTTGCACCTCAGTCGCGAATTGGGATATTCCGGCATCGCGCTCAAGTCGTGCAAGGGACATGGTGAGGCGCTGCTGATGGGCGCGGCGGCGCAGCACTACGGCCTGTTCCTGTGCGTACAGGACCTGACCTGTCCCGGCGCATCCTTCCTGCACTCAGCGTCCCTCGCCGCTCGCATCCCGACCGTCGCTGCTATTGAGGGCAACAGTCGCCAGTACTGCCCCGCCGGCAACGAAGGCTGGCGAGTGCGCTATCCCTCTACGTTCCAGGTTCGCTCCGGCACCATCGACACGTCCGTGCTCGACGAGATCGGCTTGGGTTTTGATGGCTCGCCGCTTCCCAGCACGACTCCTGAATGAGGGAACGGCGGGCCTGTGTCGCGCGAACAGGGCGAAAGCGTTAAAATCCAGGTCATGCGGCGGGGACAAACCGGCACCGTCCCCAACTCGTCCCGGTCGCGCGGCGGCTGCGCAAAATCTCCCGTACGAAAGGTGGAACCATGATTCCTGAGTCAGGCAAGGAGGTAGCGAGAAGCGGGCAGGGGGGCTCAAGTCGACCGCGGGAGCGCTGGCCGCGCGGAACGCGCTGGACCATCTTCGGCGTTTGGATCGCAGCGGCGCTGGTGGCCCTGGTGGCTTTGACACACCCGCGTCTGGACAGCGCCATGACGCTGGTGGCCGTCACGCTCGCGTTGCTTGTCGCGGCCCTCGTTCCGTATGTCGCGTACGTCCGCCGCCTGGACCGCCCGCCCTTCCAGCGATTCCTGCTGCTCCTTGCCCCCTGGACACCGCTGGCGCTGCTGTTCGCCTTCTTCGAGACGACGGATGTCACCGGCAGCCTGGTCCCCCGGTTCCGAGCGCGTTGGACATCCGCACGGACGACTCCCGCCTTGCCCGCGCCTCCCACCAGCGTCGGTCCGGACGCCTCCGCACCGCGCGCGGATCTCGCCACCACCACCGTCGACGACTACCCCCAGTTTCGCGGACCGCACCGCAACCAGTCGGTGGAGGGCGTGCAGTTCGCCACGAACTGGAGCGAACAGCCGCCCAAACTGGTTTGGAAACAACCGATCGGCGCGGGCTGGTCGGCCTTCGCGGCGGTGAACGGATACGCGGTGACGCAGGAGCAGCGTGAGGACCAGGAGGTCACCGTCTGTTACGAGGTCGCCACGGGGCATCAGGTCTGGGCGAACGCCATTCCGGCGAGGCACGAGACCTATCTGGGAGGCCTTGGTCCGCGCAGCACGCCGGCGATCGAGGGCGGGCGCGTGTACGTCCTGGGCGCGACGGGAGTGCTGCGTTGCTTGAACGGCGAAGACGGCACGGAACTCTGGCGACACGACCTGCTGGCGGAGCAGGGCGTCACCAACGACTTGGCCGCCGTGGCCTGGGGCCGCGCTTCGTCCCCGCTGGTCATGGACGACCTGGTGATTGTCCCCGTTGGCGGCCCCGCCGACGGGCAGCAGACGACCGTGGCCGCTTTCGACAAGACCACTGGCGAGCTGCGTTGGCGGGCGGGCGACATGCAGGTGAGTTACGCGTCTCCGGTCCCCGCCGAACTGGCGGGCGTGCGTCAAGTGCTCGTGATCGCCGAATCGGCGTTACTGGCCGTGACACCGGAACGCGGGGAGGTGCTTTGGTCGCATGAGTGGCTCGGCAGTTCCACGGCCGCCGCCAACGTCTCGGACGCGGTTCCCGTCGACGCGCATCGCGTGTTCATTTCCAAGGGATACGGACGCGGCGCCGCGCTGCTGCATGTCGACCGTTCCGAGGACGGCTCGTGGAAGGTGCGCGAGGAGTGGTCGAACACGTCGGTGATGAAAACCAAGTTCTCCAACGTGGTGCTCCACGAGGAACACATCTACGGGCTGGATGACATCATCCTGGAGTGCCTGGAGGTGGGTACGGGGCGGAAGGCCTGGAAGCAAGGCCGCTTCGGATATGGACAGTTGCTGCGCGTGGGCGAGACCCTGGTCGTGCAGAGTGAGTCCGGCGAACTGGCCTGCGTGCGACTTACGCCCGATTCGTTCCAGCAACTCGGCGCATTCCAGGCCCTGGAGGGCAAGTGCTGGAATACCCTCTGCCTGCACGGCCGCCACCTGCTGGTAAGGAACGACGAGCAGGCGGCCTGCTACGAACTGCCCGAATGGCGAAGGCTGGAGACGCCGCCCGGTTCGGCGGCGCCGGATCGCTGACATCTTGTTGGCATACCATGTCAAGATTGCCTGACACGCGTGCCTCGACGCTCCAAAATCTGAACGTACCCGCAAAACAGTAGGACTGTTTGCCGTCTTGATCACCGGGTCCACTGACCGATTGGACGGGACGAACTCGTAGAGCGTCGCGGGACTGGTCGCTGTCAAGTCGAGTGTATAGAGTGGGTCTATTGCGGCGGGAGAGCGCGGAGGAATGAACCCGCGCATCGCGGACTGCGTAGGTCGATCGTCTGCTGAGATCGTCCCCTGAGTTCAACGAGCGCCTGCCCGCGTGGGCAACTCCCCTGATTCACTTTCTTGACTTCGCGAGCCGGCATGGCGTGGCCCTACCCAGAGGCGAATCGAAACGGCGACCTGCCAGGCGGGCAGGAACGTTCAGGAACGCGCGGCCGATCGGCCTGTCGAACGTGGGGCTTTCAAGCTCTTCATCTTCGCGGCAGCGCCCGAGGCCGTATCGGACGACGCGTGTCGCGGCCGAGACGCGCGTTCGCCTGGGAGGCCCTGGAGGCGCGGCAGGTGCTTTCCGCCTCCACTGCCCAAGTGTCCGAGGACTTGGCGGAGGTGCGAGTTGCCATCGACCTGCCGGCGGCCGAGATCGCCTGCACCTCCACCTGCCCGACCTACTCGCTGGCCCCTGGGCCCTCCGAGGGCTCGGTCCGGTTCGACGTCCCGGGCTCGCTGCCGGCCGACCAAGCCTTCACGGTCGGCGCCGGGCAGCAGTTTTCGATCCAGGGTGAATTGCAGCGGGACGCGAACGACAATGGCGTGCTGGATACTTCCAGTTCCGATGGACGCACGGGCGTGCAGCTGTTCGGGGATGCGACACGCGCTGACTGGCTCGTGGCGGGACTCGGCGGGCAGATGCAACTGGTTGATGCGCCGCAGGCCTACCGCGGGTCACACGCGATTGCCACCACGGTCAGTTCCCCGCTGGGGGGCCTTCGCGTCAAGTTTCAGTCGGGCCCGTCCTTCGCACTGAATCAACTGGACACGCTGCGGTTTTGGGTGCGTTCGGATACCGCGATGGGCCTGATGGTGCTGGCCCATCTTCCGAATGGATCCTATCCGCGAGTCGAGATTCCCGTCGCGGCGGGTCCCTGGACCAAGATCGAGATTCCCCTGAGTTCCTTCGGGACGGCGGAGTCGGTGGTCGAGTACCTGCTGTACAGCGATACGGCCACGACGTTTTACGTCGATGAGATTGCCTTGCTGGGGAGTCGCGACGGGCAGACCAGTCCAGATCGCGACGATCCCCAATGGGGAGTCAACCTGTTCAGCCATGCGGACTGGACCAGCGACGGGGCCTTCGTGGACGCGATGCGCGTGATGCGTCGCTGGGGCCCCGTGGATGCCCCTTGGCAACCCCCGAGCTTTACGCTGCCGTTCACCGAAGACGGCGTGCCGCGCCAGCCCGCCGGGACCGTGACGTTCCTGGACGGGTACACGGCGGGCGTCTACCAGGTGCGGTATGGAGGGATGGGTACGGTTCGCCTGAAGTACATCGGCATGCGGAACGGTACCATCCGGATCGTACCGGGCACGCTGCGTCGCGAGGGGCTGGAGACGGTCTTTGACGTCCGCATCCCGACGGTGGGCGTGCCGATCATGCTGCAGATCGTGCAGACCAGCGCGTCCAATCCGGTCCGCGAGTTGAAGCTGCTGGCGCCGGGCTACCGCGGCGCGGATGTGCCCACCTACCGCCAGGAGTTTCTCTCGCGACTCGGACCGTTCACGGCGCTGCGGTTGATGGACTACACGGAGACGAACAATTCGGTCGCGTCCGACTGGTCGTTGCGGCGCAAGCCACAGGAGGTGATCCAGACCAGCAGCGGCGGCAACACGGACGCCGCGAAGGGTGGAGTTGCCTGGGAACTGCTGGTCGAGATGGCGAACGAGTCGGGCAAGACGCCGTGGATCAACATTCCGCATCGGGCCACGGACCAGTACATCACCGAACTGGCGAAACTCTGGCGGGACCAACTCCGCCCCGACTCGCGGCTGATCGTCGAATTCAGCAATGAGATCTGGAACTTCCTCTTCACGCAGGCGCGGGAACTGAACAACGCCGACTACTACGGCACAGTCGCGCCCCGGCGGGTGGCGATCCGGAACATCTTCAACCAGGTCTGGGGCGCGGAGGCGGGCC
>CAZUJM010000217.1:0-10389 GCA_964620405.1 uncultured Pirellulaceae bacterium | reverse complement strand
TCCTTTTTGCTCGACCACTCGGCCACGCGATCGCTCCTTCAGGCCTCTGAAGACAACATGCCGTTCCAGAAACCCCACGCGTTCTCGCGCCAGTTCCTGGAACGCCGGAGACTCCCGCAGAGTGCACCGGTGCTTCATCGAGCGGCAGATTAGCCGGAACGCGACTTTCGAACAAGAGAAATCACGGCTTGGCAGCAGGCCGCTAGCGGCCTCCTCGGCCTCCCTGCAGCAGGAAAAAACCGTTCTGTCGGCGCAGAAAAAAACCAAGCCGCCCAGTGCGAGCGGCTTGGTTCCCATGCTCAGGACCTACAGGCAACAGGGCCCCTCGGGCCTCGGCGGTCGATCACGCCCCCGGCGACTTAGCCGATCAGCACCGATTCGAACGTCAACGTACTGGGGGCGGAGCCGTCGATCGCGCCCAGCGGCGCCGATGCGGGAGCCAGCACGGCATCGCCTTCCGAGATGCAGGCCATGCCGGGGGCGTTCGCCGGTACCGGCGCTGACTTCGCGTAGCCCAGTCCGCGAATCACCTCCAGCACCTCGCTGCAGGTGGGGAACATCCGGCCGCTGGAACGCTTGTAGGCATCCAAGGCGTGCATGAATTCGATCTCATCGTCGGAGTAGTCCCGCTCGCAGGTCGTGGGATCGATCTGGCGACGGCGAGCAACCTTCTGGCGACGCTCGGGCATCGGCGGAGCGGCCTTCGGCTCTACGGCCACCTCACGCGCCACCCCACGTCGATCGGATCGACGCCGGCAGATCGACACTTCGTCCTCAGCCACTTCCACGGGCGGAGCCGCCTTCTTCGCGGACACCTTCACCGGTGCCTTCTTGGCCACCGTCGCCGCCTTGCGAGCCTTCGGGCTGGGGCTGGTGGCCTTCTTCACTCCGCGGGCACTCTTGGAAGCCTTCGTACTTTTTGCCGCCTTCACGCTCTTGCCAGTCTTCGCCTTTGCCACCAGGAAACTCCTCTTCAAGGAACCGGATGATCAACCGGGCAAGTCCCGATCGCTGAGTCGCACGGTGGAAAAATACACCAAATAGCGAGCGCGTGCGTTTTAGGAAACATAAATCAGCGCATCAGCCACCCGGATCCGCAGAATTTATCCGGTTCCCTGAATGCCGAGGCGAGATGCCTCGTTCGCGCGGTCAGCTGGTGCCGCGATTCAGCAGTTTGCGCAGCGTTTGCGCGGCAGCTTCCTGCGTGTCCTTCGGCGCCACGTTCTTCGGTGGTGTCTTCTTGCCGAAAGCCGCCGCCGGCGCATTCTCCGTGCCCTCCGTGGTGCCTTGGCTGTCGGAGCTGCCCTGGCTGTCCGTGGAGTCGTGCCCTCCCGCGACTACGGGCGGTGCATCCGCAGCCGCCTTCCTCGAGTTCGCGGGCGCGACCGGAATTCGTCCCGTGTCGTCCATCCGGATGGCACGGGTCTCGATCTCGGCCGAGTCGACGCGACGATCGGTATCCTCAGCTTCCGTCAGCCAGTCGCTGATGAGGCCCGCCATGTCCTGCTCGGCGGACAGCGGCGATCGGCTCTCGGAAACGACTCCCGCCGACGATTGCGGCACGAGCGCGTACGTGACCAGGAATTCCATCGGCCCCACGCGCAACTGGTCGCCCATCACCAGGCGACGCGGTGCCTCGAGACGTTCGCCGTTCACGAACGTTCCATTGCGGCTTCCCAAGTCTCGAATCCGCACTTCGTGACCGTCAAAGATGATCACGCAGTGCTGGCGACTGATGGCGTCGCTGTTGACACGCAGGCTGCACTCCTCCGCGCGACCAATCACGAACTTCAGGGTCTTGACGCCGATCTCCTTGCCGACACTGGCCCCGCGAAGCACCTTGAGTTTGATGTGCATGACGATCCGCCCCCACGCAACTTCCGCCCTCAAACGACACGCTGCGGTTGAACAACCTGCAACGCGCCCAACTTCCGGGCCTCGCCGTGCATCCGAAACTGCACCAATCGAGCAGTGACATCCAGGCGACGACGAGCACATTCCGGGAACTGTCGACACCATCACTTTAGACAGCCAGCCGGGCTCGTTCCAGCGAATTCCCGGACGGAAGCGACCGCTGCTCGCCACCCCGGCTCCAAGAAACGACCTCGACGGACGGCGAGAGGCTGCGGCCCCTTCGGACGTGTTCCGACAACCAAGGTGAGCGTCCGACAGGCGGGCACGCCACGGCACGCCGTCTTCGTGGGGAATCACGACGCCCGACCACGGCTGGTCATCTACGGAGGTTTGGAAGACCACGCCTCAACAACGCGGGCGTGGCCGCGGACTCTCCAGCGTCAGCGACGAAGCGTCCAATCCGGAGAACCAAACTTCTCTTTCACTTTTCGAAGCGCCGCCGCCTGTTCCCGTTCGGACACCTGGCCCTCGCGGATCTCCCACCCTGACTCGCGTTGGAGCAGGTCGAGCCAGCGGTCGACCAGTTCGGAGGGATCCAGCGAGACGCCGGCGAGTTCCTCGATACCCGGCAGTTCGGGGGCGTAGGGGGAGCGACGGAGCAGAATGCTGCCATGCTGTAACACAGCGGTCTGCGAACGGCGCTGGGCGCTCCCCACGATCTTGTGGTCACCCAGCAGCAGGTCGCCCGAACAGTGCCGCTGAAAACACAGAAACGACTGGGCGGCTCCAGTGCCATCCGCGGGCGAAGCATCACAGGACGCGATATCGCCGCGGCAGGACCTTGCGTTGATCGAGAACGACCGCAGCGCCTGCAGCAAGGACTCATGCATGCGATCGTAAAGCCATCGGTGATCCAGTTCCGCCTGCGAACTGCGGGGCACCACGACGCTGTACGTCAACTCCTGGTCATGCAGGATGGCTCCCCCGCCGGAGGCCCGGCGCACCACCGGGCACGGTCGACTGGCCGTGTGCGTCTCTCGCTCCGCGATGCCTTGGAAGTAACCGAGCGAAAGCGTGGCCGGCGACCAGTCGTAGAACCGCAGGCACAAGCAGCCGGGCTCGGCCGACTCCAGCAGCGCCTCATCGAGAGCCATATTCCAGGCGCCTGCACCGAAGGTAGCAGCCGGATTGCCCGAAGGTGAAGTTGCGACGCTCGCTGGAGGCATCGCAAGATGGCGTAGCAGGCGAACGGGAAACAGACCGTCGATCGCCGCCGAGGCTTCCTGCCCGTGCGGACCACCTCCCGTGCGCGGGCGTTCAGCCACGATCGGCGCCCCCCGTGGCCGCAGCCGGCGCCTGGGACTGCCAGATCATGCAGGGCTGCCGTGCGGCACGCACTTCGTCCGGACGGCTGATCCACGTGGAGTGCGGGGCCTCGTGCAACAATTCCGCCGGTTCCTCCGTCACGCGGAACAGCGTCTCGACGAACCGATCGAGCGTCTCCTTGCTCTCCGTTTCCGTCGGTTCCATCATCATGCCTTCGGCGACCGTCAGCGGGAAATAGACGGTCGGCGCGTGGAATCCATAGTCAAGCAGTCGCTTGGCGACGTCCATGGCCGTCACTCCGCGGTCCTTCTTCAGGGCCGCGGCCGACGCCACAAACTCATGCATGCAGCGATCGCCAAGAGGCACGGGGAGGATGTGCTTGACGCGGCTCAGCAGGTAGTTGGCGTTCAGGACCGCGTTTTCCGAGACCTGCCGCAAGCCATCAGGGCCATGCGAAAGGATGTAGGCGTAGGCGCGCACCAGCACGCCGACGTTCCCGAAGCCGCCTCGCACGCGACCGATCGACAGCGGGCGGTCGAAAGCCCAGCGATAGTTCTCGCCGTCGCGCTCGACCACCGGAACCGGCAGGTAGGGCCGAAGCGTCTCGGTCACGCAGATGGGCCCCGCGCCCGGGCCACCTCCGCCGTGCGGACCGCTGAACGTCTTGTGCGGATTGAAGTGCATCATGTCCGCGCCGAAGTCCCCAGGCCGGGTGACTCCCAGGATCGCGTTCATGTTCGCGCCGTCCAAGTAGACCAGTCCCCCGCGTTCATGAACTCGCCGAGCCACCTCCGCGATCTTGCGGTCGAAGAGTCCGAGAGTGTTGGGGTTGGTGATCATGAGCACAGCGAGCGAATCGTCGAGATGGCGATCCAAGTCGTCCAGATCCACGCACCCGTCCGACGCGCTGGGGATCGTGATCGTCTCGAAGCCGGCCATACGCGCACTCGCCGGATTGGTGCCGTGGGCGCTGTCGGGCGAGAGGACCTTGGTGCGTCGTTCACCGCGATGGCGGAAGTGCGCGGCCGCCACCATCAAAGCCGTCAGTTCGCCGTGGGCGCCCGCGGCGGGCTGAAGCGATACGGCGGGCAGGCCCGAGATCTCGGCCAGGAACCCCTGGAGCTCATAGAGCAAACGCAGCATGCCCTGGGCCGTGGCATCGGGCTGGTGCGGATGCAGGTGCGCGAAGCCTGCGAGCGATGCGAGGCGTTCATTCCGCTTGGGGTTGTACTTCATCGTACAGGAACCCAGCGGATAGAAGTGCGTGTCGACGGACATGTTGAGCGTCGAGAGATTGGTGTAGTGACGGACCACATCCGGTTCCGCCAGTTCCGGCAGAGCCGGCGGTCGCTCGGCCAGTACCTCCGGGGGCAACAGTTGCTCGATCGAATCGACCGGCACATCGCAGGCGGGGAGCACCGCGCCGCGACGACCGGGCCGCGACAGTTCCGACAGCAGTTGGATCGACTGACGATTACGCATGACGCACCACCTCTCGAATTTCCGAGTTCTGACCCGCCAAGGCCTCCACCCAGCCATCGATCTGGGCTCGAGTCCGCTGTTCGGTCACCGCGACGAGGAAACAGTCCTCTAGTTCCGGATACCAGTTCCCCAGCGGAACACCCGCCCAATATCCCTTCGCCCGCGCCTCCTCCAGCAGCGACTCCACGCGCCCCTGGCGATCCCGGACGACGAATTCCTTGAAAAACGGTCCCGCGTAGGGAATCTCAAACCGCTCGTGGCGCGACAACGCCTGCGCCGCGTAGTGGGCCTTCCGCAGACTCAACTCCGCCACCTGCCGGAGCCCGGTGGGTCCCATCGCCGCGAGGTAGATACTCGCCCGCAAGGCGAACAGTCCCTGGTTCGTGCAGATGTTACTGGTCGCCTTGTCGCGGCGGATATGCTGTTCGCGCGTCTGCAGGGTGAGCACCCAGCAGCGGCGGCCGCGCCGATCGGTCGTCTCGCCGGCGATGCGTCCGGGCATGCGCCGCACGAGCGCTTCGCGACAGGCCAGGATCCCCAGGTAGGGCCCGCCGTAGAGCAGGGGAGTGCCGAGCGACTGACCCTCGGCCACCGCGATGTCGACTCCCCAATCGCCGGGACGCTTGAGGATACCCAGGCCAATCGGGTCGAACACCTGGACAACCAACGCCCCGCGCTGGTGGGCGATCTCCACCGCCGACGCCATCGACTCCAGTTGCCCGAAGAAGTTCGGATCTTGGAGGATCACGCACGCGGTTTCGGCATCCACGGTCGACGCCAGCAGGTCCATGTCCAGACGTCCACCCGGACAGGGAAGTTCCACGAGCCGGCAGGCCGTGTTCTCGAGGTAGGTCTTAAGGATCTGCCGGTATTCCGGATGCAGCGTTTCCGGCACCACCACCTTTCCCTCGCGGCGCGTCACATGGATGGCCATCAGCGCTGCTTCCGCCACCGCGCTGCCGCCGTCGTAGAGGCTCGCGTTGGAAACATCCATGCCCGTCAGTTCGCAGATCAGCGACTGGTACTCGAACATCACCTGCAGGTTGCCCTGGCTGACTTCGGGCTGGTAGGGCGTGTACGACGTGTAGAATTCGCCGCGGCTGGTGAGGGAGTCGACCACGGCGGGGACGAAGTGATCGTAGGCGCCAGCGCCCAAGAAGCAGACGTGGTCGGCCGCCGACTGGTTTTGCGATGCCAGCTCCTGCATCCGCTGCGTCAGTTCCAGTTCACCCATGCCCTCGGGCAGCCGCAGCGGTCGCCCCAGTTGGATCTCCTGGGGAATCATGTCAAACAGCTGATCCATCCGCTGCAAGCCAATTGCCTGCAGCATCTGCCGCTGTTCCTCGTCGGTGTTCAAGAGATACGCCATGCCCTGATCCTCCCGGTCACCACGCCCACTCGACTAGCCTCTAGAATCACTGCGGCCCGAGGAACCGCTGGCACTCAGCCTTCCTCGGCACACTGCTTTTGGTACGCGGCGTAGTCGAGCAGACCGCCGGTATCCACCTTGCCCTGGACGCGGACCTTCGCGATCCAGCCCGCGCCGTAGGGGTCTTCGTTGAACAGTTCGAGCCGATCCTTGAGCCCCGAATTCACCTCGACGACTTCACCCGATATGGGACTATAGAGGTCGCTGACGGCTTTGACCGACTCAATTTCGCCAAAAGGCGAGCCCGCCGTCATCTGGCTCCCCACCTTGGGTAGCTCGATGTAGACTAGGTCCGTCAACTGATGCACCGCGAAGTCCGAAATACCTACCGTGGCCACCTGCTGCCCCTCGGGGCCGGCCAGATGGACCCATTCATGGGTCTTGCTGAAGAGCAGCTCTTGCGGTTTCACGTCTCTGATTTCCTTTCCTGTCGCATCGACCGTCCAAGGGTCCGGCCGGGTTCACCCCGAAGCGGCCCGGCACCCGCGCCGGAACACACTCCTGCCATCCACTTCCTGCGGTCTTCTCGCCAGCCCCCTTGAGTGGCGCGACCGCGTCTCTGTTCAGTTAGCCCGTCGGTAGAACGGCAGACTCACGACCTCCGCCGTTTCCCCTCGGCCGCGAATGTCCACTTCCAGCGCGGTCCCGGGACGAGCCCAGTTCGCGGGCACGTAGGCCATCGCGATGGAGCTTTGCAGCGTCGGAGCGAACGTGCCGCTGGTCACGATACCCGCAGGAGAGATTCCACCTCGCAAGTCCTGCGCGGCGGCCGTGACGACGTACCCTTCGCGGGCTGCCCGCTTGCCGGCGAGCCGCAGTCCAACGCGGACCGGCAGATCCGATCGCTGCCGCGCCGACGCGATGGCGTCTCGCCCCACGAAATCGCGTCCAGACAGATCGAGGGCAAAATCCAAACCCGTCTGGGCGGCGTTGATCTCTTCGCCCAGCTCATGACCATAAAGGGGCATGGCGGCCTCCAGTCGCAGCGTATCCCGCGCGCCCAGTCCCGCCGCCCGCACGCCCGGCCCCCCCGCCGCCAACAGCTGAGTCCAGACAAGTTCCGCCTGCTCGGCCGGCACAATCAGCTCCAGGCCATCCTCGCCCGTGTATCCCGTGCGACTGTAGATCCAGTCCCGCCCGTTGCGCGTGGTCGAGGCGCAACCGTAGGGCTTCAGCTTCGGAGCATCCGCGAGGCCCAGGACGCGTGTCGCGAGCGTGACGGCGTTCGGCCCCTGCACGGCGATCATCGCCGTCTCGCGTGTCAGGTCGCGCAGCGCGTCGGAGCACGGCGTCGCCTGGTGTACCAGAAGCCACTCCCAGATCTTCACGCGATTGCTGGCGTTGACCACCAGCAGCGTGGCCGGGCGATCGCCCGGGCGGGGCAGGTGATAGACGAGGATATCGTCCAGCACGCCTCCCTGTTCCTGCGTGACGAGAGCGTATCGCACGCGGCCTTGCGGGAGATTGTCCACGCGTCGCGTCAGCAGGCCATCCAGCCAGCCGAGCACCGGGCCTTCCAGCAGGAAACGCCCCATATGGGATACATCGAATAGCCCGCAGTCCCGTCGCGTAGCCTGATGCTCCTCCACGATCGACGCATACTGCACCGGCATCGACCAGCCGGCGAAGTCGACCAGCCGCGCCCCCTGACGGTGGTGCCAGTCGTACAGCGGAGTCCTCGCCAGATGCTCGTCCATTCGCAACTACTTCCTTCGCGGGTTCTGGTCGACTGGCGACACGTCCTGCCCCCGGCCGCGTCCTCGCGGAGCGGAGTCTTCTGCAGCCTAGGTCACCCGGGAGGATTGTAGCCGATGCCATCCCTCGTGCCAGTGCCAAGCCCGTCAGGCCCAGCTTCCCAGCAGGCCCAGCGTCAGCGGTCCCGACGTTTCTTGCGACCAGGCCCTGCGGAACCACGTCCGCCGCGCCCGCCCGGCCCCGACCTGCCTCCGCCGCGTCGGCCCGTTTCCCTGCCGCCGCCCTTGCCGCGGCGCGGTCCGCCGACGCCTCGAGTGTCCCGATCCCCCGATCGCTTCGGACGGTCTCCCGCAACCCGGGCGATCTCGCCCTGGGTCAAACGCTGGACTACCGCGAAATCCAGCTCCCGACGAACCAGATCGACCCGCGCGATCTGCACCCGCAGCAGGTCTCCCAAGCGAATGACGTTGCCCAACCGGAACCCTACCAGGGCGTGGACGTCCGGATCGAACCGATAGTGGTCGTCGGTCAGCGAACGGACGGGCACCAGCCCCTCGGCGGGCAGGGCGATCCCTTGAGCGAACAGGCCGAAGTCCTCGACGCCCGTCACCACGGCATCCATGGTCTCGCCCACCTTGTCGGCCAGATGGTGCAGCAGTTTCAGCTTCACCAGGTCCCGCTCGGCCGATTCGGCCCGCTGTTCGCGCTGCGAACAGTGTTCGCCGAGGCTGGCCAGTTGCTGCAGGTCGCCGGCGGGGCGTCGGCCTTGGAAGATGGTTTCCATCAGCCGGTGGATCGTGAGGTCCGGATAGCGGCGGATGGGCGAGGTGAAGTGGCAATAGTCCTGGAACGCCAACGCGTAATGGCCGACCTCCTCCGGACTGTAGACCGCCTTCTGCATCGCGCGAAGCGTCGCGTAGTTCACGGCCATCTCCAGCGGCTGGCCGGCCACTTCAGCAAGAACACGTTTCATCTCGAAACGGTTCTGGAGGTTCTCGCAGTCGATGCCCAGCTCGCGCACGAAGTCGGTCAGGGTGTCGATCTTCATCGGATCGGGGGAGTCGTGGACGCGGCGCAGGAAGGCGATCCCGTCGGCGTGCAGGCGTTCCGCCACGGCTTCGTTCGCGGCCAGCATGAACTCCTCGATCACCTGGTGGCTTTCCGTGCGAGGGACCGGCGCGGCGCCGGCCACGCGTCCCTGGCGATCGAGCCGCAGTTTGATCTCGGGCATGTTCATCTCGATGCTGCCGCGTTCGAGTCGCCGGCGTCGAAGGAGCATGGCCAGCCGATGCATGTCCTCCACCCGCCGGAACACCTCGGGCCCCAGCCGGATCCGCCAGCCCATCTTGTCCCCGAGGAACTGATCGACCTCCTCGTAGCTGAACCGGCGCCGACTGCGGATCGCGCCGGTGCAGAAGTCGGTCGCCACCCGGGCGCCCTCGGCCGTGAACTCGATGAACGCCGACTTCGTGAAGCGGACTTCGTTGGGTTGCAGGCTGGCCAGGTGGTTGGAGATCACTTCGGGCAGCATCGGAATCACGCGATCGGGCAGGTAGACGCTGGTGGCTCGGTCGCGAGCTTCGCGGTCCAGCGGCGTGTTGGGGCGGACGAAGTGCGATACGTCGGCGATATGCACGCCCAGCCGCCAGTGCCCGTTCTCCAGCCGCTCCAGCGAAATCGCGTCGTCGAAATCCCGCGCGTCGACCGGGTCGATCGTGACGACAACAAGGTCCGTCAGGTCGCGCCGACCGTCCTGCAGGGAGCCATCGAAGCGAGCCGCCTCCTCGCGCGCCGCCGCCAGCACGTCCTCCGGAAAACGCTCGGGCAGTTCATACTGCCGCATGATGGTCAGCGTATCGACGCCCGCTTCGCCGCTGGCGCCAAGCACTTCGGTGATGACCGCTTCACCCGGCCGCACGGCGGTCGGATAACGGACGATCTCCACCACCACCTTGTCGTCTGGCTTGGCGCCCTTGGCTCCCCGGTCACCCACGCGGATGGGCCCGCCAAAGTCGGTGCCGTCGATCTGCACCCAGCCCACGTCCCGCCGCTCATCGTAGGTGCCGACGAACTGCGATGCCGCTCGCCGCAGCACGCCCGTGATCTCCCCCGTGGCCCGCGCCCGCCCGGCACGGAATCCGCGTCGTCGCACGGCCACGCGCACCAGGTCGCCGCTGGCCGCGTCCCTCGTCGCATCCACCGGCACGAAGATATCGTCCTCACGCCCACGGCTCGCCGCCGTTCCTTGGGGACGCACGCAGCCGTAGCCGGCCGCGGCGCGCCGGAACGTGCCCACGACCTCCCCCGGCGCGAGCTTGCGGCCGGACGACTTGCCCGCACGAGCGCCCGAGTCGGAATCGGCGTCCGCTTCCGCGCCCGCTGCGTTGCTCCCGCCACCACTCGCGCTGCCTGCGATCGCACCGCCACCGCCCACACCGCGCAGCAGATGGTTCGCACCGTAGACGATCTGCCCGGAACGCACCATCCGCTTGATCGTGCGTTTCAACTCCAGCCGCTCGTCGGCCGACAGGTCCAACAACTGCGCGATGACGCGAGGCTTCGCGGGCCGATAGCCCTCGGAGTTCACCAGTGACAGAATGCGC
>CAZUJM010000216.1:4381-10398 GCA_964620405.1 uncultured Pirellulaceae bacterium | reverse complement strand
GTAAGTAAAAGGAGCACCTGCATGCGGGATAATCCCCAATTAACCACGTCGCAGGTCGTTCCAACCAGCCAGGTCGTCCCAAAGGGCGCGCTCAAGAAACTTGCGAATGACCTCAGAATTATCTGGCGAGCCGCTACGCGCTGTCGTTAGGATCATTCCGTCGAGGTAGGCAAGTGTTCTGGATAGTGAACGCATCGGGGTCTGGTGTTTGAATGGTTGCGCAAAATGGGACGCTAAATGATCGTTTTCAGTCAGGCTCGGTGTCAGGCTCGGTCGATCTGCGCGGCCGCGATGGTTCTGGGGTTGGCGTGCGTCCTGTTGTCATCGGGTTGCGACCGCTCTCCTTCGGGAGACTTCGCAAGCCAGGTCTTGCCGTTTGGCAAGGATCATTATGTCGGCGAGGATAGTGCTGACTACTGCGTCCCTCTTGAAGATCCAGTCTGGAAGGATTCGTTTCAGGCCTTGAGGTTCATGCGGCCAGACGACCCAGTTGTCGGGCTCACTACGAACAAGGGGGCGTATGCAATTCCCTGGTGGGTACTCAAGAACCATCATGTCGCCAATTTCGATGTCGACGGTGAGGAGATCTTGGTGACCTTGTGTGAGTCCTGTTCGAGTGCGGCGGCGTTTGATCCCCGGGTAGACGGTGAACGCCTGCACTACCGTATCGTGGGTCTGTACAACGGAACTCACATCCTCCGCGACCGTGAGACGCAGTCCTTTTGGTTGCCCTTCCTGGGCACCGGAATGGATGGTCCTCATCGGGGCAAGCAATTGAAACGCCGTCGAGTGGATCAAGCGGTCTGGGCCGATTGGCTTGCATTGCACCCCAAAACGTTTGTGGCGTTCGCCGAGGAGAGTGCTCGTTCAGGGCATGGCAGCAAGCATAGTCCAGGAACTCCGCTCCTCGCGAAGAGGATGGAGAAAACGCTTCAGCGTCGGGACAGTCGAGTACCCCAACACGATCTGGTTCTGGGGGTAATGGTCGGAGGCGCTGAGCGGGCTTATCCCATGAAGGAACTTACCAAGAATGGTTCGGTCCTCCAGGAGCGACTGGGGGATCAGTCGGTAGTGATATTCCACAAACCGGATACCTTCCTGGCTGCGGCGTTTTCCCGGACCGTCAACGGCGATTTGCTCGACTTCAAGCTTAATGAGAAGAGTGAGATCGTGGATCAACAGACGGGCAGCATCTGGAATTACGCCGGGGTGGCTCAAAGTGGACCGTTAGCTGGGACACAGCTAGATGCAGTCACCTACATTCTTGAAGAGTGGTTTATGTGGGCCACGCACCATGAGCAGGCCACGATCTACTTCAGGTAGATACGACGGTCGCCATGCTCTCTCGTTCCACCTCGGCTAGGTTGATACTCACCACGGAGATCACTGAGGCCACGGAGAGTCGAGGAGCCCGCACATGCGGCGCGGGCCAAGCCTCGGCAAGGTGAGCGTATGGAATGACAGCCTAGTTCGTTGCAGGCGTGCAAGCAGGCGGTCCGCGATCAGGTTCGCGTTTGCGAACATCTGCCGCAGCGACGCAAGTGCAGGCCGTAGTCATCTTGGCCCTCCGCCTGTCTCCATTGGGCGATCCTTTCCCTGATCCCAGCTTTTCTCGTCGCGGCTCTCCGTGGTCCGGGTCGCGTCAAGGGACTGGGACGGGGGGCGTTCGCGGAGCGTGAGACCGAATGGCTAAAAACTTAGCCGACGGGACTTGCCGAACGCGGCAGGGGTGGCTAATAATTTAGCCGTCCCAGCGATGCTTCTCTTGGGCCACTTCCATGTCCAGTTCCGCCGAACCCAGCCTCAGTCGCCGCGAGCGGCAGATTCTCGACGTGGTCTACGCCCTCGGGCAGGCCTCGGCGGCGCAGGTGGTTGCGCATCTTCCCGACGCTCCGAGCAAGACGGCCGTGCGCACGTTCCTTCGCATCTTGGAGGAAAAAGGGCACCTCGTTCATGAGGAAGATGGGCGGACGTATGTCTACCGCGCCAGGCGTCCGCGGGAGCGGGCTGGAACCGGCGCGTTTCGCCGTGTGCTCGATGTGTTCTTTGGCGGATCGCTGGAACAGGCGGTCGCGGCACACCTGGGGGAGTCGGCCGCGGACCTCGATGAGGCCGAACTCAAGCGTCTCGCCCATCTCATTCAACAAGCTCGCAAGGCACGCAAGGACAGCCATTCATGAACGAGTCTCTCAACTGGATCGCGGCAGTCGGATTCGATCTGGCAGTCCGAGCGACCGTGTTGTTCGTCATCGCGTGGGGAATGTCGCTGGCCCTGGCCAAGGGTTCGGCGGCGCAGCGGCACCTCGTGTGGGGCGCGGCCCTGGCGGGGTCGCTCCTGTTGCCCGTGATCTACTTCGGTGCGCCCCAGTGGCGAGTGTGGCCGACGCCAGCGGCGAAACAGGTCGCGGCCTCTGCAATGCCCGAGACGGCTATGACTGTCGGCGGGGACGATTCGTCCACGATCGGTGCGGTTCCCTCCGAATCGCTTCCCACGGCACTCCCCGCTTCGCCCGCCGATTCGCCGACGCCGGCACAGGACTTCTCGTTCCAACTCGCGTCGTCGCTTGCGCGGATTGTGGCAGCGCTGTGGCTGGCGGGAGTGCTCGGTGGGTGCCTGCGCTTGGTGCTGGGCTTTGCCCGTTTGCAAAGGATCGCCCGTTACGCGGAGCCGGCCACGGGACGCATGGCATCGCTGCTCGAGGAACTGGCTCGTGCGGCCGGAATTCGGCGATCGGTGCAGGGCCTGGTGTCACGCGAACCCGTCAGTCCCCTGACGTGGGGTTGGTTGCGTCCGGTCGTGATGCTGCCTGTCGAAGCGGAAGCTTGGTCGGTCGAAAGGTTGCGCGTGGTGCTGCTGCACGAACTGGCGCACGTGCGACGTGGTGACTTCGTGACCCAATTCGTGGGTGAAGTGGCGCGATGCCTGTACTGGTTCCATCCACTCGTGTGGTGGAGCGTACGGTGTCTGCGGGTCGAACAGGAGGCTGCCTGCGACGACCGCGTGCTGGCCGCCGGTGCGACCGCCGACGACTACGCGGAGGAACTGCTGGCCGTCATGGCTCGCCTTCCTGACGGTTTCCGTGGGGCGGGAGTTGCCTTGGCGATGAGCCGCGCGAAACGGATCGAAGCCCGCGTCCGTTCGATTCTCGCGAGCGACTGCAACCGCAGTCCGGTCGGAACTTGGCGCCTGACCTGGGTCGCCAGCTTGTTCGCGATGCTCGCCACGGTGTCTGCCATCATCGGACCGCAAGCCATCGCCGGCGACAAGTCGCCAGATAGTCCGACCACGCCGAATGAATCGGTCCACGCGAAGGAGTCAGGCGACACCAGCGCGAACAAGGGTGCCGAGCCGGAAGCGTCCAAGGATGGTGCCAAAACGTTGTCAGCTGACATGGTGAAGCGTCTTCAAGCGATTGGAGCAGGGTCGCAACAGTCGACACGCGAAGACGTTTCCCTGGTGCTGCGGGCCTTGCAGGACAGCGATTCTGCCATTCGCAGCCGAGCGAGCCTGGCCGTGGAGAAGATGGCTTTCGCAAAACGATTCTTGTCGGAAGACCTGAAGGCACTCTGGGCAGGCCTGCGTCCCCAGTTGCGCAGCCACCACGACGATGCCAGCGAGTGGTCCTCTCGGGCCGTCAGCGTGCTGGCCAGGGACTCCGGTCTGCTCAGCAACGCCTTTCTGCCCGATCGACCATGGACGCTGGGACGTGAACCATTGGATACCGAACGATTGGCGGGCGAGGTTCTGTACGGTGCCTGCGACGAGAGTCTGTTGATGCTGAGCAGCGACGACTGCGAGTTGCAGCGACGAGGGGCCAATCTGTCGAGCAGTCTGGTGATGCTTTTGCCCCAGGAGAGGCAAGAGAAACTCGTCCGCGCCTTGCTTGCCATTTCGTCGGCTCCAGGTGCTGACCTGGATTCGACCAGCGCTGAAGTTCGCTGTCGTGGTCAAGTGGCGTTAGCCCTCGTCCAAGCCGCGCCGGGAATCAAGACCGAGGCCCTGGCGAATGATGTGGCGGTACGCCTCTTGGAAGCAGCTCGCCAGCAAGCGATGGTGGAACGCGGAGTGTTTCGTGGGTTGGCTTATCTGGCGGCGACGACCCGCGGGGAGACTCGCCAGCAGATCGTGGACGTCGTGATCGCAGCCACCGCCGATGCGCAGTTGATTTATTCGCGTACCTCGGGGATCTATACACCGCCGAAGCACTACGGCGCCGACGCACTCGCCATCCTGGCTCCGCTTCTCACAGCCGAAGAACTCGAAAGAGCCGAGAGGGCCATTCCACTCCAGGCCGCAGGTGAGCCAAAAGAGGAATACGACTCCCAGTATGCGGCGGCTCAGCAGGCGTTGATCGCACGAAAACTGGAGGTCGAGCAGCAGCGACAACCCGCCGAGCAAGAGGAGGAGGACTTGGCGTTCTTCGAGAAGAAATACAAGACGAAGATCAACGATGTGAAGCCGAAGGGTGAGTATGCCGACCCTGATCAGTTCTACTCCGCCATCGGTAAGGAGCTGGGAATTCCCGAGATCGCCTGGCAGGCGGCGGCGGAGAAGTTTGGCTGGAGGAAGGACGATGGCATCCAGACCTTTACCATTCTGAAAGGTGGCCCCACGTCAGAAGGCGGGCAGGGGACATGGGACGTCCTGTTCCTACGATCAAAGATCAATCCGGAGACGAAGAGGCCCGACCCCGCCACCGTGGAACAGGTGATGGTGCAGATCGACTACGACGGGAACGTCAGTTTTCCAGAGATTCCCCGGCGCAATCAGTAGCGGCAGGACTGCATCACTCGCGCGGCGGCCCGCTCGCTTACGCGTTTCGCGCCGGACTGCTTTTAGGCGCCCGAACGTCCACTCCTGTGAACGTCCAGCCCGAAACTTCGGCGCCTCTGCACCCATCCGGCAAGGCGGCGACGATCGGTGAAGACTGCGCCACGGGAAAACCTTGCGACGCGGACCACCAGCGGTCAGGACGTGAACGGCTTTCCGCGCGGATGACAGCGGAGTGTCCGTAATGGATTGCTTGGCAATGGTTTATGGCATTCGCGTACGGATGGACGATCGTGGGGACGCGACGGTCTGATCTCCAGGACCGCGGGCGGCGGCCACAAGCCGACCCAGGCAGCCATGTTTCTTGATCGCCTTGGCAGACATTCGCTTCTCGACGCCGTTTCGAGTAGCATGGTCCGTCAGGGGGGGGAGAATCATGAGGCGTCTGCGGCAACCGCTCACCAGCTTGGTCTTCGTTTCGCTCGTTGCGCTGGCTGCGGGGACAAGTCGCGGCCAGGGTGGTGACGGTCCAGCGGAGTCGGTCGGTGGCGCGTCGCAGTCGCTCGTCGATTATCTGCGTGACGTCCGGCCGATCCTGCGCGCCAAGTGTGCTACCTGTCATAACGAATCGGAAGCAGGCGGTGGCCTGAGGTTGGACTCCGCCGCAGAGGTCGTGAAGGGGGGCGAGAGCGGGCCGGCCGTCGTGCCGGGTAACAGCCAGGAGAGTCGCTTGCTCCAGGCCGTCCTGCAGATGGGCGACCTGAGAATGCCACCGCCGGAGGAAGCCAAGCCCCTGGATGATGCGCAGATCGACATCCTGCGTCGCTGGATCGACCAGGGAGCCGAGTTGCCGAAGGACGAATCGCCCGCGAGTCACTGGTCGTTCCAGAAACCGGTGCGTCCCGCCGTGCCCGCGCATTCGCCTACCGACGATTCCGGTAATGGCAGTTCACCTTCGTCTGCCTTGTCAGGGAATCCGATCGACGCGCTGCTCGCTCGACGACACCGGGAGTTGGACTTGCACGCCTTGCCGGCGGCTCCCCCGCACGTGCAACTGCGACGAGTCTATCTGGATCTGATCGGCCTCCCGCCGACTCCCGAACAGATGCAGGCGTTTCTGGACGACGATTCAGCGGACGCTTGGGAGAAGGTCGTCGATGAACTGCTTGCCAGTCCCCATTACGGCGAACGCTGGGGACGGCACTGGATGGATGTGTGGCGATACAGCGATTGGGACGGCTACGCG
>CAZUJM010000216.1:0-4371 GCA_964620405.1 uncultured Pirellulaceae bacterium | reverse complement strand
AGGTGCGCGAAAGCAAGCCGCATATCTGGCGATGGCGGGACTGGATCATCGAGTCCTTGAACAAGGACATGCCCTACGATCGCATGATCATGGAGATGCTGGCGGCCGATGAGATCGCTCCGGAAGATCCAGGGGCCATTCGAGCCACCGGTTTCCTGGTGCGCAACTGGTACGTCTTCAATCGCAACACATGGATTGATAACACGATTGAGCACACCGGCAAGGCCTTCCTGGGACTGACGTTCAATTGTGCTCGATGCCATGACCATATGTACGACCCGATTTCGCAGGTCGAGTACTACCAGCTGCGGGCTTTCTTCGAACCGCACGAGGTGCGGACCGATCGCCTGCCTGGCCAGAGCGACATCACGAAAGACGGCCTGGTACGGGTGTTTGACGCCCAGGCCGATGCGCGGACGCTGCTGTTCGTTCGCGGAGATGAGAAGAACCCTCTGGAGGACAAGCCGCTGGAACCGCGAGTCCCCGCGTCCCTGACGCAGGCCGGTATCACGATCCAGCCCGTGGAGCTGCCGCCGATGGCTTACTATCCAGGGCTGCAGGGCTTCATCGCCGCGGAAGCCCTGCGTGTTGCCGAGGCCGACGCGCAGGCTTCGGCCGTGGCCTATCGAGCAGCGCGGGAAGCCGTGGAGAAGGTCCAAGCGGACTTGCTGGCGCTGCAGCAGGCAGGTGCGCAGGCTGAAGCTCCAGCGCCGTTCCTGGCCGACGATTTCACGGTCGCTCGGCCGGACGTCTGGTCTGCCGGTACTGGAAACTGGCAGCACCAGGAGGGCCGGTTACTGCAACTCGATCCCGCCGATGCGATGTGCCGTTTTGGTACGCTGCAGCCGCATCCGGCTGATTTCACTGCGAAATTGAGATTCCGCATCACGGGAGGCGATGTCTACCAGTCCGTGGGCATCGCCTGGGACGCGAGTGACGACCAGAACTACTCGTTCGTCTACGCGAGCCCCGGCGGTTCAAAACTGCAGGTGGCCCACCGCGTCCAGGGAGTTGACCAGTATCCGCCCGCGGGGATGAAAGAACTGCCGATCGAACTCCATCGCGAGCACGAACTGCTGGTCACCGTGCATGGCACGCAGTGCGAAGTGAGCTTCAACGGATCGCCGATAATCAGCTACACGCTGCCCCACTCGAGGCCGGCTGAGGGAACATTCCATATCTGGTCGTACGACGCCACGGCCGAATTCCTGTCCGTGGAGATCTCTCGCGACCCGGTCCTCAGTGAGTCCAGCCTTCGCGCGTCTCTCCAGCAGGGGGAAGCCGCGGCCCTCGTGGCGGAGAAAAAACATCGGGTCGCCACGGCCGCCTTGGATTTTGCCAAGGCGAGAATCGCCGCCGATCAGGCCAACTACTCGCGACCTCCGGCGGCCGATGCCAAGGAGTTGTCACTGGCGGCGGGGAAGGCGGAGCGAACCGTCGCTCTTCTCCAGACGGAGCTCGATCTGCTGGCTGCGCAACGAACCCTGCAGGATGCGCAGGCCGCGCTGCCTGCCGCAGGTTCACCGGTCGAAGAAGGCCTGCAGAAAGCCGTGCGTGACGCCGAGGCGGCTGTGACCACCGCGAACGCCACCGTCGATTCCGCTCGAAAAGCCGCCGAGGAGCCGTTCGATGCATACACGCGGCTGACACCGGTCTATCCCTCGACCAGCACCGGCCGCCGTTCGGCGTTGGCGCGGTGGATCGCCAGTCAGGAAAACCCGCTGACGGCGCGAGTGGCCGTGAACCACATCTGGCTGCGGCATTTCCATCAGCCGCTCGTTCCGACCGTGTTTGACTTTGGCTCCAACGGCAAACCCTCGACCCATCCCGAATTGCTGGACTGGCTGGCCTGCGAGCTGATGGACAATGGATGGAAGATGAAGCCCCTGCATCGACTGATCGTGACCAGCGATGCGTATCGACGAGCTTCCTCGCCGTCCGCGGACCAGCGCGAAGTCGCAGCGAAGAATGCCGCGGCGGATCCTGACAATCGACAGTGGTGGCGGCAGAACAGTCACCGCATGGAAGCGGAGGTTGTCCGCGACGCGACCTTGCAGGTGGCTGGCAAGCTGGATGCGACGATGTTCGGCCCGGATCTGGATCCCAGCGCCGGTCTGACGCTCGCCCGACGCAGTATCTACTTTCGAAACTCCAAAGAAAAGAAGATGACCTTCCTGGCCACCTTCGACAGTCCGAATCCGGTCGAATGCTACCAGAGGTCCGAAAGCATTTCGCCGCAGCAGTCGCTGGCCATGAGCAATAGTCCGCTGACGCGGATGCACAGTCGCCAAGTGGCCGCACTCCTGAGCGAACAAGTGCAGGGCTCGCCACCGGAGGAAGCAGCGCGGCAGTTCGTCGCGAGGGCCTTTCAACGGGTGCTCAACCGGGAGCCACAGGCGGGGGAGGTGACCGAGTGCCTGGCCTTCCTGCGGCAGCAGGCGGAACAATTCGCCTCCGCGCGGCTGACCGCGTTTCCGGGTGCTGCGGAAACGGCGGTCCAGCCGTCCGCGAATGCCGAGCAGCGAGCCCGCGAGAATCTGGTGCATGTGCTCTTCAACCACAACGATTTTGTCACGGTGCGATAAGTGTCCCCTGGGACTAGGCAACGAAATCAGTATGACGGGATTGTCTCTGCCATGAACGCACGCTCCAAGTCTTTCGCTGAAGCGCCGATGACGTCGACGGCGTCCCGAAGGGGCTTTCTGTCCGAAGTCGGCATGGGATTCGCGGGCTTGGCCCTGGGGGCCATGTTGCATCGCGATGGAGTGGCACGTGCTGGAGAGCCGGCATCTGCGCACGCCACGGCGGGCGCAGCTCATTTCGCGCCCAAGGCCAAGAGCGTCATCTGGATCTTCCTGGTTGGCGGCATGTCGCAGATGGAGTCGTTCGATCCCAAGCCCGCGCTCAATAAGTATGCCGGCATGTCGATCGATGAAACGCCGTTCAAGAGTACGCTCGAGTCGCCTTACCTGAAGAAAAATTTGCGCGAGTTCGTGGCGGGGCTGCATCATAACCATCCGAAGCTCTATCCGATGCAGGTCGGCCACCATCGGCGTGGGCAAAGTGGGATCGATATCAGCGACTGGTGGCCGCACGTCGGCGGGATGGCGGACGATCTGGCGATCGTACGCTCCATGTGGACCACGGATAACAATCACGGAGCCCAGTTGCAGTTTCATACCGGGCGTCACGCGCTGGAGGGACAGTTTCCGACGATCGGGTCCTGGGTGCACTATGGACTTGGATCGCTCAACGACGACCTGCCGAGCTTCTGTGTGATCGGCACTCCCATCGCCGACTGCTGCGGAGGTGTTGGAGCCCACGGCGCGAACTACCTTGGCCCGGAACACGCGGGGATCCACCTGAACGTCGACCCGAACAGCCCTCTCCCGTTCGCGACTCCTGGCGCGGACGTGTATCGAGAGGAGCAGTTGGGCGAATTCGAGCTGCTCCGGCGACTGAATCAGTTTTCCGCCCTCGAATATCCGGACGACGCCGCGCTGAAGGCCCGCATGAAGTCCTATGAACTGGCCTACCGCATGCAGTCCGCGCTGCCCAACGTCATCGACTTCTCTGCGGAGACGGCGGCGACGCAGGCGATGTACGGCCTTGCCCAGGAATCGACTCGAACGTTTGGACAGCAATGCCTGGTCGCTCGTCGGCTCGTGGAGTCGGGCGTCCGCTTCGTGCAGTTGTTTCATGGCAGTAACGGAGGCGGGGGAGAGTGGGACGCCCACGGTGGGCTGAGGGCGAACCATGCCAAACTGTGCGGGCAGGTGGATCAGCCGATCGCGGCTTTGATCAAGGACCTGAAGCAGCGCGGGCTGCTGGAGGAAACCCTGGTGGTGATTGGTACGGAGTTCGGCCGCACGCCCGGTTTCCAGAATTCCGATGGACGTGACCACCATCCGTATGGGTTTTCGGTCGCACTCGCAGGCGGCGGAGTGAAGGGCGGGATCGCTCACGGGGCGACCGACGAGATCGGGTTCCATGCCGTGGAAGACCGACACTATGTCACCGATCTGCATGCGACGGTCTTGCATCAACTGGGCCTGGAGTCGCGACAACTGGAGATTCCTGGCCGCAAACGACTGGAACTGGACCACGGCACGCCGATTCATGCGATCCTGTAGTCCGCGGCAGCCGCCAGGCGCCCTTGCCACGAGTGGCCGACGGTTGTGGCGGTGCGCCGGAGTGACGCGGGGGTGGCATTCACACTCCCGGTAGACGCTTCGCCCCTGTTCCGGGGGCTATCGTTCGGGTCACTGGATCCCATCCGACTTGTCGTGTCTACTTGTTGCCATTCGTCCCGGGCGATGCGGGCGCGGAGTTTCCCGTGGGCCGATCGGACGATGCAAGCCGTATCGGTGT
>CAZUJM010000215.1:10225-10481 GCA_964620405.1 uncultured Pirellulaceae bacterium | reverse complement strand
CCGCGGATCCTCCTCGTGCACTCGCCGCAGGACTACATGGAAGACCACATGAACGCCTGCCGGCTGGCGGTGACCGCCGCGTTCGCGCGCGGAATGCCGAACTATCCCGTGCAGCCCCCGACGCCGCCGACTGCGCAGGAAGTGACCGTGTACCACGCGCAGCCGCACGGCAACGCCGACGGACTTCGTCACCCCATCCAGCCGGACCTCTTCGTCGACATCGGCCGCGTCCTGTCGGCCAAGAGCGCGATGCTGG
>CAZUJM010000215.1:0-10215 GCA_964620405.1 uncultured Pirellulaceae bacterium | reverse complement strand
TGCCACGAGAGCCAGAAGCGGTGGCTCGACCACAGCCAGGGCATGGACTCGTACCTGGTGGCGATGGAGGAGTTGTCACGCCAGGTCGGGACGCTATCCGGGAAGTTTGCGTATGCGGAAGGCTGGCGGCGCCACTCGCACCTGGGATTCTGCGGGCCGGACGATGATCCGCTGCGGGAAGCGCTCACGCGGCTCGACGGCGGCCGGCTTGTGTGGCCAGCCCACGCCTGACGCACGTGCGATCCTCGCGGGGGCGTGTCCGGGCCGGACGGGGATTCGTGGTAAGATGGAAGCCTCGCTAAGAGAAACACCTAGCACGACCCTCTCGGGACGCTGCGTTCACTACTGCACGAAAGACCTGCTCGCCATGCTTGCCCGTGACCTTGCCGGCTATCCGACTCCTTCCCTGCACGTGGATGCTCCCGTGGTCCGTCGCAACATCGAGCGGATGGCGCGGTATGCCCAGTCGCAGGGACTCCTGCTGCGGCCCCACACCAAGACGCACAAGTCGCTGCGCATCGCGGAGATGCAGTTGCTGGCGGGCGCCTGCGGCTTGACCGTGGCGAAGGTCGGCGAGGCCGAGGTGATGGCCGAAGTATGCCGCGACATCCTGCTGGCCTATCCGACGGTGGACATGCACCGCTGCCAGCGCGTGGCCCAACTGGCCCATCGCATCACGATGCGCGTCGCGCTCGATTCGGAACTGGCGGCGGCCAACCTGCAGCGCGCGGCGACCGAAGCGGGCGCAACCGTGGGCGTGCTGGTGGACGTGGACCTGGGATACGGGCGTACGGGCGTGCAGTCGGATGACGCGGCGTTGCAGTTGGCTGGGTTCATCGAGAAGGCGCCCGCGCTGCGGTTGGACGGCATCATGACCTACACCGGTCACGTCAGCGGCGGCGATGCGGAACAGCAGGCGGCGTTCCAGCGTGTCGAGGATCGACTGGCCGGATTGCTCGCGCAGTGGCGTTCCGCCGGATTCTCGACCGACGTCATCTCCGGCGGTTCCACGCCGTCGGCCCTGCATTGCCACCTGGCCCGCTACTTCACCGAAATCCGGCCGGGCACTTACGTCTACAACGACATGAACACGGTGCGCGGCGGCTACTGCACCCTGGACGACTGCGCGGCCCGCGTGCTGGCGACCGTGGTGAGTGACACGGTACCAGGACAGGTCGTCCTCGATTGCGGCAGCAAAACGCTGACCAGCGACCGCTGCGGACCGGCGCCCGACAGCGGCCATGGCTACATCTTGGAGTATCCCGAAGCCCGGATCGCAAAGCTGACCGAGGAGCACGCGCAGGTGGATGTATCGCGATGTGCGCGTCGACCGGCGCTGGGCGAGCAGGTGGCCATCGTGCCGAACCACATCTGCGTCTGCGTGAACATGCAGCAGAGCCTCTGGTGGCACGATGGCGAGGAGATCCACGAGCCGATGCCCGTCGATGCCCGCGGACTGCTGGTGTGACGCTCGGCAGTCGCCCCTTCTTAGTCGGCACGCGCCGGGTGCCGAGTGGGTGTCGCGTGTAGTCGGCACACGCCGTGTGCCGAGTGGGTGTTGATCGTAGTCGGCACACGCCGTGTGCCGAGCTGGCGCAACAGCAATGCGTGCGGGTGCGGGGGCTCGTGGGGCCGGCGCGTAAGCGTTGATCGGACCCGGCGGGAAGCGTTCCCACGCGGATCTGCGTCGCGCCGTGCTTCCTGAAGCGATGCTGGTGTGGCGAGGGGCGTGCATGGTTCGGCACACGGCGTGTGCCGACTACGACAGGCCTGCACGCGCCGTGTGCCGACTACGATGCCCGTTTTTCCCAGTCGATACAACGCGCACTCCGCCGCTAAAAAGATCGCGCGAATCTCGATCGGGCGAAAGATTTTGTTGACGATGTTCGGAGGGGGCGTTATACCGGGACTCGAGGGCGACAAAACCTCATCCGCACGACTGACTGGGGTACGATCCTGTCACCATCGGAGGGCTCTGAATGCAAGATCCGGAAGGCTGTACGACTTGAGGAGTCATACCGGCCGGCTCCTCGCGACTGACTGTTCCAGACCAGGTGCCGGGTCCTCTTTTTTAACGTTCGAAACGACAACCCACAACGGAAGCCCCCTCGCACCGAGCTAGTGCGAGGGGGCTTTTTTCATTACGGGCGAAATCGCTCGCCTCGGTGTTGGAATGACGAGCCCGCGGTTTGGTCAGAGGCCCCGGAGCAGGACGAAGAGCAGCAGCGCGTGCAGTGCTCCGCAGGCGAGCGCCGCCATCATGCCGCAGGCCGCCAGGCGTTGGTCACGCTGATTGCGATAGGCCATGACGCAGGCGATGAGGCAGAAGATGGCCGGGAGCACGACGCAGGCGCCTAGCGAGTAGCGTCGCGTCTCGAGCACTGAAGGGAGAAACGCTGCCAGGAATGGCTCCAGGGAAGTCCCGGGGCCTTGCACATCCAGGGCACGCAGTCGGGGACTGCCGAGTAGAAGCAGGCTGATGTGTGCCATCGCTTGTGCGACGATGAGGCCGAGGAGCCTGCGTCGACCGCGCAGGGCTTGTTGGTATCTCAAGCGGCGGGAGAGGCCCCGGTTGTCGCCTCGCTGGTGGGGGAACGTGTTGGTCACGACGGTCTGGCTGCTCCTTCAAGCTCTGGCTGCTCCGGCAACGCATGGCGACGCAGGGCCACTGTGGCTGGAACCACTGTCGAGCAAAACGGATGCTCGATTCTAGCAGGAGCCGCTGGTAAGATACGCCGGCCACGTTTGCGGTTGCGAACGGGAGAAGGCAGGAAGCGACACCCGCCATGAGGCGTCCCGCGTGCCTTATCGAACTCGCGGTGACACGGAAGTGCATGTCGCGTGTCCGGAAATAGTGAAACGAAGGAAAGGGGCCGACGCATGGCTCAGGCGATAGCGGAGTTGAACCGGCGCGCGGGCGCGTGGGGCTGGCTGGTTTTGTGTTGTGGACTTTTCCTCGGGGATGCGCGCGGCGCCGATCCGGTGATACCGCACAATCAGCGGACCGTTCCTGGGCCGGCGCTGACGCCCGAGCAGGCGATTCGCAAGATGCAGGTGCCGGAAGGATTCCAGGTGGAGCTGGTGGCCAGCGAGCCGCAAGTGATGAACCCCGTGGCGATGGCCATTGACGCACGCGGGCGTTTTTGGATCACGGAGAGCTTCGAGTATCCGCGGCAGTCGTCCGGGCCTGGTCGGGATCGCATCAAGATCTTGGAGGACACCGATGGCGATGGGCGCGTGGACCTGGTGAAGGTGTTCGCCGAAGGACTCAACATTCCCTCAGGGATCGCCCTCGGCCACGGCGGAGTGTGGGTGGCCAACGCGCCGGACCTGCTGCTGCTGCAGGATACGGATGGCGACGACCGAGCGGACAAGTCGGAAGTGGTGCTCACCGGTTTTGGACGCGCCGATACGCATGAACTGCCCAATTCGCTGACCTGGGGCCCGGACGGTTGGCTCTATGGTCTGAATGGCGTCTTCAATCCAGGTGAGGTTCAGCACCAGGGCAAGACGCATGCGTTCACCTGCACGCTCTTTCGCGTGCATCCGCGGACACGCGAATTTCAGTTGTTCTGCGAAGGCACCAGCAATCCCTGGGGCGTGGCGTTCGATGAGGAGGGACAAGCGTTTGTCAGTGCCTGCGTGATCGACCACCTATGGCATCTGGTCGAGTCGGGCTACTACCATCGCCAGGGCGGTCCGTATCCGCCGTACACTTGGAAGATGGAGTCGATCGTCGACCATGCGCACCAGATGGCCGCTTACTGCGGCATCACGTACTTCGACAGCGACGCCTATCCGGAACCGTATCGCCGCAAGCTGTACATGGGGAACATCCATGGCGGGTGCATCAATGTCGACCGATTGCAGCGGGATGGGGCGACGTACCGCGGGATCGAGGAGCCCGATTTCCTGACGGCCAACGACGCTTGGTTCATGCCCGTCGTGCAGAAGACGGGTCCCGATGGCTGCCTGTATGTGCTCGATTGGTACGACCGGTACCACTGCTACCAGGACGCGAACCGCGATCCCGCGGGCATTGATCGCGGCCATGGGCGACTCTATCGCGTCCGCTATGGCGATTCGCCGCGAGCGCCGCGTTTCAACCTGGAGACGGAGTCGGACGAGCAACTGGTGGCGCGGCTCGGCAGTGCGAACATCTTCTTTCGCGAGACCGCGCAGCGGATACTGGGAGAGCGGAATAGCGAGGGCACGCGCGCGCGGCTGGCGGCGCTGGTCGAGGATGCCACCGCGTCGCGAACCGCGCGCCTGCACGGTTTGTGGGCGCTGGTTTCCGGCGGGCCGCTGGAGCCGGCGTTGCACGCGCGGCTGCTGCGGCATGAAGATCCGACGGTCAGGTCGTTTGCCGTGCGGGCCGCGGGCAACCAGGACGCGGGCACCGGCGTGTCGACGGCGCTGATCGAGCAGGTGCGTTCTCTTGCGAACGACGCGTCGGCCGACGTGCGACTGCAGGTGGCGATCGCCGCGCCGAAGCTGGCGGGTGAGGCGACCATGGACTGGCTGCTGGCCGTATTGCAGGCCAGCGGCGACGATCGCATCACGCCGCATGTCGTGTGGCAAAACCTGCAGCCGCTGCTCGCGCAAGAGGCCTCCGCGTTCGTGCGGGCCGTCGAGCAGGTGGAGCAGCCGTCGGCTGGCTTCTCGCGCCTGCTGCCCCAGGGCATCGCGCGGCTGCTGGACGAACCGTCGCGGCAACGCGATCTGGCGAAGCTGCTGGCGGAGGTCTTGGAGGACGCGCGGTGGACGAGTCGCCTTGAGTGCCTGGAGGCGACCCGCGTGGAATGGCTGGCCCTGGGACCGCCCCGCGAATCGCTCGACGCCTGGCACGCCGAGCTGCTGCCGGTGCTCCGCCAAGTCGCCACGGCCGACCCGGTTGCCGATGACGCCGCCGATCGCGAGCCCGGAGACGGGATTGTCCCTGACCATCGCCTGTCACTCGAATGCCGATGCCTCGCCGCCCTGCTGGGAGACCCCGAGTCGCAGCAGGCGCTGCGGCTGCTGGTGGGCGCGGGAGCGACGACGCCGGAGCCCGCGGAAGGCGACCGCCCGACACGGCGACTCGATGCCGCCGAGGAGGATCATGTCCTGGCGGTCCTGGGCGCGCTGGGAGACGATTCGATCCTAGCGCTGCTGCCGCGGTGGATCGACGACTCGCCCCGCGATGATGCGCCGCGCCTGGTCGCGCTGCTGGATGCGCTCGGTCGTTTGCCTGGAGAACGAGTTGCCGAGCAGGTGCTGGCTCACTTCGATCGCATCCCCGCTCCCCAGCGTCCGCGCGCGGTGGAACTGCTGATGCAGCGGACGCCCTGGGCCGTTCTCCTGCTGCAAGCGATCGCCGAGGAGCGTTTGCCCCGGGAGTCGTTGCATATCAATCAGGTGCGTCGGCTGCAGGCGGTGAACGATGAGCAGGTGCGTGCACGCGTCTCCGACCTCTGGGGTCGTGTGCGCGAGGAACGTAATCCGCAGGTAGAACAGTCGATCGCCGCCGTGCGCAAGCTGTGGTCCGAACGAGCGGGAGATGCCGCGCGCGGTCAGGCCGTCTTTCGCAAGACCTGCGCTCAATGCCACGTGCTCCACGGACAGGGCGAGCAGGTGGGCCCCGAGATCACCCGCAACGGACGGGCGTCGTTCGATCAGCTGCTGTCGAACGTCTTCGATCCCAACCTGGTGATCGGCGAAGCGTACCAGGCGCACAACGTGGTGACACGCGATGGTCGAAGCCTCAGCGGGCTGCTGGTCGAACAGACGCCCGAACGCGTCGTCCTGAAACTGCAGGGCGGTAAGGTTGAAACCGTCGCCCGCAACCAGATCGAAGAACTGGTCGTCAGCCCCCTGTCCCTGATGCCCGAAGGCTGGGAGAAGCAGTTGGGCGAGCAGGAACTGGTGGACCTGCTGAGCTACCTGGTTTTGGAAGGACCCCTGGAAGACCGGGAGCCTCGCACGATCCCGGACACGCCGCCGGCAGGGCAGAGGTAACGACAGCTGACGCGTCTCCGATGCTGGAGCCCTAGACGCGGTGCGTCGCCGACGGAAATCGTGTGGGAGCTCGTCCAGCGAGGGGTGAAGCGGACCGCGTGCCGGAGAGAACCAGCAGATGCTTCGGGCGAGCGACTCAGTCGCCCGAGGTGGCGTCACCGGTTTGGCGGCGACCGTGGTCTCGCGATGGCTTGCTGGATGAGGACTGTTCGGGCGCGGCATCGTCGTGGGCTGGGCTGCTGTGGGCGGGACCCTCTTGCAGGGCCGCGACTGCTGCCGTGTCCTTGCCCAGTACCAACTCTTCACGCACGACTGTCGTGCCTTCCGGCGCCTCGATGCCGAGGCGCACGCCACCGTTGGTGACGCGGACGACGGTGATACGGACCTGGTCGCCGACCAAGATCCTCTCGCCCACCTTACGGCCTAGAACCAACATGTCACATTCCTTTGCGGTTGGGGGCCGCGAGTACAGCCTCGCAAGGCGCGCCCTTTTGAACCGGAGGATAGCACCTGCCCGAATGCTCTGCAAGCACCGACAGCAACGGTCAGGCTGCACGCGACGCTGACCCGGGGGGGCTCGTGTTGGAGTGGGTAAAGTGGGCTGAGTGGGCTGTTGGCGTTGTTGGCTTTCGGGGTACGTGCGTGCCGTTCGCCCTGCGGCGATTTCCGTGGGTAAACGCCAAGCGGGCCCACGCGTTGAGATGCTTAGCGGCGTTTGGTCTGCTGGATCAGGTCGGAGACTTTGGCGTTGTCGGTCTGCTGCCAGTCGTCGAGCGTGCCGCGGTTTTCGATGATCTGCCGCAGAGCGTCGATCTTTTCGCGGGCCGAGTGTTCGCCTGAACGCTCCTTGCCCGGGGGCGACTGCCAGTTGAAGCGGCGGCGTTTCTGGGTGATCAGCACGTAGTCTTCGGGCGTATCGCCGTCGGCAGAGGCGGTGCGTGGGGGCACTTCGACCTGATAGAGGTCGAGCGATTTCCACAAGGGCTCCAGCAGGAGGACGATGCGGGCCGCGTCGGCGACGCGGACATCGCCCCAGGGGTTACCCGGCGGGCCGGCGGGGGACGTGTCGACGCCGGCGATCTTGGGGAACTGCTGGGCTTCGCCCTGCGTCTGCTCTTTCCACTGGTCCGTGGGCAGCAGGTAGCCTTCTTCGTCGATCGGCACGATGCCCGCGTAGTTGTGCGGCGGGAACATGCCGGCCGGCACTTCGACCATGGCCACGGGCCGCCGGTACTCGAGGTCCACTTCCACCGTCGATGGGAACTGCTTGTTGATGCGGGTCACGCGTTTGACCCAGGGCTGCACGCCGAACGCCTGCTTCACCTGCAGCACCAGCGTCTTGTCCAGCAGGTTGGCTTGGTTGAGCCGGCCGTGGGTGACGGCGTTTTCCAGCACACTGCCGCGAATCCATTCCGGCTGCGGCGTCACCTTGAGGCGTTCGGGATTCAGGCGGTAGCGGTCCTGCGCGACGACGCGATCTCCATGACGGCTCCAGAGATGGTACTTCACGACGCTGACGAGTCCGCAGAAAACGAGCGTGGCGGCCGTCCACCAGGCCTTGCCTTGCAGGGGTTCGACCAGGCGACCGAGCAGGGCGGTCAGGTAACGATTCTCTTGCCGAGCTTCGGGCATGCGCGGCACCTCCATGTGCGTTGCTGCGGCGTAATGGTTCGCAGGTCGATATTCGCCGGAAGGGTTCGCGGTTGATGGGACGGGGTGAACTGTGGGCTGGCTTTCCGGTCACGGCGTGGTCGCAGGCGTGCGGGCTGTTACCAGATCTCCAGTTCGCATTCGAGGTGTACGCCGAGTGCTCCGGCCACGCGTTCCTGCGCGAGGCGGATCAACTGCTTGACGTCGTCGCTGGTGGCGCCCGCCTGGACTTCGATGCAGTTGGCGGAGCTGTCGGCGATGCGTGCGGAGCCGACCTGGGGTCCGCGCAGGCCGGCGTTCTCGATGAGTTCGGCCGCGTCGACGCCCTGGGGATCCTTGAAGATGCGTCCCGTTCCCAGCGCGCCGGAGGGCTGGCTGGTGCGTTTCAGGATCCACGCCTTCTGCATGCGGCGGGTCAGTTCGGTCACATCGGCCGGTTCGAGTTCCAGGGTGGCGTCGAGCAGGACCGTTTCGTCGAGGCTGCTTTCGCCGGACGAGAAACGCAGCTGGTCGCGGCGGCGGACGATGATCTCGCCTTGTCGCGTCATGACGGTCGCGGCCGACGTCCACTGGCCGATGGACGCGCCGGAGCTGGAGGCGTTGCCGCGGAGTGCGCCGGCCACGGTGCCGGGGATGCCGACCAGCGACTCAATGCCTCCCAGGCCTTCCCGCACGGAGGTGGAGACGAGCAGCCCGAGTTTCGCGCCGCCTCCGGCGCGGATCGACGAGCCCTGGACGGCGATTTCGCCGAAGACGGGAGCCGCCAGATGGATCACCAGGCCCTTGACGCCCGCGTCGGGAACAAGGATCCGTGAGCCGCCGCCCAGCAGACGCACGGGCAGGTCGTGCTGGGCGGAATGCCGCACCAGCTGCTGCAACTCGTCGACGCTCGTCGGTTCGGCGAAATACTCCGCCGGCCCGCCCAGCCGGAACCAAGTGTAGGGTGCCAGCGACTGCTGCTCCCGGACAACATGCTCAAAGCCCCGAAAAGCGGTCATCAACCCGTCCCATGGCGCGGCGTTTTTTTCCCGGCGCCCGTCTTCGCCCGGCGCCTTCCAGACGACGATAATAGGTCCAACTTGCGCAAGCTGTCAATGCAGATGAGGCCGGGGGCCCTGCAGGCAGTACGCCGCGAACGAGACGCCCTTGCCGGGAAAGCCCGGCGACGCGTTCGAGGACGTCGGCCATTTTCAACAGCCAGGATTTTCGAGATGCATGCAGAAGTGATGTCGATCGGCGACGAATTGACCAGTGGCCAGCGGCTGGACACCAACACCCAGTGGCTCAGCCAGCGCCTGGGGGACTGCGGAATTCCCGTGCGGTTCCACACGACGGTGGCGGACGAGCTGTCGGACCTGGTGCAAGCATTTCAAGCTGCCATCGGCCGCGCGCACCTGGTGATCGTGACCGGGGGCCTCGGACCGACGGCCGACGACCTCACCCGCGACGCGCTGGCGGCGGCGACAGGCCGCGAGTTGGAGTTGCGTCCGGAGGCCCTGGCACACGTCGAGCGGATGTTCCTCGGACGTGGACGCACCATGCCGGAACGCAACCGGATCCAAGCTCTGTTTCCGCAGGGCAGCCGCATCATTCCCAATCCGCACGGGACGGCTCCCGGCATCGACCTCGAAGCTCTCGCGCCGCACGGTTCCACACGACTGTTCGCGCTGCCGGGCGTACCGGCGGAGATGATCGAGATGTGGAACGAGACGGTGCAGCCGGCTGTGCTGGGGATGCTGCCCGAGCCGCGGCTGCTGCGACACCATCGCGTGAAATGCTTTGGTGTGGGCGAGAGTCATCTGGAGAGCATGCTGCCCGACCTGATTCGACGGGATCGCGAGCCACGCGTGGGGATCACCGTGCACCAGGCGACCATCACGCTGCGAATCACGGCGGGCGGCTTGGACGAGGAAGCGTGTCGCGCGGCGATGCGGCCGACCATCGAGACGATCCACGAGTGCCTGGGGCCGCTGGTGTTCGGCGAGGAGGACGATGAACTGGAACACGCTGTCCTGCGCGCCCTGCGTCGCGCGGGGCAGACGCTGGCCGTCTGCGAATGGGCGACGCAGGGACTGGTCAACCGCTGGCTGCAGCAGGCGTGGGCCGGCGAGTGCGCGAACGCGTTGGACTCGACTGCGTCGCCGTTGAGTGGCGGGCTGGTACTGAACGACGAGCGCCAACTGGCCGCGTGGCTGGGCAACGAGGACGCGGCGTTGGCAGGTCAGGGGGGCGAGGAGTCACGGGTGTTGTGGATGGCCGAACGAGTGCGGCAGGTGGCGGGCAGCGACTGGGGACTGGCCATTGGACCCGGGCCGGATCCGACGGTCCCGGATCCGCAAGTCGTGTTCGCGCTGGCGGGCGCAGACGATAGGCTGTGCGAACGCCATGGTTACCTGGCCCACCCGGAAGTGCGTCTGCCGCGCGCGGCCAAGCAAGCCCTGGACCTCGTCCGCCGGAGGCTGAGTAAGTAGTCGTCACACGCCATGTGCCGAACGGTTGTTGATCGTAGTCGGCACACGCCATGTGCCGAGCGGTTGTTGATCGTAGTCGGCACACGCCGTGTGCCGA
>CAZUJM010000214.1:0-10519 GCA_964620405.1 uncultured Pirellulaceae bacterium | reverse complement strand
GCGGACGCACAGGCGTGGTTCGCACCACGCCATCCTGGGACCTCGGTTCCGTCAGGGAGCCCCATCCTGGGCTGGTTGCTTGGGAGGCGTGAAATTGATGTTGTCGATCAGCTTCACGATGTTTCCATCCTGATCAATATAACCAGAAACGGCCGTGACTGCCGCCACGGCGCTGGCGTACTTGAGCTGATAGTCACAATCGATCTCGACTTCGGCCTTGTCTGCACTGCCCGGACCGGCAGCATCACCCAGCAGACCGCGGATGTGCGAGTGCAGGGCGTCAAAGCTGGGAAACACCTGGTCGTTCAGGACGATGCCGTCCTTGCGCAGCACCCCCTTGGCGTCCCCCTTCAGCATCAGCCGCAGGGGAGGCAGCAACGAGTCGTCCGCGGAACTGGCACTTGGAGCTGCCAGCGGCATGCGGATGTTGAAATCCCCTTCCTGGGAGACGATCTTGAAGGACATGATAAAGAACGTAAGCAGCTGGAAGACGATGTCAATCATCGGCGTCATCTGCAGTTCGATCTTTGCCTCGCCCTCTTTGCGATGTCGGAACTTCACAGGACGCGTCTCCTAGTACTTGGCATCTTCCTCAGCCCGCAAGGCGAACTTCTCGAACTGGGTCTCCTGGCAGACCTGGATGACCTCCTGCACGACTCCCATGGGAGCGTTCGCATCGGCGCGGATGATCACCGTCGCATCCGCAGCTGACTTCTTCTTGAGCTTGAGAAACTCGCTCTCGCGGATCATGTGCGGCTTCAGCGCCGCCAGGGGCAGCTCCTCGCCGCCAAGCACCACCGTCTTTTCCTTTGTCAACTGCACGAAAATCGGATACTCAAAGGGCGCGTCGGCCGGCCTCGCCAACACGCTCTTTGGCAGCTTCACCAAGTCGCTCTGGTCCGCTTCCGAGAAGTTCAGCAGCACCATGAAGAACGCGATGAGCTGAAAGGTCATGTCGATCATCGGGGTCATGTCCCCTTCGCTCGCCGCCGCTGATTGACTGCTTTCGAACCGCATGCATTTCCCCTCGCTTCGAGGCTGGATCCTGTACCCAATCGCTACTTCTTGACCTCGAAACGACTCATCAGGTTGCCACTCAGGATGCCCGCCTCCAGCACCAATCGAGAAATCCGATTCCGGATCAGGTTGTGCGCGAAAATGGCGGGAATCGCGATAATTAGCCCCACGAGCGTGGTAAACAGAGCTGTCGCGATACCAGCCGCGAGTTCGGAAGGCTTGGGTTGCGTGTTAGAACTCGCGATGACCTGAAACGAGCTGATCATTCCTTCCACCGTACCCAGCAGCCCGACCATGGGCGCGACCGTCCCGATCAAGGCGATGTAGCTGAGACGATGGTCAAACTTCATGTTTTCTTCCTCAGCTACCTCCTGCATCGACTCAATGGCCTGCGGGTACCCGGATGTCGACAGCTTGGCGAGCCCGGCGGCGAGCACCTGACCGAGGAACGATTCATCTCCCCGGGCAATTTCGTACGCATCCTGGTACTTCTCCTCATCCAGACTGCTTTCAAACGACTCCACCAGGGGCAGGGGGCAGATGTTCTCGCGTCGTGCCATGAGCAGGATCATCACGATGTAAGCCACCAGCGTAAATGAGAGAAACAGGAAGACGATCGTGTACCGCCAGCCGAGCGACTGGAACGTCCACTCGAGATAGGACATGTCCTTGACGGACGGGGTAGCGGGCGTGGCAGGAGCGGCCGCCGGATCGGCCGGGGCTGCTGCTGCCGCCCCATCGGCGGCTACCTCGTCCTGGGCTCGCGTGTCACCAGGCAGAACCAAAAGACAAGCCAGCAGTCCCGCGACAAACAACCAGGCGCCGAAGGCCCGCCGGCTCACCGAGCATCCCCCAGTCCAGGAACCCATGCGTCCCACCTGCAAAACATTCATAATCAGCTCCCCGATATTCCCAATCTCGCGGGCGTGGCACGTCCTTCCGAAGGTCATGCCTCGCGCGAGAAATGATGGTCCATTAACCCTTGAATACTTCTCGAATAGCGATGGCCGCCTTTCCGAGGACAGGACGGCGTCGCGTCAACTAGCCTGCCTTGCGGCTCCAAACCGTACCCGGATACCTCTCGTTGAGGAGCTTCTTGGCTTCCACGGCCCGATCGGGCTGCTGCAACTGAGGCCACAACGTCGTCAGATAGTACAACGCCTGCGCGTGCGCGTCTCGCTGGCTGTAAAACAGCAGGTCAATGTGCAGGTAGGCCAGTGTTGCGTCCATCGGGCGTTGCAACTGACGGTAGGCATCCCCCAAGGCAAGGTACGCCTCCGCAAAGAGCTCCTGGTCGTCCGGGTCGTTCTTCGCCACGACCTCCTCCAATTCAGCCACGGCCGCCTCGGCTTCAGCCGTACCTGCCGCGGCTCGGCAACTCGCCCGGCCGATTCGGGAAAGCGTCTGCTGCCGGATCGCCTCCTGGTCGGTAGCGTTCGCCTTCAAGGCCTCCTCATACTGTTCGATGGCCTCGGCCATCTTTCCCTGGCCTCGCAGGGCCCGTGCCGTCAGGACATACGGGCGGAGCGCGTAGTCGGGCCAAGGAGCTTTGCGGAGCTGCTGGTAATACCGAGCCGCATCGTCGTACTTGCCCGCCGCCTCGGCCAGCTGCCCGAGCACCTCCACCGCCGGATAGAAATGAAAGGACTCGCGTTCCTTGCGGAGGAAGTCGGCCGTCAGCTTGAGCGCTTCCTGCACGTCTCCCGTGCCCCGCAGCGCAAGGTTGGCCTTGGCCATGGCCAGGCAATAGGACCACTCCTGACGCAACACATCGCGAGCGGTATCGGGAAGGGCGCCCTTCTCCAGGGTTTCCACTGCCTGCTCATACTGCCCGGCCAGGAGCGACTGTCGCGCCTGGCGTAGTTCCGCCGGGTCGTCGGACAGGGTGAGACGCGCGATCTGGTTGGCGGGAACGGTCTTTTCGCCACTGGCGGATGTCACCGTCACCTCCGTGGGGCTCACCGCCGAGATGGTCCCCAGAACCTTCGAGGCGCCTTTGACCCGACGATCGAGCGTGATCGAATCCTGCGCGAACGCAACGCTGGATGCGAGCATGCCGAACACCAGCATTCCGAACACAGGAGCGACTCGCCAACCTGATGCTTTCGAGCTTTGCATCTTGGTAATTTCCCTTGCTTGAAAGGCTTTGCCTGTCAGTTTCCCATCGCCTGCCTGATCTCCCGCAGCAGCGCGTCGTATTTCTTACGATGTTCCGACGCCCCGGAACCGGGATAGAGCTTCAAGGTCATCACGATGTCCTGCTCCGCGTCCTTGAGGCCCTTTTCTCGAGCCGCTGCCGATTGCTTGCCGGCCCAGCGAAAACGCGACTCCGCCAGACAGTATCGCGCTTCGAGAAACAGTTCCCGGAGTTCCGGATTGCTGGCCACCGAGCGGGCCACCCGACCATAGCCCCAGACAAGATTCCGCTTCGTCTTGGGGTCCGGACGGTCTCCCTGAATGGCCCGTTCGTAGGCCGATAATTCGCCGGCGTCTCCCCAAGCCTGCAGCGTCTTGGCGGCTTCCATCTGCACGTGGATCTGGTTTTCCTGGTCCGCGAGGATTTCGGCAAATGCATCCAACGACGCCGAATACTTTCCCATTTCGCGGTAGACGATCGCCAGTCGACTCCGGACAAGCAGCGATTCCTGCGTGGCCAGCTTCAGTTGCCCTCCCTTCGCGCGGCGCTGGATCTCATCGTATGTCTTCAGGGCCTTTCCATACATGGCGCCCGGGTCCTCACCGCCACCATCCTTGATCGCCTTGGCCAAGCCGACATACGACTCGGCCACCCACAGCAGTCCTCCCAACTCCTTGCTTGCCTCCGCGGCGCGGTCGAGAAAACGATCGAACGCCTCCACCAGGGTCGCCCGTCGTTCGGCGGGCGCTTCCTTGATCTGCTGCTCGAGGTTCCTGGCCAGTGACAAGTAGGTGGCAGCCATCCGCTGCGACTCTCCCTGTCCCTGGGACACGGTTTTCAACTGGTCGAGCGTCGCCAGTGCCTTGGCGATTCCCTCCTGCGGATCCTCCATCTCCGGCAGCGCGCTAATGTAAGCGGTGATCGCCAAGGCGAATGTCCGTTGTTTCAACTCGCCCGTGGCGAAAAGTCGGTGATTCTCATCGGCCAGAGCTTTCGGCCCGCGGCCAGGCTGTTCCAGAATCTCGATCGCCCGCCGTGACTGCCCCTGGCTGACCGCGTTTTGGGCGACCAGCAGGGCGGCCATCAACTGGCTCGCGGTCACTTCGTCCGACTCGCGTGCCAACCCCTGCTCCAGCCACTTAACCGCTCGTCCCCGCAACGCCTCCGCGTCCTTGCCCTTCGCCGTGGCCGCCTGGTTCCAGAACGCCTGTCCGACGGCCAGTTCCGCGGCCGCACGTTTGGGCGAATCCTCGGGAAGTCTCTCGGTAAACGATTCGGCTTCCTCGGGCTTTCCGGAACGCAAGGCCAGCGTAACCAGGACTCCCAAGGCATCGGCGACTTCCGGACGCCCAGGATCGCGTTCCGCGATCTGACGCGCCGTCTTGCCAATCCGAGATCGCAGCGGCTGCGTCCACGGTTCATTGCCGTTTCCCAACAACTGAACCAGCGCGGACAATGCCACCGGCGCGGCCCGCTGGCCCGCCGTCGAATTCGGGTAACGCGTCGCCAAGAACTCACTGATGACGGCCGCGCGTGGATAGTCACCTTCGTAGAAATAAAGCGCTGCTTGGTAGAAGCGAACCAGATTCAACTGCTCGGAACTCGTCTCCTCCGTAGCCAGTTGCTCCGCCCTCTGCAAGAGTTGGCGAGCCTGCCCGTCCTGCGTCTCCAACTGCGAGTTGGCTTCCTCCACCTGCTTCCGCACCTCTTCCTTTTCCGCTCCGTCAGCCAACTGCGTCAAACGCTCCTCCAGCGTGGCCCTCGTTCGGGTCAGCACCTGCCGCTGCGTCAGCGCTTCCTCGGCGGCCGCGAGGGCTTCGCCGAAAGTGGACATTTTGCTGGCTGCATCCTCGGTTACCGCGACCGGGACCTGCCCCGTGTCCGCAAGCAAGGCCTGGGCGTCCGATTGGAAGGGGCTGTCGAGCTTCGCGACCTCCAAGGCCCAGCGTCGAGCGGCCTGCGTGGCCTCGGTCTTCTTCGGACCATTCTCCTCCGCCTTGGCCTTGGCCAGATAAGCCTGGGACAGCAGCCATTTCACGGCAGTCCAGTCCTCGTCCTGTCGTTCGTCCGGTCGCTGCTTGTCGAGCCAGGCCTCGGACTTCTCGATCGCCTTCGCGACGTCGTTCACCTCCGGTGTAGTCCAAGCCTCCATGGCGCCCCGGAGGGCCTTTGTCTTGATCGGCCGGAAAACGGGCTCGTTGTCCGGCAGCATCAGCAGTTCCTCGTAGAATGACAGCGCCTTGCGAAGGTCCCCCAGCTCCTGATAGCAGCGTCCCTGGAACAGCAACGCCGAAATTCCGTGCACCCGTCGACGATACTTCTTGGCCACTTCCCCGAAGGACTTCTCGGCTTCGCGAAGGGCCGCCTTGCGATCATCGCTTCCCTCGGGCCACGACTGGGCTCGTTCGTAAGCCGCCATCGCTACGATAAAACGCGCATGCACGTACTCCGCCCGCAGGTCGTCCCGCAAGCGAATCTTGGCCGCATCCTTCTTCTCGTCCAGATCCTCAGGGATTGCTTCCAGCTGGCTTCGCAACTGCCCCTGAAGGTCGCCGTAGGTTTCGGCCGCCGTCTTTAGCAGATCGCGTGACTGCTGCCGCAGCGACTCCCGCGCCGCTTCCGACGTCCCTTCGCGATTCGCCTCCAGCATCCGCAGTCGCGCCTGCTCGATCAGGACATTGGCCAGACGCCCTCGCGCCAGCACGGCCTGACTGCTCTGGGGATGCTCCTGGAGAAAACGCTCGAACGCCTGCTTGGCCAAGTCGAGCATCTCTTGGCGGCGCGACAACTGACGCTCGGCAATCGCCGCCGGCACCAGTACCTCGCCGCGTTCAAAGTCAATCGTCTCGCGGATCGACGCATCCAGGGAAGCACTCCGCGACAGGCGGTCCAAGTATTCGATGGCCAGGGCGTAGTAACCCCGCGACTTCAGTTCTCGCAGGAACTCCGCGGCAGGCTCACGTGCTTCCACGGAAGCCGTTCGCGTACTAGCCATGGTGATCAATATCAGCATCAGCAGCAGGGAAGCTGGCTGCACGCGTCTGCGGCTGGAAAGGACGCCAATGACCGGAGAACCGGCGCAACGCACCCCTGGGCGTAAAACGCCCTGGTGACCGTTCAGGCCGGGCTCTCGTCGCGGACTCCAAAACTGCACCATGACCCCAGAAATCTTCAGAAGGACAAGGAACAACCAAAGCGGCCCCGAGCAGACGATCGCCGAGCCGATCATGCGGGCCCGCTGGCAGGACTCCAGCGAAGGACCCCCGGGCATTCTTCTGCCTCGGGGGAGTGCGGGCGTCCAGGCCGTCGCCCGGTTCCGGTACGGGCGATCTGCAACCTCCTGCCAAACAACAAGTTATTGGTTTTTCCCCCAATAGGCAATTATGCTGAGACCGTAAATCGGCCCCAGGAGTCCTGTAAGCGTCCTTTCCAGCGAGGGCCGCTACCAGCCCTCCGGGCCTGGGCGCCTGCGGACACTTTGCCATTCCTCGATCCGGCGACCGATTCGGGTTTTCCCCTTCTTTGCCACGCCGGCCCGACCGAGGCCTTTCATGCCAAGGCGTCCCCACAGGCCTCGGCATGGCGGCACCTATTCCGCCCCTTCGCTGCACCGCACCAACGCATCCGGCGTCCCAAAGCATCGGGATCGCTTAGACTTTGGTTCCACAATAACCCAGATTTGGTTTCGGTTGACCAATCCGGTTGCAACGGATAGGAGCCCAAACCCGATCGCGGGATCAAGAACGTCCGAAGGAAACCCGGAGCCGCTGCCCCCACAGGGACCTCGGCATGAGCCGAGCCCTCTTCGCGGCGCGACTCGCTGGTAGAATTCGGTCGCGGACCTGACCAAAGCTTCCTTGGTGAAAGGGGGAGTCTGACAATGCGTCTCACACACCAGCCCCCTCGGGCCCTTTTTGGCTCCCGGACCGCCGACCTCCAGCAACGCCGCATGCGTCAGCGCCTGATTCGTTTATTCACCATGCTGATGCTCGTCCTGGCCCTGATGCAGCACGCCTCGAATCCCACGAGCTGGAACTGGTTCTGGACGGTGACGGCGTCCCCGGCACCAACGACCGAAACGCATCATGCCGGGCCCGGAGGTTCCTCACCGGAGACCGCATCGACCGATGGGGCGCCCCCCTTTGCCGCGCCGCCCGTCCTGGATGCGGAACTACTCCGCTCCGTTCGAGACGACACCTACTTCCGCCCGGAGGAGTCAGAAGCTTGGTTCCAACTGTTCGCGTACCTGCGAGACGCTTCGCCAGTTCAACTGCAGCAGGCCAGCCAGGGGAATGCGACCTACCTGCAACTCTATCGCCAAACCGACTTCTACCGAGGCCGAATCGTCCAGCTTCAGGGTACCCTTCGCCGAGCCCATGCATTGGCAGCGCCGGCTAATGAGCACGGGATCACGAACTACTGGCAGTGCTGGCTCTTTCCTGAATCGGGTGGCACCTCGCCGATCGTGGTCTACTCCTTGAACCTGCCAAGCGGGGTAGGGGAGGGCATGGAGATGGCAGTGCCGGTCCGTCTTCACGCTTGCGTCTACAAACGTTGGGCCTACGCCCGCGGTGATTCGATGCTCGTAGCCCCCGTGGTTCTGGCCGCCAACTTGGAAGCATCCCTTCGCACGGAGCCCGATGCGCCGCGTGCAGGCCAGGTCAGCAACCCCGGATCAGTGGGCCTGCCGGTCCTGCTCCTGGGCTGCCTTGCCCTGGCGGCTTTGGGCGTCTTCGCGGCAACTGTCGCTTTTCGCAGCGGCACGGTGGCCGCTCGGTCCCGACCTCCGGCCGATTTACGAATCCAGTCCCTGCAGGCAACCAATGCCCCGCCAGATCCCGAGGCGAGGCCATGAAACAAGCACAAGCCAACAACGCATTCCTGCCCTGCCTCGCGATGAGCCTGCTCCTCGGTTGGGCGCTCACGATGACACCAGCTTCAACCGAAGCGCAGGACTCCACCCCATCCCTCGACCACACGGATCTCCAGCAGACGCTGCGACTATTCCAACTGGACGAAAGTGTTTGGGCTTTCTTTCGCGATGACAGCCCAATGTCACCCGACGAGACGGAGCCGATCCATCGCTTGCTGCATGTGCTGAATCGTTTGGATGCCTGGCAGCGTTACCAGTGGAGTCAGCCAGTGACAGACTGGCAGCCTGTCGATGCCGCGCCGGTGAACGCGCGAGGCCGCCTGTTCCAGGTGTTTGGCGAGGCCATCGGCTGGCAACCCATGCCCGTTCCTCCCGAGACGGCGAAACGCTATGGGCATCAGTTCATCTACCGCATTGAAGTCATATCCTCGGTCGACCAGCGGCGTTTGTTCGTCTACGCTCGTCAACTGCCTGCATCTTGGCCCCGGCAGGCACCTGCGTCGGACCTGCCCCGCCTACCCGTGCGTTGCGACGCGATCTTCTTGAAGACGGGCGACACGATCGGGGAAAAGGCGAGTCTATACTTCGCCAGCGATCATCTTGCCTGGTACCCCGATGCCCCGCTGCCTGCTCCATGGAATGTCCCTGCCGACCTCGCGACCCTGGGTTCCCACCAGTTCGACGTGACACTGCTGGACACACTAGCTCCGCGTCCCCAACTGACCCACGAAGACTCGGAATGTTTCTACCGCCTGCTGGCGACTGCGCGCCGACTCGGGCTGACAGGCGACAGGAGCTTCGGCACAGCCCCCGACCTGCCGCTGGAATCGGTGCTCTCGAAACCAGCCGGTCTCCGTTCGCAGATCTTTCGCGTTGTCGGAACGGCTCGCCGAGCCTTGCGAGTCGCCGTGGAAGATCCCCGGGAGCGACAGCGACTGGGCATCCACCATTACTACGAAGTGGAGTGCATGGTGGCGACGCGACATGAACTGGTCGATCGCGAATCCGGGATCGCCTACGGATCGTTCCCCGTGACCATCTGCCTTCCCGAACTGCCGGAATCCATTCCCCAAGGCGACAAGATTCGCGTCGACGTCGAGGCTACCGGCATCTTCTTGAAACTGTGGTCGTTCCAAAACGACTACCTCACCTCGCCCGGATCCGCGGCGCAGGCGAGACAAGGAGCGAATGAGAAAACGGAAACCGTGGTGCGGCAGTTGGCACCGCTGCTGATCGGCATCCAGATTCGACCTCTTGCGCCACCGACGGCGACTCGGCAGGGCTGGTCTTCATGGGCTCTGCTGGGAATCCTCGCCCTGGCCGTGGCTAGCGCCGCTGGCCTGTGGTTCGTCAACCGCCCGGGCGACCAGCGATACCAGCAATGGCGGAAGAGACGTGAACGCTTGGACCGTTGGCAGAACCAGCCCAGGAGAGACACCGGTCCTCCCGACGACTCCCGCACTCCAAACGCATGACGCCGCCCGGCTCTCGCCTCCCAGGGGAGGTCGAGAGCCTGCACAGTGCCCTTCTTTTCCAGGCACCTCAAATCGGTGTGCGTTGCCTATGGCGACGCACGGGATCCCCTGGGAGTCTACGCGAGGTGCGAGTTCACGCTCGCCCACTGATCCAGGGGCGGCAGGATCCCCATCTGGATCACCTCATCTCGCAACTTCACGAGGTGCCCGTAGGAGGTCTTGAGATCCTGCAGTTCCTCGCTCGTGCCCACGGGCATCGAGTAGTGCACTCCGCCCGTGTCCACCTTGGTTTCCATGGCCATCATGATGTGCCGGAACTCTCCCTGGTTCACATAGGTGCCTACGGGCCACGGGTACGGCTCGGAACTGATCGCGCTGCGCACCATCAGCAACGACTGGTGCGCCGGGCTCTGGAACGAGCTGCGTCCTCGCAGGTCGATGATGCGTTTGCCACCCTGGCAGACCTTCAACTTGATGGCGTCCCAGGTTTCCCGGGGCAGGGCAGGGGTACCGATCAGATCGAGCAACGGTTTGCCGTCGACCTTGGCCGTGCTCGCGAAGACCGCCATCTGCTCGCCATGGCCACCGTAAGTGCGGCATCCGGTCACGGCGTCCTGAGGCACTCCGAAATGCTGGCTTAGCGCCGTCTGCAAGCGGGTACTGTCCAGCGCCGCCAGCGTAGCGACGCGACTGGGGGCGATCCCCGCGTGAACCAGCGTCGTCAGGCCCGTGATGTCAGCCGGGTTGAAGATCACGACAACGAGCTTGACCTGCGGGCAGTATTCGCGGATGTCGCGTCCCAGCTGCGCGGCGATCTCTGCGTTGCCTTTCAGCAGATCCTCACGCGTCATTCCCTCCTTGCGCGGTGCTCCGCCCGACGAGACGATGTACGACGCGCCCTGCAACGCCTCGCGGATGTCCGTGGTCCAGGTCAGGCGGGCGCCGGGAAAGCCGCAATGAAAGATCTCTTCCGCAGCTCCTTCCAGTCCCTTGGCGAACGGATCATAGGCGCAGACA
>CAZUJM010000213.1:7468-10589 GCA_964620405.1 uncultured Pirellulaceae bacterium | reverse complement strand
CACACTCCGTGTGCCGATCGTTGCTTCGATGCGTGCTTGCGCGGCGATGGGCGAGTGTCTGTCGATGAGCCGCTTTGTTCAGCACACGGCGTGTGCTGACTACGATTCGCCGTGTAGTCGGCACACTCCGTGTGCCGATCGTTGCTTCGATGCGTGCTTGCGCGGCGATGGGCGAGTGTCTGTCGATGAGCCGCTTCGTTCAGCACGCGACGTGTGCTGACTACGATGGTCGCGGCGGTTGGGCGAGCGTGCCGGCGATGATGTGGTCGTCGAAGTAGTTGATGGCCATGCCGGCGTCGACCACGATCTTCTGGCCATTGATGCCGCTGGAACGAGGACTCAGCAGGAACGCGGCCGTGCTGGCGGCTTCCTCCGTCGTCACCGCCGCTCGTCGCGGAATCACCTGCTCGGCGAACAGGTAGGCATCGACGTACCCCGGGATTCCCGCCGACGCGCTTGTCTTCAGCAGTCCCGGCGCGACGGCATTGAACCGGACGCGGGAGAAGCGGCTGAACGACTTAGCCAGGAACGCCAGGCTCGCATCCAGGGCCGCCTTGATGGGCGCCATGAAGCCGTAGTTCTCGTTCGCCATCTGCGTGGTCGAAATGGACACGGTGACGACGGACGCGTCCGGATCGAGCAGGTCCTTCAGCGCGTTGCAGACGGCCATCAGCGAGTAGCACGAGATGTCCATCGTGCGGAGGAACTGCGCCTTGCCGGTCTCATGGAACGGCACGGGACCGCCGGAGTAGTCGGCGAAGGCGATCGAATGCAGCAGGCCGTGGATGCGCGGATGGCGATCTCGCAGCGAATCGGCGAGCGCCGCGATCTGCTCGGGGAACTCCACGTCGCACACTTCGATGGGCGTTCCCGGAAACAGTTTTCCGACCGACTCCCGCCGCGCCTCGCTGCGCACCACCAGCACGACCTGGGCGCCGGCGTCGATCAGGATGCGGGCGACGTGGTACGCCACGCTCTTGCGATTGGCGACGCCCAGGACCACCATGGTCTTGTCGCGCAGCTGCAGGAAATCCATCGGAGGCCTCGCATGGCGGAAGGCTGGTGGCAGGACGGTTGCTGGGAGGAGGGCGCTGAAGGTCTCTGGACGGAATGGCTCAGGCGTCCTCGCCCGGCGTGGCCGCAGCGCAGGCGAACTCGAACCGCAGGACGACTTCCGTGCCGCGAGTGATCTTGCCCTGCATGAAGAACGCGTTGGCCACACGCTCCACCAGCTCCACTCGCATCCGCACGGTTTCGCCGGGACGAACCATTTTGCGAAACCGAACGTCGTTCATCCGCGTGGCGACAGGCACGCCCTCGGCCGCATGCTCCGAGAGCAGGATCGCGCCGCATTGCATGCAGGCTTCGCAGAGGATCACGCCGGGCACGAGCGGATAGTCGGGGTAGTGGCCTTGGAAGTAGAACGCCTCGGCGGGAAACGTGTATTCGCCCACCAGATGCTTGTCGGATTTCTCCAGCACGCGATCGACAAGCAGCATGGGCGGGCGATGCGGGATCCGAGCCTCGATCTGGGCGCGATCCATCAGGGGTGCGGCGCTTACAGGGGAGCCGTCTGCGGACATGCGGGGGTACTCGTGGAGGTTTTCATCAGGTAAGAGTCGACATCGTTGGCGACGATGACGCCGTAGTTGATCGCGCCGAGCCAGCCGGACATGATGATGCCCACGCTGCCCGCATGGTAGAGGCCCCGGACCTGCTCGGGCAGCGCCCGGCTCACCGCCAGGCCCTCGAACTTAGTCCCGAAGCTCGCGCCGAGCGCGTGCTGCGTGTAGTGCTGGAAGGTGCGCGGCGTGGAGGCTTCGACGTGGTCCAGCCGCTGCCGGATGTTTGGCACGTAACGCTCCAGATGGTCCAACGTCGTCTCGATCAGTTCCCGTTTGCTGGCCTCGTACTCCACGTCGTCCAGCCCGGACCAGTCCTCATAGCGGGCGTTGGTGCTGGAGACGATCAGGCACCGCGGCCGGCCGTGCGGGCGAGTGCGCGGGTAGTAGAACGAGTAGGTGCGGCTGGTCACGTCCTTGCTCAGCAGCAGGTCGGTGCGGAACGCCGGCGCGGTGGATGTGAACAGCAGGTCGCCCGTCGACTCGTCGATCCGCTCGTCCGGCTTCAGCCCCATGTAGACCTGGGTGCTGCTGTTGTTGAGCCGCACCTCCTGCGCCTGCTCGACGTACTGCCGATCCAGGCACTCCGCGTCGACCAGCCGCAGCACGGTGCTCTTCAGGTTCGCGTTGGACACAACGGCACCGGCCGGGATCAGCCGACCATTGACGACGACGCCCCGCGCACGACCCTGTTCGACGACCACCTTCGAGACGTCGCAGCGGATGCGGATGTCGACGCCGTTCCGCCGCATCTCGGCCGTCATGCGTTCGACCAGCTGGTCCGTGCCACCCTGGTACGTGTACACGCCCTTCGACATGAAGTTCGAGAAGACGATGCCGTAGGTGATGGCCGGGTCTTCCAGCGTCGAACCGTTGGCGTAGGTGATCGGTTCCATGAGCAGCCGGATCACGTCCTCGCGGCCCGGGAAGAAACGGTCGAACAGCTGGCGCGTCGTGGTCAGCTGGTCGTCGTAGAAATTCATGCCGCGGGCCGTGTCGAAGAACTCCGTGACCTTCTCCGGCGCGATGCCGAACCGCGTAGTCAACAGTCGCTCGAAATCCACGCGGTCGTAACGAGTTGTCAGCGAGAACATCGGGTTGTCGAAGCGGATGTTCTCCAGGGGCACGATCGAGTCGGCGATCTCGGCCGTCCAGTACCGGCGGCAGCTCTTGATCATCCCCACCGGGAATCCGTGCAGCGACACGTCGAAGATGTGACCGCCGGGACGCTTGAACCAGGTCGCCATGCCGCCCAGCTTGTAGTGCTGCTCCAGCAACAGCACGCTGCGGCCCGCCCGGGCCAGGATGTTGGCCGTGGTCATGCCGGCCAGTCCGCTGCCGATCACCACCAGGTCGTAGCGGTCGCGGAGTCCCTCGAGAAAGTCTTTGGGCATGGTTGCGTCTTCGGTAGCTTCCGGAACGGGCTCAGATGCCTTCGGCACCCTTGAGGCAGTGCATGTTGGCCATGGAGATGCCGCTGATGATCGACCCTATGATAC